>CAJOHP010000044.1 GCA_905234355.1 uncultured Prevotella sp. | reverse complement strand
ACCCCACCCCGCCCTTCGGGCACCCCTCCCCTTGAAGGGAGGGGAGTGGCTACGCGATGGCATTCGAAGGTGTAGGCGACTTTTTCAAGTGGACTCATTAATAGAACCCACCATAAAAATATGTAGCTGAATGCAAATATGACTGGGCTAGACCTTGGGCGAGTGCTGCATTGGCCACAGTTTACCCCCTAAACGACCCTCGTCTACCCCCTAGCGGAGCGTCGGCTAGGGGGTAGCGGGTGTGCGTTTAGGGGGTAGACGGGGGTCGTTTAGGGGGTAGATGGGCGGCATGGCTTTTGCCCCTCTCCTCTGAAGTGGCTGCCGACCTTATCTCACCACTACCTTACGGGTCTTGCCGCCGGTCACCACCAGATAGATGCCGGGGCGGTTGATGGCCGTGAGGCGCTGTCCGCTGAGGTCGTAGTAGCGGGCTGCGCCCGTCAGGGTCTGTGTGGCAGGAGCCTCCACGGCCATGAGCAGGTCAAGGCTCACGGCGTTCGACTTGGCCGACTCGCCGTCGGCATAGACGGCCGTCACGCAGAACTCGTCGGTCGGCTCGGCCGAGCGCAGGCTGTAAGTCGTGGCCGTGATGGGCTCGGCATTCAGCCGCACCCCGTTCTTATAGACGTTGTAGCCCTGGACGGGCTGTGCCTCTGCCTGGAACGTCACATTGTCTACCATGAGCACGAAGCCCTCATCGGCCCTGCTCACGCACTGCAGTGCGAAGTAGCGGGCACCGGCAGGCAGCTCGGCACTGTACTGGGTCCACTGCTGTGCATCAATGCCGAACGTGTCGGCCACCACCGTGAAGGTCTCGGGGTCGGGCGTGGTGCTCGTCGAGCAGAGCACGCGCATGCGCTCCGTGTAGTTGGCCTCGGTCTCGTAGCCGGTGGCCACGGAGCCCTTGTAGCCCTTGGCCATGAAGGTGACGGTCTGTGCCTTTCCGCTGAGCAGGGGCGAGATCATCCAGTCGTCGCGGTCGATGAAGCTGGCACCGGCCTGGCTCGCGTCGGGCATGGCGGTGAAGAAGGAGGCGAAGTAGTGCTGTCCGGCGTAGGGACGGAACATGCGTGCACTGCCAGTCTCGTAGACGCCGGCCTGCTCGGGATCGAAGACGATGTAGGCCTTCGGTGCGTTCCAGTTAGGATATTCCACGGCCATGTTGTATGAGCTGGGGCGCTGAGTGTAGCCCTCGTCGCCGTCGTGCATGGTCCATGCGCCCAGTCCGGCGTAGGTGAAGGGTGCATAGTCCTCGGCCCCGTCACACACTCGTCCGTCGGGGTCTTGCCACGTGAGCTGCAGTCCGTTGCCCACCTGTTGTCCCTGCAGTGCTACTGCGGGCAGCACACGGTCGGCGATGACGACGATGGTGTGGTCGGCCGTGCGGTTGTTGCGCAGCTCCTGGTCGGCGCTGTTCTCCACCTCGGCATAGAGTGTCACGCGTCCGGGCGTGGCGGGGGCGGTGTAGTCCAGCTTCACCTGTCGCACCTCGCCGGGCTCCAGGTCGCGTCCGCTCTTCGTGCCCACGAGCTGTCCGCCGGCATAGAAGCAGACGCGCCAGTCGTCTTCGCCCACCTCCTGCGTGCCTATGTTCTTCACGGTGGCCACGATGGTGGTGGTCTCTCCCACCTTGAGCTGCACGGGCACGCTGCTCATCTCGGCTATCTGGTCGACGGCCTTGCGCTCGAAGTCGCCCACGACGTAGATGCCGGTGAGCTGCATCTTGCCATACTGCCGTATGACGGGCACGCCGTCGACCATCTCTATCTCGGGCTTGGAGTCGGTCGATCCGATGAGTGTGGCCTTGCCTGTCTGGGTGTCTATCTCGTAGAATCCAGTGTCGCGCCCTCCGTCGGCCACCGAGAGGGTGGTGTTGGTGCCGTCGGTGCCCGAGCCGGGTATTTTTCCGTCGTTCATGAATCCTATCCAGTAGAGTCGGTCAGTGCGCTGGTCGAAGGTGGCCGACATCATGCGTCGCTGCGACTTGAATCCCACGTTGCCTATGTAGCTGATGGCGCCGTCGGTCTTGCTGAGCCGCGCCACGTTGCCGCTGGCGTCGATGCCGTAGAGCTCGCCCTTGCTGTTGATGGCCAGGCAGCGCATCTCCTGCCCTATCTGCATGGATTGACGCGAGATGGGGGTCACCTGGAAGGTCTGCATGTCGAGCGTGCCGAGCTTGTAGCCGGCCTCATCGCCCGATGCGATGTAGAAGACGCCGTAGACCTTGTCGTAGAGCGGGTCGTAGCAAAGGTCGGTGGGCTGGTGCAGCAGGCGTCCCACCTCGCGGTAGGTCTTCTTCTCCAGGTCCCACTTGCGCACGAGTATCTCCCACTCCTCGTTGCCATACTCGCCCTCCATGCTGCTCTCCCAGTTCACCTCGTGCATGAAGAAGGAGTAGTAGGCATCGCCGGTGAACACGCCGCCGGCATTGCTGTAGAGTATATGGTTGCGTATGGGGAAGTCGTTCACCCAGACGGGCTGTCCGTCGGTGGCGCCGGCCTCCAGTCCCATGGTGATGAGTCCCAGGTTGTAGGGGTTGGCCTCGGTGCCGGCTCCCACGGGCTGCTCGTGCCATCCGATGGTGCTGGTGTGCAGGTCTTTGCCGTAGTAGTACCAGTTGACGAGCGAGCCGTTGATGAGCACGGGCTCTGTCTGGGCATGGGCCGCCGGGCCGGCGAGGGCCAGCAGGGCGGCTAAGGCGCCTGAGCGTAGTGTCGTTTTTTTCATGCGTGCATTGTTCGTTTAGTGTTTTTTTGATGACAATGCCCGGGTCCTTCCACGCATGGGACGGGCCTGGGCATTGTGTTCTATAAGCATTGCGGGGGCGTTATCACTTCACCACCACCTTCTTGCCGTTCACGATGTAGAGGCCCTTCACGGCCTTCTCTACGCGCTGTCCGCCGAGGGTGTAGACCTCGCGCTGCTGCTGCTCGCTCTTGGCCTCGCTGATGCCAGTGGCTATCCACTCAGCCTCGGTGAGCACGGTCACGCGGGCGCTGTACTGATACTCGGTGCCGCTCACGTTCTCTTTCACGTTGTAGACGTGGGTGCCGGCCTGGGCCTCGGTGTAGCTCATGTTCAGCGTGATCTCCACCTCTTCGCCGGCCTTCACCTCGGCACCGGCGGTAGCCACCACCTCGCCGTTCTCTGTCAGGCTCACGGTAGCCTCCTCGGCGGTCAGGTCCACGTTGCCCGTGTTCTTCACCGTCACCTTGAAGGGCACCTCAGCAGGCTGAGTGGCCGTGGCCACCACCTCGTAGTCCTCTGTGTCGCGGAAGAACGACGATATCTCGAGGGCCTTGCGCTCCTCCACCTGGACGTCGTCCTTGGCATAGACCACAAACTGGTCGAGCTGGGCACGCACCATGTTGATGGCGATGTACTTGCCGTCCACGTCGAGCGTGTACTCCGTCCAGCCGGAGCCGCCGGCGATGGTGAAGCTCTGCAGGGCCACCTGGCTCACGTTGCCCTCGGCGTCGGCCTCAAAGATGGTGATTGAGCCGTTAGTCTTGGAGCTGGTAGCCTTGGCGTAGAACGAGATCTCGCCCTTGAACTCCTGGGGTATGTAGAGCGAAGCGCTGTTCTTTGAGCCGTAGGAAGCCTCTACGTAGCAGTTGCTCTCGTCGTAGCCCTTGCCGCTGGAGGTGATGAAACCATAGTCGGCGGAACCGTCGCTGCCGTAGATGCTGCCGCCCACGACCTTCCAGCCGTTGGACAGGCCATAGCCAAAGCTCCAACTATTGGCCAGGGCATTGCCGTCCTTGTCGGTCATCGTCACAGTCTCGAAGTCCTCGCTATAGACGACCTCGCGCTCCTCCACGACGGGTTCCTCGTCCTGGGCCATAGCCACCGACGAGCCGAGCATAAACATACCTGCGAGCACGAAAGTGCTCTTTGCGAAAGAAGTAAAATTCTTCATAAGTGTTGTTTTTGTTGTTATTGATTAGTGATTTGATGTCGTGATAGTGAAAGGGCAGGCACAATGCCGGATTGTTGCGATTTAGGCTACAATTCTGACGATTAGTCAACTTTCGCGCGCAAAATTACGACTTTTTATTCAATTTTCATCCTTTTCACAAAGAAAAGTCATGCCTTTTAGTGTTTTTTATCAAAAAGGTCGGCCAAAGGCGAAAAACGACCGTAATATTTGCAGATATGGAAAACAATCGCTAATTTTGCACCCGCAAAAAAGACAGGAAACACTTACGACCTCTACACCCACCGCATGAAGAGACTTTCTATCCTTGCAGCGCTGCTGCTCACCGCGCAACTGCTCATGGCGCAAGCCGCGCCCCCCTATATATATAATAAGGTGTCGCCCCACCTGCGCCACCTCGTGGCCGCTGCCAATGCCCGGTCCTCCGCTGCCACGGTCTCCCTCCCCGCCTCATCCGTTGCGTATGCTGCTACAGCGTCGCACCCCCAGCTCCCCGCCGCCGAGGTGCTCCTGAAGCTGGCCGACAGCGCCGACGAGGCTTCCCTCTGCGCTCGCTACGGTGTGACCATTGAGGCCCGCATAGGACGCGTGCTCATCGCCACGCTGCCTCTGGCACAGGTCGAGGCCCTGGCCGCCGACCCGCTGGTGCTGCGCATCGAGGCCGAGCGTGCCCCCCGCAAGCTGCTCGACGTCATGCCCGGGCAGATTGGCGCCGACAAGGCCCACGAGGGCACACTGCTGCCGCAGGCCTTCACGGGCGAGGGCGTCGTCGTGGGCATCGTCGACGCGGGCTTCGACTACGTAAACCCCTTCTTCCGCGACGCACAGGGCACCACCCGCGTGGCATGGGCCACCGACTACGCCGCAGCCTCAACCGCCACGCTCACCTCTGCTGCCGACATCATGCAGGCCATGCACAGCAGCGACGCCGCCACCGAGTGGCACGGCACACACGTGGCAGCCATAGCAGCAGGCAGCCGCGTACATAGCACCAGCGACGTGCCCTACCAGGGCATTGCCCCACAGGCCGACCTGGCCGAGGCGTGCATCAACCTCACCGGCAACAACCCCATACTCCACCCCGCCGACCCCACCGCCGCACCGGCACTGCGCGCCATGAGCGACATCTTCGCATGGGCCGACGAGCAGCACAAGCCATGCGTCATCAACTTCAGCGCGGGCATCACGCAGACCTTTGCCGACAGCCGGATGCTCGAGGAGGAGGCGCTGCACACGCTCGTAGACCAGCACCCGGGACGCGCCATCGTCGTGGCGGCCGGCAACCAGGGTCTCTACCGCTATCTGGCACACAAGCCCGCCGAGCAAGACAAGGGCGGAGCCGGCGTACGATTCCATCAGGAAGACTACTACGGCCGCTACTTCGGCGTGCAGCTGAAGATGCGCGACAGCCAGACGCTCACCATACGCTACACCGACGCCGACTACGCCAAGGACTACGCTTCGCTCACCATCGCTCCCAGCCAGATACAGCAGGCCGGAGGCACGGCCACCCTGCGCATGGGCAGCGGCACCTATATGAGGCGACTCACGGCCACCGTAGACCAAGTGACGGCCGACGGCTACACCGTCATCTACATAGCCGACGCCACCGGCACCTACCCCGCCACCGACCGCATGATACTCACCGTCGAGGGACAGGGCGACGCCTGGCTCTATGCCGACACCAGCTGCGCACCGCTCGAAGACGTAGCCGGCGTCGAAGGCCACCAGCTCACACAGCCGGGATGCAGCGTGGCATGGCCCGCATCGGTCGACGGACTCATCGCCGTGGGCAATACCGGACACCGCTTCAAACTCAGCGGCTCGTGGGGCAACTCCATAGACTGGGGACCCGTGGAGATGGGACACGGCGTGGGCTGCCGCGCACTGTCGTCGGCCTGCGGACCCACGCTCGACGGGCGCACCAAGCCCGACGTCTGTGCACCAGGCGTCAACATCGTGTCGGCCTACAACAACTTCGTCAACGAGAGCTATGAGCAATACCTCATCGACGAGACCGTGGGCATGCTCGACACCGAATACGAGCCACAGTACGGCGGCTTCTTCGCTCTGCTCTCGCAGACGGGCACGTCGATGTCGGCACCGGCCGTCACCGGCACCATCGCCCTGTGGATGCAGGCCGACCCCACACTCACTACCGACCGCATCCTCGACGTCATCGCCCACACCTCGAGACAGCCCGAGGCCACCCTCAGCTATCCCAACAGCGAGTATGGCCACGGCGAGATCGACGCCTATGCCGGCCTGCTCTACCTGCTCGACCCCTCGGGCGTCCTGCCCGTCAGCCGCCATCAGCCCCGGCAAGCCGCCATCACCCTCGACGGCCACACCCTCCGCGTGACGCTGCCCGCCGCCTCGCTGCCTGCTGCCACCCTCCGCATCTACACCACCGCCGGGCGTCTCGTGGCCCAGCACACCATCAACGACAGCGAGGCCGCCATCAGCCTCGCCACCCTGCCCGCCGGCATCTACGCCGTGCAGCTCACCACGCCCGACGCCTCGACCACAGGCTCAACGCTCATCAGACTATAACAACAAAAAATCATCTATAACAACAACACTCACAACTATGGCAAAGAAAGCATTACTGATGATCCTCGACGGATGGGGAATCGGTCAGCACGGACGAGGCGACGTGATCTACAATACGCCTACACCCTATCTTGACTATCTCACGGCCGTCTCGGCCCACGCACAGCTGCAGGCCTCGGGCGAAGACGTCGGTCTGCCCGACGGACAGATGGGCAACTCGGAGGTGGGACACCTCAACATAGGCGCCGGACGCATCGTCTACCAGGACCTGGTGAAAATCAACCGTGCCTGCCGCGACAACTCCATCATGGACAACCCACAGGTGAAGGCTGCCTATACCTACGCCAAGGAGAAAGGCAAGAAGCTGCACCTCATGGGTCTCTGCTCCGACGGCGGCGTGCACTCCTCGCTCGACCACCTGTTCAAGCTCATCGAGGTGGGCAAGGCCTACGGACTGAAGGACCAGACCTTCATACACTGCTTCATGGACGGACGCGACACCGACCCCAAGAGCGGCAAGGGCTTCATAGAGCAGGTCACCAAGGTGTGCGCCGAGAACGACGCAGCCATCGCCTCTATCATAGGCCGCTTCTACGCCATGGACCGCGACAAGCGCTGGGAGCGCGTACAGCAGGGCTATGCCTTGCTGGTCAACGGCGAGGGCAAGCAGGCCACCGACATGGTGCAGGCCATGCAGGAGAGCTACGACGAGGGCGTCACCGACGAGTTTGTCAAGCCCATACACAACGCCACCGTCAACGGATGCATCGAGCAGGGCGACGTCGTCATCTTCATCAACTTCCGCAACGACCGCGCCAAGGAGCTCACCATTGTGCTCACGCAGCAGGACATGCCTGAGCAGGGCATGAAGACCATACCCGGACTGCAGTACTACTGCATGACGCCCTACGACGCCAATTTCCATGGCGTGCACATCCTTTTCCCCAAGGAGAACGTAGAGGACACCCTCGGCGAGTATCTCTCGAGACAGGGCAAGCGGCAGCTGCACACCGCCGAGACGGAGAAGTATGCCCACGTCACCTTCTTCTTCAACGGCGGACGAGAGCAGCCCTTCGACGGCGAGGACCGCATTCTCGTGGCCAGTCCCAAGGTGGCCACCTACGACCTGAAGCCCGAGATGAGCGCCTACGAGGTCAAGGACAAGCTGGTCAGCGCCATCGGCACACAGCAGTACGACTTCATCGTGGTCAACTTCGCCAACGGAGACATGGTGGGACACACCGGCGTCTACAACGCCATCGCCAAGGCGGTACACGCCGTCGACAACTGCGTGCGCGAGGTCATCGAGGCCGCCAAGGCCAACGACTACGAGGCCATCATCATTGCCGACCACGGCAACGCCGACAACGCCATCAACCCCGACGGCACGCCCAACACGGCTCATTCGCTCAACCCCGTGCCCTTCATCTACGTGACCGACAACAACTCGGCCACCGTGCGCGACGGACGCCTGGCCGACGTGGCCCCATCCATCCTCCACATCATGGGACTGGAGCAGCCAAAGGACATGACCGGCGAGTGCCTCATCAGCGACTGACACTCCCTGGCACAAGCCTGCTGGCGGGAAGCGCAACGACGTGTCTCCCGCCAGCTTGTTTTTGTGACACAAGACACCGCGCTACGTCTCAAACGTTTTAGAAAAGGGGTCAACGCGGCCCACAACTGGAAAATAACCGGTCCATCATCCGTGCGTTTCAAATATTTATCGTAACTTTGCTGCGTAAAAAAACACCAAGCAACGACAAGATGGAATACAGACTATTAGGACACACAGGGCTGAAGATATCGGCCCTGAGCTTCGGAGCCTCGTCGCTCGGAAGCGTCTTCCGCGAGACACGCGAGGCGGAGAGCATAGAGGCCGTCGAGGCAGCCATCGAGGGCGGCATCAACTTCATCGACGTGAGCCCCTATTACGGCTACTACAAGGCGGAGACCGTGCTGGGCAAAGCCCTGCGCCACATCCCCCGCGACAAGTACTACCTCAGCACCAAGGTGGGACGCTATGGCAAGGACGGCGTCAACACATGGGACTACTCCGCACAGCGCGCCACAGAGAGCGTCTATGAGAGCATGGAGCGGCTGGGCGTAGACTACATAGACCTGATCAACGTGCACGACATCGAGTTCCAGGCCGCACTGCCCGGCGGACTGCAGCGCGTGGTCGACGAGACACTGCCCGCACTCACCGAGCTGAAACGCAAGGGCATCGTGGGACACGTGGGCATCACCGACCTGCAGCTCGACAACCTGCGCTGGGTCGTGGAGCACAGCCAGGAGGGCACCGTAGAGAGTGTGCTGAACTTCTGCCACTACTGCCTCAACGACGACGCCCTCGTAGACTATGCCGGATGCTTCGAACTGCACGGCGTGGGCATCATCAACGCATCGCCGCTGAGCATGGGACTACTCTCTTCAAGGGGCATACCGGCATGGCACCCCGCACCAAAGCAGCTGGTGAAGGCATGCGAGCGGGCCGCACAATACTGCCAGGACAAGGGCTACCCGATAGAGAAACTCGCCGTGCAGTTTGCCGTCAGCGAGCCACGCATCGCCAGCACACTCTTCTCGTCGGCCAATCCCGACAACGTGCGACGCAACATCGCATGGGCCTGCGAGGAGCCCGACTGGCAGATCGTGAGCGACGTAAAGGAAATCATAGGCAACCAGCAGCGCGTGACATGGAAGAACACCTGACCATCATCGACGCGCACACCCATCTGTGGCTCCGGCAGGACACATGGGTCGACGGCAAGCGCATCCTCTCGCTGAAAAACGGACGCAGCATCTTCATGGACGAAGAGGTGCAGATGCTGCCACCCTTCATGACCGACGGTGAAAACCGCGCCGAGGTGCTCCTCTCCTGCATGGACTATGCCCAGGTGGGCGGGGCCGTCGTGGTGCAGGAACTCATCGACGGCAATCAGAACGACTACCTGCGACAGGTGCAGGCACAGCACCCCGACCGCCTGCTCTGCATGGGCATGGCCTGGACGACCGACGAGGCAAAGGCCGTCAGAGAGGCCGGGCTGCGGGGCATAGCCATACCCGGGCACCGCTACGACCGGCCGCTCGGCACGCTCATGCCGCTCTTTAAGTATATGGAGCAGCACGACATGGTGCTCTCCATGTGTCTGGCCGACAATGAGCGGCAGATAGCGCAGATGCGAGAGGCTATAGAGGAATGCCCACGACTGCGCGTGGCCATCGGACACTTTGGCATGCCCACCACACCCACCTTTGAGCAGCAGGTACGACTGGCAAGCGCCGGACCGAACGTCATGGTCGAGTCGGGCGGCATCACATGGCTCTACAACAGCGAGTTCTACCCCTATCCCACGGCCATACGAGCCATAAGGCAGGCAGCCGACTGGGTGGGATGGGACCGCCTCATGTGGGGCAGCGACTACCCGCGCACCATCACTGCCATAACCTACCGCATGGCCTACGACTTCGCCAGCAAGTCGAAGGAGCTCACACACGAGCAGAAGGCGCGCTTCCTCGGCAGCAACGCACAGCGCTTCTACCGCTTCGGACAGCTGCCCCGACTGCCATATATCAAGAACATGTCGGAATGACTGAAGGTGGGTTCTATCAATTCGCTTTGGCAGATTTCTGAGCTATTTTGACTCACATTTTGTAAATAATAGAACCCACCTGAAAACAACAGCCCGTCAAAACTTGAACTGAACAAACATAATTCTTACAACAATGAAAGCAATACAGATATCTCACCGTCAAGAACTGAACATCATCGAAATGGAGAAGCCTGCAGCACCCGCCGCCGGCCAGGTGCTCCTACGCCTGTGCTACGTGGGTTTCTGCGGCTCCGACCTCAACACGTTTATGGGCCGCAACACGATGGCACTCGACCCCGTCATCCCCGGCCATGAAATAGGGGCCGTCGTCGAGGCCGTGGGCCCTGACGTGCCCGAGGGCCTGCGGCCGGGCATGACCGTCACCTGCAACCCCTACACCAACTGCGGCAAGTGTGCCGCCTGCCGGGCCGGACGTGTCAACGCCTGCCAGCACAACGAGACACTCGGCGTGCAGCGCCACGGTGCCATGAAGGAGTATATCCTCATGCCGTGGGAGAAGGTGATACCCGCCGGACTGCTCACACCACGCGAGTGTGCACTGGTAGAGCCGATGAGCGTAGGGTTTCACGCCGTCAGCCGGGCGCAGGTCAGCGACATCGACGTCGTGCTCGTCATCGGATGCGGCATGGTGGGCATGGGAGCCGTCGTGCGCTCGGCACTGCGAGGGGCCACCGTCGTGGCGGCCGACATCGACGACGACAAGCTCGCCCTCGCACGGCAGATGGGGGCAGCCTATACCATCAACACCCGCACAGACGATGTGCACAAGCGGCTGCTCGACATGACCAGCGGCTTCGGGCCCGACGTCGTCATCGAGGCTGTAGGCAGTGTGCCCACCTACCAGATGGCCGTCAGCGAGGTGAGCTTCACCGGGCGCGTCGTCTGCATAGGCTATGCCAAAGCCGAGGTGTCGTTTGAGACAAAGTATTTCGTACAGAAGGAGCTCGACATTCGCGGCTCACGCAACGCCATGCCGCAGGACTTCCGCGCTGTGGTGCACTACTTAGAGAGGCACACCGCTCCTGTAGACCGCCTTATCACGCGCGTCATAAAGCCCGAAGAGGCGCTGCAGACCATGCAGTGGTGGAGCCAGAACCCGGGCAAGGTGTTCCGCATACTCGTCAAGTTCCACGGAGAGTAGCCTCGCATGGGAAGACAAGGAGTCTGCTTTGTAGGGACGGCTCTTTTTAACATTTTTATATAGAAAACGTTTTGCCGTGTGCGCGTAATTATGTAACTTTGGCGGCAGAAAGATAAAAGTAAGAGTCATGTTAGTAGCCAACCCTATTTACGATGTAGTGTTCAAGTATCTCATGGAGGACGAGCGAATAGCTCGCACCATTCTCTCTGCCCTGCTGAAGACCGACGTGATAGCTGTTCGCATGCGGCGCAATGAGTATAGCAACAAGAGCCGTGAGAGTCTCTCCATCTTCCGCATAGACTTTGGCGCCACAGTCTGCGACGACAAAGGAAACAAGAAGACCATCCTCATAGAAATCCAGAAGACATGGGTCGACTCCGAGCTTCTTCGTTTCCGACAGTATCTCGGTGTGCAGTATGGCAACAAGGAGAATATGGAGGGCAAGGGGCGCGGTGTCCATGCTCTGCCGATGGTGGCTGTCTACATCCTCGGGCACACCATTGGGAGCATCGAGGCTCCTGTGGCGTATGTAGGCCACCAGGTGCGCGACTACGATGAAAATGTGCTGGAGGACGGCGCCACCGACCCCTTCGTGGAGAGTCTGACCCACGATAGCATCATTGTGCAGATACCTCGTCTGCACGGAAAGATAAACAACCGTCTGGATAAGGTTCTCAGCATCTTCGATCAGACGCACGTCTTGTCGGCTAAAGACCCTCAGACGATAGAGCTTGATGCCTCGTTCTACGACGACGATACAGAGATGGCCCCCATCCTGCACAAGCTCATGGAGGCCTCGTGCAATGCTGACGTGCGTCGTGAGATGGATGTGGAGGACGAGTTCTTTTCTGTGCTGAAGGACCGCGAGACGGAAATCATGGAGAAGGACAGACAACTGGCAGAAAAGAGTGTGGCTCTCAAAGCCATGAACGAGCAACTTGGCAAGACAGAGGAGAAACTTGGCAAGGCCGAGGAGAAACTTGGCAAGGTCGAGGAGCAGCGTGCCCAGGCCGAGGAGCAACGCGCCCAGGCCGAGGAGCGTGCGGAAAGAATCATACACAATTCGGTAGCAGCACTATTGAAGAGTAACGTGTCTTTGGAAGATATCTCAGACATCGTAGGCGTCGACATGGACACCGTGAAGCGCATAGCATCGGAAAGAGAATGAAGATTTTTGCAGTAGGAATGAACTACTTCCAGCACAATAAAGAGCTGGATGGCGCGTTATATAAGCCAGAGGAGCCCGTCATTTTCACCAAGGCCGACTCGGCCCTGCTGAAGGACCATAAGCCCTTCTTTGTGCCCGACTGGTCGGCGCGGGTCGACTACGAGGCCGAGCTGGTAGTGCGCATCTGCCGCCTGGGCAAGGGCATACCTGAGCGCTTTGCCCGCCGCTACTACGATGCCGTCACTGTGGGCATAGACTTCACCGCCCGTGACATGCAGCAACGGGCGCGCAGCCACGGGCTACCTTGGACCATCTGCAAGGGCTTCGATGGCAGCGCCGTCATCGGAGAGTGGATGGAACTCGGTCTGGGAGACCACGTCGGTGAGGCGCGCACCATAGGCGAGCTGTGTTTCCGGCTCGATGTCAACGGGCATACAGTGCAGCAGGGGCGTGCGGCCGACATGCTCTACAGTGTAGACGAGATCATAGCCTACATCTCGCGCTTCTTTACCCTGAAGACG
>CAJOHP010000043.1 GCA_905234355.1 uncultured Prevotella sp. | reverse complement strand
GGCACAGGCACCGGCGGTCAGTAGCTGAAGCTCGAGCCTCCGAGGAACTCGCGCAGCAGCGAGGTGGGAGGAATCTGCTCCTCGGGTATGGGCCTGATGTATCGCAGGAACTTGCGCAGACGGTAGGCCTCGGCATACTCGGGCGAGCTCTCGGGCACCTGCTCGAGCAGCGGCTCTGCCTGCCGCTTGATGACGGCGAGCTCGAAGAGCATGGCCGTGTTGAACATCGAGTCGGCCTGCTCCTGATAGGGGAATATCCAGACGTTCTCGCCGCGTCGCACCGACGGCCAGCGGCGTATGGTCTCCTGAGCCGAGACACCGCGGTACTTGTGGTCGCGGATGATGCGGCGCAGCAGGCGGTTGTCGGTCGTGGGGATGTAGTTGTGGTTGTCGAGCAGCAGTGTGGTGAGCGCCGAGGCATAGACACGGTACTTCTGGCTCTCGGCTATCTGTGCGGTGAGCTCGGGGTTGAGGGCGTGTATTCCCTCGACGACGAGCACCTCGTCGTTGTGCAGCTGTAGCCTGTGTCCGCTCTTCTCGCTGCGCCCGAGCTGGAAGTTGTAGCGTGGCAGCTCCACCTCCTCGCCCCGGAAGAGCGCCTTGAGCTGCTCGTTGAGCAGGGGAATGTTCAGCGCGTGTATGCTCTCGAAGTCGTAGTCGCCCGATGCGTCGCGTGGTGTCTGCTCACGGTCCACGAAGTAGTCGTCGAGCGAGATGGGCACGGGCTTGATGCCGTTGGTGAGCAGCTGCACGCTGAGACGCTTGCATGTGGTGGTCTTTCCGCTGGACGACGGCCCTGCGATGAGCACCATGCGCAGCCGCTCGTCGGGGCTCACGCCGCTGGCTGCTGTGCGCGAGGCTATCACGTCGGCAATCTTGGCAATCTTCTTCTCCTGCAGCGCCTCGCTCACCTGGATGAGCAGGTTGGTCTTACCCTGCTCGATGGCCTCGTTGAGATCGCCTATGGTGCGCATGCCCAGGATGGACTGCCAGCGGTGGTGCTCCTTGAAGATGGAGAACATCTTGTCCTGCATGACCAGCTCGCCCAGCTCGTCGGGGTGCTCGCGCGAAGGGATGCGCAGCAGCAGGCCGTCGTAGTACTTCTCCAGTCCGAAGAGATAGAGCTGGCTGGTGTTGGTGAGCATGGAGCCGTAGAAGTAGTCGCAGTAGCCATCCAGGTCGTAGTAGGTGGTGTAGAGCGAGCCCGTGCTGCGCAGCAGCTTCACCTTCGACCAGGTGTGCAGCCGCTCAAACATGGCGATGGCCTCCTGCGTGGTGGTCTCGTAGCGGTGTATGGGCAGCGCGGCGTCGATAATCTCCTGCATGCGGCGGCGTATGCGGCCGGCATCGTCGAGGGTGACGGGATGGCCTATGTTCAGGTCGACGTAGTAGCCGTTGCTCACGGGGATGTCGATGGCCACCTTGCACACGTCGTAGAGGTCGCGCACGGCCTTGCACAGCACGAAGAAGAGCGAGCGCGTGTAGCAGCGCAGACCCGAGGCCGAGGTGACGTCGAGAAACTCCACATCCTTGTTTTTATAGACGCGGTAGTGCATGCCCTCCACTTTGTTGTTCACACTGGCGCTGAGCGGTCCGTGGACCAGGTTCAGGCTGAGCTGCTCGTAGACCTTCTCGAGCTGGGTGCCGATGGGCACGCTCACGGTCTGCCCGTTGTTCTTGCAATGTAGCGTTACGCTGGGAATCATAGGGTCGTTATGGTTTTAGTCTTATCAGGTGATGCTCCGTTTCAGGCGTAAAGGTAGTCATTTTTTCCGACAAGCGAGCAAAACGGCGGCCGGCGTTTACTTTTTTTTACCATAAAACGGCTTGTTTTCGTTTTTTTTTTGTATTTTTGCACGCGCAAACTATACACCTACGGTTTATGTCTATATGGATAGTCTTTAAGCTTCTCGGTTCGCTTGCTCTGCTGATGTTCGGTATGAAGTCGATGAGCGAAGCACTGCAGAAGATGGCGGGTCCGCAGTTGCGACACGTCTTGGGAGCCATGACCACCAACCGCTTCACCGGCATGCTCACCGGCATGCTCGTCACAGCCTCGGTACAGTCTTCAACAGCCACGACGGTGATGACCGTCTCGTTTGTCAACGCGGGCCTGCTCACGCTGGCGCAGGCCATCTCGGTCATCATGGGCGCCAACATAGGCACGACGCTCACGGCCTGGATCATGTCGGCAGGCATGTCGTTCGACATCACCGCCGCGGTCTATCCGGCCTTCTTCCTCGGCATCATCCTCATCTACCAGAAGAAGTACCGCTACATAGGCGACTTCCTCTTCGGAATGAGCTTCCTGCTGCTCGGCCTGGGCACGCTGCGCATGACAGGACAGGACATGCACCTGGGCGAGAACGAGGCACTGCTGGAGTTCTTCGCATCGTTCGACCCCACATCGTTTGTCACCACCATCATCTTCCTCCTGCTGGGAGGCATACTCACCTTCTGCGTGCAGTCGTCGGCAGCCGTCATGGCCATCACCATGATACTCTGCTCGAGCGGCGCACTGCCCATCTACCAGGGCATAGCGCTCGTCATGGGCGAGAACATAGGCACCACCGTGACCTCCAACCTGGCCGCACTCTCGGCCAACACGCAGGCTCGCCGCGCCGCGCTGGCACACATGTTCTTCAACGTGTTCGGCGTCATCTGGATACTCTTCGTCTTCAGACCCTTCATCGACATGGTGTGCGGATGGGTGGGCTACGACGTCGACATGACCAAAGAGACGGCCGGCACAGCCGCCTTCCTGGCCAACGCGGCCAGGCTGAGCTTCGTGCTCGCCGCCTTCCACACGACGTTCAACGTGGCCAACACGATGATACTCATCTGGTTTATCCCGCAGATAGAGCGCTTCGTCTGCTGGGTCATCAAGCCCAAGCGCACCGACGAGGAGGAGGACTTCCGCCTGCACTTCATCACCGCCGGATTCATGAAGACGCCGGAGCTCTCGGTGCTCGAGGCACAGAAGGAGATTCAGTCGTTCTCCGAGCGCATGCAGCGCATGTTTGGCATGGTGCAGGAGCTGCTCGACCTCTCGTCGAGCGCCGCACGCGAGCAGAAAGGCAACGAGCAGGAGTTTGTCAAGCTCTTCACACGCATAGAGAAGTATGAGAGCATCAGCGACAACATGGAGCTCGAGATAGCCAAATACCTGGAGAGCGTGAGCGATGCCCACCTCAGCGACGACACCAAGGGCAAGATACGCGCCATGCTGCGCGAGGTGAGCGAGCTGGAGTCCATCGGCGACTCGTGCTACAACATGGCACGCACCATCAACCGCAAGTATGCGGCCAAGCAGGACCACTTCATAGACAAGCAGTACGAGCACCTGCACCAGATGATGGGCCTGGCCAACCAGGCCCTCACGCAGATGAACCAGCTCATGGGCGGACGCAAGGAGGCATTCAACGCCAACCGCACGTTCAACATCGAGAACGAGATAAACAACTACCGCAACCAGCTGAAGGCGCAGAACATCGCCGACGTGAACAACCACGCCTACTCCTACGCCGAGGGCACCATCTACATAGACCTGGTCAACGAGTGCGAGAAGCTGGGCGACTACGTGGTCAACGTGGTGGAGGCCCGCATGGGTCTCAGGTAACTTCACAGAAAACCGTCAGGCGGCCAGCAGATGTTCTGCTGGCCGCCTGACGCCTTATGGGGACTAGGACCCATGAGACCCATAGGCCCCATGCCCCAGTAATCACCTCACTACAAACTTCTTGCCTCCCTGCACATAGATGCCTTTGCGGGGTGCGCCGACGGTGCGGCCCATCAGGTCGCGCAGGCGGCTGTCGCCCTGCGACTGGGCGGTGGCCACGCGGGTGGTGATGCCGTCGGGAGCGACAGGCTCCTGCAGGGGCACCAGCGAGAAGTCCATGCCCGTGCCCAGATAGTAGGCACCCACGTTGGTGGGCTGGTTGTAGCCCACCTGCTCGTGAACGCACTGCATGTAGTAGGTGTGGTCGGTCATCAGCCAGGGCAGCTTGTAGTTAGACGGATACCAGGTGCTGAACACCTTCAGGTCCTTCAGCTTCGAGCCGTCGGGCACGATGACCTCCTCGCGCCAGTCGCCCAGGAAGTCGCCATACCAGCCGGGATTGGACTTCGTGCCGTTGTTGAACGACTCGTCGTAGCGGTACATCGTGAAGGTGCGGCCGTTGGCTGGACTGTCTATGATGTTCTCGTTGATAAGCTGGCGCGAGAGCGTGCCGTCGAACCAGATGCCCATGTTGCAGGACTTGGGTTTGTAGCCCAGATCCTTCGTACCGTCGAAGGAGAAGGCGTTAGACCCGTACATCCAGAACTCACAGCCGGGCGAGGCGGGGTCGATGTCGGCCACCATGCAGCGGCCCATGTCGTTGTCAGCGCTGCCCTCCTTCTTCCATATCAGTGCACCAGTGGCCGCGTCGTGCAGGGCCACCTGCGTCTTGCCAGACTCCAGGCAGTGGAAGACCTGCATGCCGTCGCGGTCGGGCAGGAACTTGCCCACGTGGTTGGCGTCACCGTGGCCCAGCTGTGTGGTCCAGAGACCCGTGCCGTCGTCGTCGAAGGCGCACGAGCCGTACATCACCTCGTCGCGCCCGTCGCCGTCAAGGTCGGCCACGTTGAAGGCATGATTGCCCTGCGAGCCATAGGCGCTGTTGGGCTTGCCATCCTTGTTGCGGTTGCTGCCGCCGGCATCGGAGCTGTCGAAGTGCCACAGGCGCGTGAGCTGTCCGTCGGCATACTGCCAGCCCTCGACCACGGTGCGTCCGTAGACGCCACGGCCGAGGAAGACCTGCAGCGACTGTCCGTCGAACGAGGCCACGCCCAGGCGCAGCGAGTTGGCGCGCTTCCAGTAGTCGTCGCCCCATGTCTGGCTCTGCGCCTTCCAGCCCGACCCTTTGTCGGTGGCACTGATGTAGGGGGCACGGGCCAGCTCGCGTCCCGTCAGACCGTCGCACACGCTGAAGAACTCGGGGCCGCCGGGGCCTTTGGCCGACGGACCTGTGTAGTGGGTCACCCAGTTGTCGCGGTAGTCGGTACGGCCGTCGCCGTCGGTGTCGCCTATCTCCTGGCCGTCGCCGAAGACGGTGCCCTCGCCGGTCTTGGTGACAAACTCGCAGCGGCCGTCGCCATCGAGGTCGGCCACGGCGAAGTTGGAGCTGTTGCCCAGGATGATGTTGGGTCCCGACTTGATGCGCCAGAGCAGGGTGCCGTCGAGCTTGTAGGCATCCCAGACGACGCAGTGCTGTGTGCGCCGGTCGCTGCTGCCTGCGCCAGTGCCGTCGCTGATGCACTGCCCCGACGCGTCGTAGACGGAGAGCAGGCGCTTGACCACCACCTCCATCATGCCGTCGCCGTCGAGGTCGCCCACCGAGCAGTCGTTGGCCTGATACTTGATGGAGGCGTTGCTGCACACATCGTCAGTGGGCTGCAGGGGTATGGAGAGGTAGGGCAGCTTGTCGGTGACGATGCGCTTGTCGACGAGCAGCGTGTCGAGGGCGGCCTGGCGCAGCGCTTCCTTGTCGGCAGGGGCGCTCACATAGAGCGGCGGCGTGCCGGTGAAGTAGTCGCCCGGCAGCAGGTAGTAGACGCGGTTGTTGGTGGGCAGCGACGATGTCTGATAGCACGTGGCGCCCGTCACAGGCTTCTGCGTGAGCCTGACAAACTGTGCGCCCTCCTGGCTGGCCATGCGGCTGTAGATGAGAAACGAGGTGTCCCACGTGTCGGTGGGCAGCATGCGCCAGCTGAAGAGCAGCTTGCCCGTGTGGGTGGCATAGCTGCCCAGGGAGGCGTTGCCGATGTTGTTGATAGAGGCCCACAGGGCGCGGCGCTCCTTGCCCGTGGCCTGCGAACCGGGCACGACGGCCTGGGCGCTGGCGGCGAGACTGGCCGTCGTCAGCAGTGATGCGAGTAGTGTCTTGGCTTTCATTATTCTTTTTTAGTTATTAGTTTGTTTCGTCTGTATATACCTGCACTCGTGCAAACGCACGTTTCTGCTGCAAATGTAAGGCTATGGCGGAAAACGACGGACGGACAATTGTACGATTACGGGTACAATTGTCCGCCCAGGAAGTGACTTCGCAAAATAAAAGAGCGAAAAAATGCGATATTATTCAGGATTTCTTGGTGGCCCTGACGAAGTAGACAATGAGCAGCACATAGGCCGCGAGGGCACAGAGCTCGGAGAGCGAGCTCTGCAGCCAGGCATCGCTGAGCAGGTTGACGCCGGTGAAGCGCAGCAGTGCACTGACCACGCCCATGAGCGCACCGCCGGCGATGAATCCCGAGGCGATGAGCGTGCCGCGCTCGCCACGAGCGTCGTTCTGGGCCTTGTCGTCGGAGCGTGTGGTGACATACCAGCTGATGCCACCGCCCACGAGCAGCGGCAGGTTGAGCTCCAGAGGGATGAACATGCCCAGAGCGAAGGGCAGGGCCGGCACCTTCACCAGCGTGAGCACCACGGCGAGCACGGCGCCGATGGCATAGAGCAGCCAGGGAGCGCCCACACCGTTCATCAGCGGGTCTATCACCGCAGCCATGGCGTTGGCCTGAGGAGCTGCCAGCTGGCCCGAGGCAAAGCCGTAGGTCTCGTTGAGCAGCATCATCACACCGCCCACGGTGGCGGCGGCCACCAGCGTGCCCAGGAATTTCCACGACTCCTGCGTGCGCGGCGTGCTGCCCAGCCAGTAGCCTATCTTCAAGTCGGTGATGAACGCACCGGCCATGGCCAGCGCCGTGCACACCACACCGCCCATGACCAGGGCGGCCACCATGCCGCTCGTGCCGCTCAGGCCCACGGCCACCATGATGACCGAAGCGAGGATGAGCGTCATCAGCGTCATGCCGCTCACGGGATTGCTGCCCACGATGGCTATGGCATTGGCCGACACGGTGGTGAAGAGGAAGGCAATGACGGCCACCAGCACGATGCCCACCAGGGCCTGCAGCACGTTGCCGTCCATCACGCCGAACCAGAAGAAGAGGAACGTGAGCAGCAACGTCACGCCCGAGGCCACGCCGATGAACCTGACGGGCAGGTCGCGCTCCGTGCGCAGCGTGTCTTGGGGGGCTGCAGCGACTCCCGTGGAGGCGGCGTCCGACTTCTGCGGGATGAGGCGCTTCACTGCACCCACGATGATGTCCCACGACTTCACGATGCCTATGATGCCGGCCATGGCTATGGCGCCGATGCCGATGGACTTGCCATAGGCGCGGAAGATTTGCTCGGGACTCATGTCGCCCACGGCAGTCGTGATGGAGGGGTCCCACTGGTTGAGCACGTCGCCGCCCCAGATGAGTGCCATGCCAGGCACCACGAGCCACCACACGGCCACCGAGCCGAGGCAGATGATGAAGGCATACTTCAGGCCGATGATGTAGCCCAGGCCGAGCACGGCAGCACCGGTGTTGATCTTGAACACCAGCTTGGCCTGGTCGGCCAGTTGCTCGCCCCAGCCCACGACGCGCGAGGTGAAGTTTTCGTTCCACCAGCCGAAAGTGGCCGCGATGAAATCGTAGATACCACCCACGATGCCGGCCACGAGCAGCGGCTTGGCCTGGTCGCCACCCTTGGCTCCGCTCACCAGCACCTGCGTGGTGGCCGTAGCCTCGGGGAAGGGATACTTGCCGTGCATGTCGCCCACGAAATATTTGCGGAACGGTATCATGAACAGGATGCCGATGATGCCGCCTAAGAGCGAGGAGAGGAATATCTTCATAAACGATGCCGACACCTCGGGATACTTCGCCTGGAGGATGTAGATGGCGGGCAGGGTGAAGATGGCGCCTGCCACGACGGCGCCCGAGCAGGCGCCGATGCTCTGGATGATGACGTTCTCGCCCAGCGCATTGCTGCGGCGCGTGGCCGTGCTGATGCCCACGGCAATGATGGCGATGGGCAGGGCGGCCTCAAACACCTGCCCCACCTTCAGTCCCAGATAGGCGGCGGCGGCAGAGAAGAGCATGGCCATGACCACGCCCCACGTCACCGACCAGGCGTTGGCCTCGGGGTAGACGCTGTGCGGCGACATGAGCGGTTCGTAGTGTTCGCCTTCGTGCAGCTCGCGGAAGGCATTCTCGGGAATTTGGGTCTTGATGGGTTCCATGTTTTTTGTATGATATGTTTTTGTGATGTTCATGTCTTGGGTGGGCATGCTCCTTTGGTCATCTGACCAATGTCTTCCTGTTGCCACGCAGGTAGATGCCGTGGCGCGGGGGGCGGCTGAGGGGGCGGCCCTGCAGGTCGCGCAGTACCGTGGAGGCGGCTGGCACCACTGTTGCAACATACGGGACACTGGTGGCCACAGTGGCGGCATAGGGGGCGCTCAAGTCCGACTCGCCGGTGGCATAGGTGGCTGTCACGTAGTAGGTGTGGCGCCCGGCGGGGGCCTGTGTGTCCTTATAGTAATAAGTGGTGGCGCCGACGTGGGCTATGAGCTGCCGGTCGCGGTAGATGTTGTAGCCCGTGGGGGCGGGTGTGGGGGCCAGGTAGGTCACGTCGTCGACGAGCAGGCCCACGGTGCCCGGTGCATTGTAGTGTATGGCGAAGTAGCGGGCCTCGGCGGGCAGGTCGGCGAAGAACTCGGTCCAGCGGTCCTCGGTGGCCTCGCAGGGCGTCTCATTGCACTTGTAGGTGAAGTCGGCCGGCTGGCAGCCCGTCGTGCTGTAGAGGATGTCGAAGCCGTCGCCCCCGTAGTAGCTCGAGACGGAGCGGGCAAAGAAGCTCACGGTCTGCTCCTCGCCGGCAGTGAGCAGGGGCGAGACGAGCCAGTCGTCGTTCTGGGCATACCAGTCGTCGGGGGCGAAGCTCGCAGCATACTGATTGCCAGAGCGGGGCATCGTGGTGGGGTTGTCCTTGGCGTTCCAGCCCGCCTCGATGGGGTTGAAGACGACGAACGACATGGCCTGTCCGTTCTGCGGGAAGCTCACGCCCTCGACGCTGAAGATGGGCAGGCCGTCGGCGTCGATGGTTGTCCAGGGCGACAGGTCGGCGGCAAAAGCGTCGTAGGACTCAAAGTCCTCGGTAGTGTAGTCCACGGTCTGTTCGGGCGTCTGCCACGACAGCTCTACGGCACTGCCCGTGTCGTGGCCGGTAAGCAGGGGCACGGTGGGCAGTGTGGTCTGCTCTATGCGCATGGTGGCCATGGCGGTGTCGTTGCTGTCGTCGACATCGGCGTCGCACGTCACGACAGCCTCGATGGCAAGCTGTGCAGGGTCGGTGACGAGTGCGGTGCGGCCGACCGTCATGCTGACGGTGGCGTAAGGAGCAATGGCAGGCAGCGACATGTCGCAGAACGTGTCGCCGGCGGCCTTCAGCTGTAGCCTTGCGCCCTCGGCAGTGGTGCTGCCAAGGTTGCGCAGCTGCACCTGTATGTCGGTCTGACGGCCCGTGCGCGTCTTCTTGGGCAGGGCGATGGCAGGTGTGAGGTCGCACAGGGGCACGTCGTAGATGGCGATGTCGTCTAATGCGACAGCTACGCCCGACGGGCTTTCAGCCACGAGCGACAGCACCACGTAGGGTTGGTCCTTGTAGGCACTGAGGTCTACAGCCTCGCGCTGCCAGGAGGCAGGGGTGTCCAGGGCTTCTGGGACTTCCGGGACCTCTGGGCCGTAGCTATAGAGCAGCTGGGGGGAGCCCTGTGGCGGCACGTCGGCCCAGAGGCTGATGCGGGTCGGCTGCCCGGCCTCGGCCTTATGGCTGAACACGATGCAGGGGCGCATGCTGCCCCTGAGGTCGAGCTTGGCCGTATGCAGACCCATGTGCTCGTCGCTGCTGTAGGGGCGGGCCAGGAGCGAGGCACCGTCGCCATCGCTGCTGTCGTCGTCGCGCTGCCACTCGTCCCAGCTGCTCTGCTCATAGGTGGTCCACCACGAGGCAGCGTCGGGCCACGTGGCGACACCAAACGACTGCATGAGGGGCAGTGCGAGCGGCTGACCGCTCACCAAGCGGTTGGTGGCGACGGATGGCCCGGGGCCGGCCGTTGTCTGGGCATAGACGACGTAGCGATGCTGCTGCAGGACACCCTCGGCAGCGGGCACCGGCAGGGTGTAGGTGGTGCTGCTCAGTCCGGTAGCTATCGGCACACCCGTGGCTGCATCTTCTATGCAGTAGGTGACGGCGGCGGCATTGACGCTATAGCCGCGTATGCCCTCGCTCACAGCTTCCCACGATGCGACGATATGCTGGCCGTCGTCACGCAGTGTGGCCCAGGCGGGGGCTTTCGGGAAGTCCTCGCCCACATAGGTCTGTGCCGTTGCTGTGCTGTGGCCCTCGCTGTTCAGCGTGCGCACGGTGTAAGTGACCATGGACGGAGCATCCATTCCCTCGCCCTCATCGCTCACGGTGAGCCGTGCGCCGGGCAGGGGCTGACTGACGGTGGCCACGAGCTGCTCGTCGCGCCACACCTCGATGGCATCGATGGCGGTGAGCGGCTGTCCGCCGCGCGTCAGCTCCGGAGCCAGGAAGCTGATGGTGGCACACAGGGCACCGGCAGCGTCGGGGGTGACGGTCAGCTCGCCCACAGGCTGCGGCGACAACGGCGACACGGGCACAGTGAGGCTCAGGTCGCGCACATAGAACGACTGAGCCGCCGACCTTGCGCTCACGTCGTGCAGGGCCAGACGGTAGGAGCCGTCGGCCGCCACGGTGAACTGATGCTCCACCATCTCGTCGGCCTTCTGGCTGAAGCCCCGCTCCAGGGCGACTATGGTGGTAAAAGCGTCGGGCGACGTGCCCTGACCCAGGCGCACCGTGAGACGCTCCTCTGGGCCCTCTACGATGCACTTCGCCGTGTAGCGCAGCGTGTAGGTACGGCCGCGCCGCAGCGTCACCTCGGGCGTGACGAGGTAGTCGTCGTGGCCGATGGCCGACGTGCGGCGGATGCAGGCGCCTTGCAGACCCAGCATCCAGGTCTGACTGTCCTGGTTGGCATTGACCACGGTGAAGCGAGCGAAGCTCTCCTCCGTGCTCAGGTCTTCGTCCAGCAGCACGTCGATGTCGTCGCTCTGAGCCGCGACAGGCAGGCCCGCCGACAGCAGGAGCAAGCACAGAAGGGTATGTAAGCAGGTTTTTGTCATAATGGTGTGTGGCTTTTTGTTGCAAAAGATGCTGCAAAGATACACAATTATTCTCACAATCAGGGGCAACAGACGCAGAAAATGTGGGCAAAAGGTGGCGCAAATGGATAATTATTCGTATATTTGCACCAAAAAAGTTACATACCCATGAAGAAGCAACGCCACTGGCTGCTCGCAGCAGCCGCCGTCATTGCCTGTCTCAGCGCCCGTGCACAGGCTCCTCATGCCGCGTTTACGGCCGAGGAGACCGCCACCGTCTACTACCATCAGGGCTGGGACAGCGAGGAGGAAGCGCTCACGTGGAGCTACGCCCCCACAGCTTACGACCGCTACACGTGGTATCTCTCCGAGCAGGTGCCCTACAGCACGTGCCGCCCCTTCAGCAGCATAGACCCACAGAGCCGCTACTCGCTCTGCGTGCTGCAGCACCCCACGGCCACACAGAACGAGGTGGCCGCATCGCCCGACATGGTGGTGAGGCCGCAGAGCCGAGCCGAGTTCTACGTGTGTTTCCGCTCCGTCTTCCTGGTCTATGCCGACTGGAAGTTCTACGTCACCGACATGGACCGCGAGGAGACCACGCAGCTGCTCAGCGGCTTCATGTGGTCGCAGGAGCATGAGTACACGGGACCGTCATGGCAGAAGTTCGAGATAGATCTCTCGGCCTGGGCCGGACGGCGCTGCGCCTTCTCCTTCCAGTACTTAGGCCCGAGCGGCGAAGACATCGCCATCGACGGTTTCCGGCTGGTGCAGACGAGCACCGGCGACGACGCGGTGGTGCGCATCAACGAGGGCGACAAGGTGCACTTCGTCGATGAATCCGCGGGCGACGACCTACAGCGCACGTGGACCTTCGAGGGCGGCAAGCCACGCACGTCGCGCAGTCCCAACCCCGTGGTGACCTACGAACAGGCAGGCACCTACCCCGTGAAGCTCACGGTCAGAAACGACGACGGCCAGGACACGATGGTGCGCGAGGGCTTTGTGGTCGTCAGCGCACAGGCACCGCAGGCACTCATCGGCCTGCCCGGCGTGGGCTACCTCTCGCCCTGGGTGGCCGAATTCATACCGGCCGGCACCACGGTGCAGTATGCCGACCGCTCGACAGGCCATCCCACGCAGTGGCAGTGGACCTTCCCCGGCGGGTCGCCCGCGGAGAGTGCGGACAAAGACCCCGTGGTGGCCTACGACGAGCCGGGGCTCTACGGCATGACGCTCAGCGTGGGCAACAGCGTGGGCACATCGCAGGACTTCATGGTGCGTGCACTGCAGGTGGGCGGAAGTCAGTATGTGTGGAACGTGGCGCTCGACGAACAGGACGGCCTGGGCGAGATCAGTCTGGGATACTACGGCTTCTATGCGGGCAGCAACTCGCTGGGCATGACACGCTTTGCCGAGTGGTTCGACGCCCCGCTGCGGCCAGCCGCCATCGACAGCGTGGAGGTCTACTTCACCCGCACCTTCACCATCACGCCCGATGCCGACATCAGCGTGGCTGTCTGCCGTGTGTCTGCCGACGGCACCCCCGGCGAGGAGCTGGCGCGGGGCAGCGTGCGGGCCTCCGACCTGGTGAGCGACGAGCAGTACTACCTGCCCACGGGCTTCCGGCTGGACCGTGAGGTCGAGGTGAGCGAACCGTTCTTCGTCGTGGTGAGCGGCATACCATGCCGCAGCGATGCCGAGCGGCAGGAGAGCGACAACATCTGCATCATGGCCCTGCGTCGCGACCATGCCGGGCGCAGCACCACATGGCACGAGCTGGAAGACGAAGACCCACAGACCTACGAGCCCTTGGGCACCTACACATGGTATGAGAATGAGGAGCCGGTGTCGCTGGCCGTCACACCGCGACTCACCTACGGCCCGGGGCCGGGCTACGACGCAGTGCGGCCCGCAGTCGGCGCGGGCGAGCCGCGACGCTCGGCAGTTGCCGCCTACGACCTGCAGGGGCGCCCGGTCACAGTGCGTCAGGGCAAGGGCCGCAGCCTCCTGATAGAACGGTATCCTGACGGCACCGCCCGCAAAGTGTTTCGCTGATAGGCTATAAGGCTTATGGGGCTCATAAGACCTGAGTCCACTTGAAAAAGTCTGAACGTCGGTAAACCGGTAGCGAAACAGACCGCATGGCACTCCCCTCCCTTGTAGGGGAGGGGTCGGGGGTGGGGTC
>CAJOHP010000042.1 GCA_905234355.1 uncultured Prevotella sp. | reverse complement strand
GTTGAAGTTCTGGGTGTAATGGTGGGTGGAGTAGAATGAGATGGAGTCGACCTGTCGCTCGGTCAGGCTCCACGCGTCCGACGTCAGCGGCCCCTGCTGGTAGCATGAGCCGAGCAGCAGGACAAGGAGCAGGGCGTATAGTGGCTTTGTGGTCTGTGGCATAGGCATGGATGGCATGGCGGTGCTGGTGGATAATGGAGTGGGACGGTCATCGGCCGGGAGCGTAGATGTTCATCTGGCAGTGTTGGCAGTCGAACGCGATGGGGAATCGCCGTCCGTCGGCCAGCTCCAGCTGCAGTGGCTCGCGCCAGGGAGCCTTTCGGCCGCCGTGCTTCACGCAGTAGCCCAGTGCATAGCGCAGGCAGTGGCGGCACTGCATGATGAGCGCCTTGTCACGAGGCGGCTTCACTTCGAAGGCGGCATCGGCATCGGCCAGACCGTGGAGTGAGTAGAACTCGCGGGCCAGACGGTTGGCTATGTTGTACTGAAATGAAGGGGAGTAGGGTGGGGGCGACTGAGGCTTCAGAGGGTGCTGCGACTTCAGGGGGGGCTGCGACTGCTGGGACGGCTGTGATTGCAGAGCTTCGACAGCCTTGCGTCTCAACTCGGCCAGTCGGCTGCTGGGTATGAAGAAGTTGAAGTTGGGAGCCATGTCCACCTCGGAGCAGGTGTAGGGCGTGCCTCCCAGCTTGATGAGCTGACGGACGATGTTGTCACGCTGCGGCTTCTCTGCCAGTTGGTGAGGTGCGTTGATGTCGGCATGGACATGGCCTATGTAGAGTCGGAATCCGTCGTCGGTAGCCTCGATGCGCATGGTCACGTCGATGCGCCGCTCGGCAGTCTTTCCCGACAGGATGCGTTCGAAGGCTTGGTCGTTGTTGCGGTAGAGTGGGGTGCCGGGGCGCAGCGACTGGGGCATGTGTTGCGGATAGAGACGCCCGCCTTCGGCACGGTTCACTCGGAATCCCTCCAGTTCGTGCCGGTCGTTGATGAAGCATAGTCCGTCGCCATTGGCAAACGATGCTATGCCGGCCACGCTGAGCGAGTTGCCGCGCAGCTCCTTCACTTTGCCTACGTACTCGCCCAAGGCTTTCGGTGTGTCGGGCGACCAGATGTCGGGCTGGCGTCCATGGAGGAAGTAGTGGGTGAAGCCCCGGTTGAAGGTCTTGTGCAATTCGGGCCGGAACGTGTAGGCCGTTGTGCCCAGGCTGCTGCGGCAGTAGCGGTCGGGGTGGCGGCTGATGAGTGTGTCGAGCTGTTGGCGGTAGGCCGCTGTGACGTTCTTCACATAGCCGATGTCTTTCAGTCTGCCCTCTATCTTGAACGAGGTGGCCCCCGCATCGGCCAGTTGCTCCAGGGCATCAGCCTGACATAGGTCTTTCAGCGAGAGCAGGTGGCGCTGGTGCTGCCACTCTCGGCCTTCGGCATCGACGAGGTTGAACTTCATCCTGCAGAACTGTGCACACTCGCCGCGGTTGGCCGAGCGTCCGAAGCAGTATTGCGAGGCATAGCACAGTCCGCTGTAGCTCACGCAGAGTGCTCCGTGCACAAATACTTCGAGCTCCACGTCAGGCACTTCTCGGTGTATGGCTGCTATCTCGTCGGCCGACAGCTCGCGGGCCAGCACCACCCGGCTGAAGCCCAGACTGTGGAGCCATGCCACCTTGTCGGCCGTGCGGTTGTCGGTCTGCGTGCTGGCGTGCAGGGACAGACGGCTCCTGTCGAGTGCCATCTGTGGGGTCAGCAGTGCCATGTCCTGCACCAGTATGGCGTCGGCCCCGGCATCGGCCAGGTCTTGGAGCAGGCGGCGGGTCTCGTCAAGCTCATGGTCATAGACGATGGTGTTGACCGTGACGTAGACCTTGGCTCCGTAGCGGTGGGCATAGATGCATAGCTCTGCAATGTCGGCCACGCTGTTGCCTGCCGCCGCGCGTGCCCCGAAGCGTGTGGCCCCGATATATACGGCGTCGGCACCGTGGTCGATGGCCGCGATGCCGCACTCCAGGTTTTTGGCCGGAGCAAGGAGTTCCAGTGGTCTCGTCATCTTATCTGGTTGATGTCGTAGGGTGTCTCCTGATAGACATAGTAGTTTATCCAGTTGCTGTAGAACAGGTTGGCGTGTGCCCGCCACGTCACCTTGGGTCCTTCTTGCGGGTTGTCGTTGCGGTAGTAGTTCACGGGCATGTCCACGTCGGACCGCTGTCCGCGGTCGCGCTGATACTCGTTGTCGAGCGTGTTGGGGGCATACTCCAGATGTCCGGTGATGTAGAACTCTCGTCCGCCTCGGGCCATGACGATGCTCACGCCGCTCTCAGGCGAGTCGGCGATGAGCGACAGCTCGGGGTGGAAGGCCAGGTCTTCGTAGCGCACCTCTGAGTGTCGGCTCTGCGGCATCATAAACCAGTCGTCGAAGCCGCGGAAGATGGGGAGCTGCGGTTGCAGCGTGCGTTGGGGGAAGATGCCGAACATCTTCTTTTGCAGTGTGTATTTCGGCACACCATAATGGTAGTAGAGTCCGGCCTGTGCTGCCCAGCAGATATAGAGCGTGCTGGTGACATGGGTGCGTGCCCAAGTGAATATTTCGGTTATCTCCTGCCAGTAGCCCACCTGCTCGTAGTCGAGCATCTCCACGGGCGCGCCGGTGATGATCATGCCGTCGAATTTCTCCTGTCGCAGGCTCTCGAAGTCGCGGTAGAACATCATCATGTGCTCGATGGGCGTGTTCTTCGATGTGTGGCTCTTCAGTTTCATGAAGCACACGTCGATTTGCAGAGGCGTGTTGGAGAGCAGACGTATGAGGTCGGTCTCGGTAGTAATCTTGATGGGCATGAGGTTGAGCACGACGATGCGCAGCGGCCGTATGTCCTGTGCATGGGCACGGGAGTTGGCCATGACAAAGATGTTTTCGCGCTTCAGTATTTCGATAGCCGGCAGTCGGTCGGGTAGTCTGAGTGGCATATGGCGTTATTGTTCCTTTAGTGTGTCAGCGCTATAGTGTGATGGTGGCGATGGCCACTGAGACGTTGTCGCGTCCGCCGGCATCTTCGGCCGCCTGGCAGAGTGCGTCGGCGTCGGCCTCCTGGACGAGCATGCGCTCGATGACGTCGTCGCCGATCATGTCGGAGAGTCCGTCGCTGCAGAGCATGAGCACATCGCCGGGCTGTATGTCGGCAGTAAACTCGTTGATGTCGATGTAGCTGTTCTGGCATCCGCCACCTATGCAGTTGGTGATGATGTTGGAGTGCTCCTTGAGCCCCATGAGGTTGCTCAGCGAGTGGTCGGTGCTGAGTTGTTGCAGGTGTCCTCCTCGCAGCCGGTAGATGCGGCTGTCGCCACAGTTCATCCAGTAGAATTTCTCCTCGTAGTAGGCCAAGGCCACGAGTGTGGTGCCCATGCCCTTATACTGTGGAGCGTCGATGCCTTTAGCCTCGATGATGTGGTTGATGCTTCCGAGCCACTCCACGATGGTCTCGTCGAACTGGCAGGTAGAGAGTCCGGCGGGCATGTCGCCGAAGAAGAACTGCAGATTGTGCAGCACGTCGCTGCTGGCCACCTCGCCGCTGTTGTGTCCGCCCATGCCGTCGGCCAGGGCCAGGATGGCCCGGTGGCAGGATGTGGTGTCTATGTGGGCGCTGGTCTTGCTGTTCCTAATAAAGGTGTCGGCCACGAGAATCATGTCCTCGTTGTTCTCGCGGATGCACCCCACACGGCTCGAAGCCGTTATGTCTATCTTATACATTATTATATAGCTTAGTTGATACTTACTTGCAGGCTGACATTGGCGATGGTGATGATATCGCCGTTTTTTATCGACATGTCCACGTCGGGCTGCAGGCTGTGGTCATTGAGCCGAGTGCCGTTGGATGAGTGCTTGTCGGTGATGCACCATCCAGTGCCGGCGTTGAACTTGAGCTGTGCATGTACGCCCGACACATACATGTTCTGCTGGAAGTACTGCGTGTATGGTCCTTGCCTGCGCCCGATGATGGCTCCGTTGATGCCTGCGATGCTGATGCCGAGCGAGGGGTTGCTTAGCAGCAGCTGCGGCATGGCGCTGTATCCGTCGGCACCGCCTTCTGTGCGTCTTGCTCCGCGGTTGGTCTCGAAGTCTTGCGACATGAACCTGCTGGAGACAGACATCGAGGTGCTCAGTCCGCCTCTTGAGCCAGCCTCCATGAACTTGTCGGGGCTGAGCATCAGTCCGCCGCACTGTGTGCAGCGCCGTCCGATGCCCACGCGGCCGCAGCGGTCGCAGTAGTTAAGGGCTTGTCCGCACTGGTCGCAGTAGTACGAGCCGTCTTCTATCTCTTCTTTACAGTTAGGGCAAATAATCATCTCTCTGGTATGTCTTCTGGTAGGATAAGCTGATAGGTCTCCTTAGTCACCGTGGCCGCATCCATCTGCGACACGCGCAGGGATACGTGCTGTATGGTCTCGTCGAGCAGGTTGCGCATGTCGCGTGCGTTGCCGAAGTTGGCGTCTTTCATCATCACCATCTTTGTGATGATCTCCATGGCCTTGTACTCGGCCTCGGGCGACAGCTCGTACTGGTCCTTGGCGGCCATCTTCTTGAATATCTCCAGCAGTTCGGCTTCGGTGTAGTCGTCGATGTGGAGCTTGTGGGTGAAGCGGCTGGCCAGTCCGGGGTTCATGTGGAGAAACTCCTCCATGGGTCTCTTGTATCCGGCAGCGATGACGACAAACTTGCCGCGGTCGTCCTCCATGCGTTTCATCAGCGTGTCGATGGCCTCCTTGCCGTATTGGTCGTTCTGGTCGCTGAGGGTGTAGGCCTCGTCGATGAAGAGTATGCCTCCCATGGCCTTGTCGCACATGTTGTTGACAATCTTGGGTGTCTCGCCCATGTATTTGCCCACGAGTGTGGCCCTGCTGGCTTCTACCACTCGGCTGGTGGGCAGCACCTCCATGCTCTGGAGTATCTCGCCCATCTTGCGTGCTATCGACGTCTTGCCTGTGCCGGGATTGCCGGTGAGTATGAAGTTCATGGCCATCTGCTGCACCTTGCCTGCGCCCATGGCCGCGCGTTCCTTCATAAACATGCTCTGTACGGAGAGTCGGCGTATGGCGTTCTTCACCGAGCGCATGCCGATGAAGTCTTCCAGCTCATTGAGCACATCGTCGAGGGGCCGTGCTGCCTCGGCCTTGGCCATGGGCAGGTCGTCGACGGTGAGCAGATACATGTCCTGGAGCATGAAGCCGTCGGCGTCGTTGTCGCTGATCTGCACGTCGGGCTGGCTCATCAGGCTGACGAGTCGCTGGCTCTGCCGCTCCACGGTGGCGTCGAAGATGCGGCGTGCCTCGCGGGCATTGCCGAAGTTTTTGTCGCGGCGCAGGTAGAGCTGCTCAAACTGGCGGTGCACGGCATCCTTGGTGGCGTCGTCGAGGGTGAAGTGCTTCGACGTGGCCATGTTGATGAATATCTCGGTGAGCTCGTCGGGGTCGTAGTCGTCGAAGTGTATGGTCTGTGTGAACCGGCTCTTCAGTCCCGGATTGGAGTCGATGAAGTCGTGCATCTGCTCGGTGTATCCTGCCACGATGCAGATGAACTTTCCTCGGTCGTCCTCGAGCCGCTTGAGCAGCGTGTCGATGGCCTCGCTGCCGAAGGAGTCGTTGTCGTTGGACTTCAGGGTGTAGGCCTCGTCGATGAAGAGCACGCCTCCGAGTGCCGAGTCGATGAGCTGGTTGGTCTTGATGGCCGTCTGTCCGGCAAATCCAGCCACAAGCTTGGAGCGGTCGGCCTCGACAAGCTGTCCTCGGGAGAGTATGCCGAGCTTCTTGAACACGTCGGCCATGATGCGTGCCACGGTGGTCTTGCCCGTGCCGGGGTTGCCGGTGAAGACGTAGTGCTTGCCCTGGAAGGTGTTGGTCTCGCCGCGCTTCACCTGCAGGGTGAGGAAGGCAGCCAGATTGCTTATTTCCTTCTTCACAGCTGCCAGTCCGACGAGTCCTTCCAGCTGCTTCATGCACTCAGAGAGGTCCACCTCCTTGGGCCCCTCGTAGGGTATGTCCTCGTCTTCTATGGTCATGAGCTGTTCGTCGCTCATCGAGGCGATGTCTTTGCTTTGCAGGCGCTGTGCCTGCTTCTTGCATATCTGGTCGAAGAGTGAGCGCATGGTGCGTCCGTTGGCAAAGTCCTTGTCGCGTGTGTCGTAGAGCGTCTTTATCATGCGGCTGGCCTTGGCCAGTGCCTGCTCGGAGAAGATGTACTTCTTCTCGCCTGCAAAGCTGAGCATGATTTGCAGCAGTTCGTCGGGGGTGTAGTCGTCGATGTTGAGGAAGTAGTTGAAGCGGCTGTGCAGTCCGGGGTTCACGCGGAAGAGGTTCTCCATCTCGTTGCGGTATCCGGCAGCGATGACTACGAATTTGCTTCGGTCGTCTTCCATGCGTTTCATGAGCGTCTCGAGAGCCTGCATGCCTTGCTGGTCTCGCTCGCCTGCCTGGCTGATGGGTGCCAGAGTGTATGCCTCGTCGACGAAGAGTATGCCTCCCATGGCTTTGTCGCATAGCTGGTTGACCACACGTGGCGTCTCTCCCTGATAGGGCGACACCATCTGCGAGCGGTCCACCTCGACCACGTTGCCCGTGTCCAGATAGCCTATGGCCGAGAGTATCTCGCCCAGCTTGCGTGCTATGGTGGTCTTGCCCGTGCCGGGGTTGCCGGTGAGCACGATGTGCATGCCCATCTTCTGCTGCTCGCCCAGTCCGCGCTCGGCGCGCTGCACGCTGTTCTGCACGCTGTAGGCTATCTCCCTGACGGCCTGCTTCACCTCCTGCATGCCTATGAATGTGTCGAGGTCGCTCAGGATGTCGTCGAGTGACCGCTCTTCGGGCACGTAGCCCTTGATGTCGTCTATCTCTACCTGGTGTGCCTGGCTGCCGCGGCTGATGAAGGAGGTGAAGATGTCTTCGGCGGTCTTTGTGGCGAGGTGGGCGTTGCCAAACGACTCGTCCTTGATTTTTATCTGGTATTTGAAGAAGCGGGTGAGCTGGTGGTCGGCCTCGTCGCTGAACTCTGTGATGCCGTACTTGCGGCTGAGCTCCAGCTTGACGATGTCGCACAGCTCCTTGCATCCGTAGGAGGGCAGACGGAAGGTGTACTTGAAGCGGTTGGCCACGGCGGGGTTGCTCTCGAGGAAGTCGTCGAGTCCCTTGGGCAGTCCGGCCATGATGACGATGGGATTGTCGTCCCAGTGATCCATCTCGACAAAGAGCTTGTCCAGCGGGTTCACCTGGTTGCTGTATTTGTCGGGCAGGAGCTTCTGCACGTTGTCGAAGAAGAGTATGCCCTCTCGGGCCTTCTTGATGTTGTCGTCCCACTTGTCTACGAAGCGCTGGTAGTCCACTGCGTCGACCTTGGTGAGCTTGGGCTTGTCTATGATCTTGTGCTGGAAGAAGTAGTCGCGTATGATTTCGGCCAGTGCGGTCTTGCCCGTTCCGGTCTCGCCGATGATGATGGCGTTGACAGACAGGCGCACGGTCTGTATGTCCTTACGCGAGCGCAGGTAGGTATAGGTATCGACGATGGTCTTCAGCTGCGACTTCAGGTCGTCCATGCCTATGAGCTTGTCGAGCACGTCGGTAGCGACAAGCGGTTTGCCGCACCATCGGCAGAATTTTGCGATGGCTCGGTTTTCTCTTTGACAGTTTTCGCAAATCATTCCTCGTCGTCTTCTGTTTGTTGGATATCAGTGTCAGTGTCGGAGCCTGTGTCGGTGGTGGCTGCGGCATATTCGCCGGGCAGCATGTCGCGCCTGTCGAGCAGCTTGGGACTGTAGAGCACCATCTCTGCTGCGAGCAGCAGCATGAGCAGAGTCCAGAGCATGTAGTGTATGATGCTCTCGCCGGAGAACGAGCGCACCTGGTTGTTGATGTCGTCGAGCAGGCTGAACTTGGTGCTCTTGTAGCGTGCCGACTTTGTACGGAAGGTGTAGTAGAGCGGCTCGATGAGCTCGGTCTTCACGTCGTTGTTCTTCAGGATGTCGTCCACGAAGCCTGCGTCGGTCTGCTGCTCACGTCGGAAGTCGGTGAAGTGGCAGATGAGTGCATAGACAGCGGTGAGCAGCAGGATGACCGGTATGAAGAGGGCAGGCTTGGCCTTGTCTACATAATTTAATATAAATAGTGGTGCGTAGGCCGTGAGGTAGCCCAGTGCTCCCCACAGAGCCGACATGGTGGGTCCATAGCCTTTGAAGTAGGCTCTTGTAGCCACGATGACGGCGGTCATGCCACCCACGGGCAGCAGTATGGTGAGGAAGGTGTGTCTCATGACGAAGCTGTTGTCGCTGATGCCGAGTGCTACGAGCAGCAGTGCCCATAGTGCTGTGGCGGCATAGAAGGCGTAGCGCCATGCTTTCTCCTTGCCTCTGGCTCGTGTCCACTGCTTCCTGACGTCGGTCATGCGTGCTTTGGTGTCCTCATGGGCCTTGGTGAAGCGGCGGTAGTATGGCTGTGTCGGGTCTATACGTCCGATGGCCATGAGCCACTCCTCGAGCTCTCGCTCGTAGCTGTACTGCTCGCTGAAGTCGCGTGTGGGGTCTTCGTGGTAGAAGGCGGCCATCCACTGCATGAGTGCTCCGCTGCGCAGCTCGCTACGCAGCATGGCCGCTTCGTGCTGGTCGAGCTGCCGTCCGTCGGTGAGCTCAGTGCCGTCGGCCAGCAGGTAGTGGGGTGTCTGTCCCAGGATGCGGCAGTAGCGGTAGAGGGCTGTGCGCAGGTCGTAGGCGCCCAGGCGCTCACGGTTTTCCTCGCTGTTCATGTCGAAGCAGCGTGTGGCCTCGGCTATCAGTGATGTCCATCCGTGCTGCTGAGCGAAGTAGAAGAAGCGTCCTTGCGGGTCGGTGTATTCGGACATGTGGTGGCTGAAGTCGTCGGCGGCCATGTGTTCTGTCTGCATGAGCTGCTGTGCGAGCAGGTAGCCCACGTCTTCTGGTGTGCTGGCCTCGCGCAGGTCGTAGGCCGCACTGCGGTCCATGTTGTAGAGCACCTTGTAGGCTAGCGACTTGGAGTAGGGCTGTCCCTTGGTGAGCGTGCGCAGCGACTCGCAGAGTATCATGTCTTCGTGGCAGTACATCCATGCGAGCAATCGCCCGTCGCACAGTGCGTGCCAGCTGTCGTCGCTCAGCTCGGCGTGTCCGAAGGCGTAGACTATCTCCTTCACCGTGGCCGAGGGCTGCCCGCTGAGGAAGGGTGTCTCGTCGTCTATCTCGTAGACCAGTCGCATGATGGCCACGTTGGGGTCGGCCCCCGGCTTGAAGTAGGAGCGCAGGCGTGCCACGTCTTTCTTTGTGTGCGACTCCAGATAGAGGAAGAGCGGGTCGTTGGGGTTTTGCAGTGTTAGCGCATACTGGTCTTTGCTGGTGAGCAGCGAGAGGGCCAGGCTGTGCATGTCGTCGCAGGGCATGCCGTGGTTGTCGGTATAGGGCATGGTGGGCTCCATGGCGAAGGCGCAGGCCCACAGTCCGGCTTTCTGGTCGGCAGGATAGCGGTTGGTGGTGATGTCTCTGACTACGGCGGCCAGCTTGCTGTTGCCGCACTGCTCGAGCCATGAGGCGATGCTGTCGTTGTAGAGGTAGTTGATGCCCAGGCGGTCGTGCTCTATCAGCAGGGGCACCAGCTCGTGCACGTTGTCGGCCACGAGATTGTGGTCGGGGTCTACGACGAAGGTCTTGTATCTGAGGAAGGGCGACGACAGGTCCACGGCCACCTCTTCGCCCAGGAACCACTTCTCCACCTCTTTATAACCCCAGCGCTTGGTGGGGTTGACGGTGGTCAGTCCCTGCACGATGAGTTTCACGGTGTCGGGCAGCTCGTTGATGCGTGGCAGCCGTCCCTCGTTTTTCTGTCGCATGATGGTGCGCTCGTTGGCACTCAGTGGGTTCTCGCCCAGCCAGAGGGTGAAGAGGGTGATGCCTAGGGAGTAGTAGTCGGCGGCGGGAGTAATCTCTACCTCGCCGTCTATCACGTCGGCATACATCTCCGGTGCGGCATAGATGGGTGTGCGTGCCTGAGTGGTCTTGTGCGAGCGCCCGTTCTGCTCGAGCAGTGAGGAGATGCCGAAGTCGCCCAGTACGAGCTGTGTCTTCTCCGGGTCGCGGAAGAAGTAGTTGGATGGCTTGATGTCCTTGTGCAGTACTTTCTTCTCGTGGCAGTAGGCCAGGGCGGCGGCGGCTTGCAGGGCCAGACGGCGGAACTGGTTGATGTCCTGCTTGAGCGAATACTCCTGCAGGGTGCCGCCGCGCAGATACTCCATGAGCTCGTAGCTGCGGTTCTTGGCATCGACGTAGGTCTTGCCGTAGTCTATCAGGTGGTAGACCATCTCGAAGTTGAACGAGCGGATGACTTGCAGCAGCTTCTTGTTCACGTCGATGTTGGGGTAGTACACCTTCAGCACGTATTCGCTTCCCTCGTGCTCCACGAGAAAGACTTGCGCCTCGCCCGAGTTGTCGCTGAGGCATTTCACCATCCGGTATTCTTCGCCTTTCAGCACGAAGCAGTCGTTCTGCCTGTCGTTCTGCTGCATGGTCTGCATGGCGCTGTCGGGGCGCAGGGTCTTGAGCGTAGTCTCGGCGGCCTGCGGTGCAGATGCCGGCGTACCGTTGTAGACTATGGTGCGGTCGTTGTCGCCTCCGGCGGACATGGCTGCCGGGGCCATGGGTATGACGATGGTCTTGTCGGCGTCAGCGCCGTCGGTGGATGCTGTGCCGTTGTTGGGGTTCAAAGTCCTGTCTGTCATGTTGTCGGCTTTACTTGTCGTCTTTTATCTGGTTCTGCATGCCGTGTCCGAGCACCACCCATTTCCCTCCGAGCTGTGGCTTGGCACATCCGCAGGGACTGGAGTGCAGTGCTTTCTTGTAGTTGCACACCCATGCCAGCCTCACGCCTGCAGGCTTCTGTGCCATGGCGTAGTTGCGCACCTGTGCCGCCTTGGGCTGGGGCTTGGCAGCCATGGCGTCGAGCAACTGCGAGAGCTGCTGCAGCTTCTCCGTCTTCAGTCGGTCCAGCTCCTCCTTGCTCATGCGGGGTTTCTGCGGCTCGGGTATGACGGGGGCCTCCACGCCTTCGTCCTGTGCCAGCAGTCGCAGCACGCGCTGCCTGAGCTGGTCGCAGTGCTCGTCGGCCAGACGGTCGCGCTCGCTGGTGTAGGGCAGCTGCATCTGCAGCGCGTCATACTCCTGGGCCAGGCGCCGCAGCTCTTTGTATTCGGGGGTCTGCCTCACCATCTCGGCCATGTGGCGCGCCTCCTCGGTGAGTGCCTGACCGCACTGCTTGCAGAAGGCAAAATCGTTCAGCGTGTGGCAGTTGGGACATACTATGCCGCCACGAGGCGACCCGCACTCAGGACAGAACGCGTCGATGTCGCTCAGCGAGGCACCGCAGAAGGAGCACACCTCAGGGCGCACATAGTGGTGGCACACCTCGCAGTAGTCGGCATCGGGGTCTATGTGGGAGTTGCAGTTGGGGCAGACGTCCATGCGCATCTGTGCACCGCACGAGGCGCAGTACATCGCGTCGGTTTCGTTTATCGTGCCGCATTTCGGACAGGGCACGCCTGAAGCGGCACGCATCTGCTGAGCCTGCTGTGGCGCGGCCTGTTCTCTCTCCATGGTCTTGGGACCCATCGACTGCTGTCCAGGCGTGGGCCTAAAGGTGGTATCTTCGCTCATGTGAAACTTCTTATGTTTTGCCTAATCAACTGCAAAATTACAAACAATTTCTGACACCGCCAACAATTATCGCTGAAAAAAACAAGAGTCACGCTAAAACGTGAGGCATGGCCGTAATCAAAAAACATATTAAAACTGTGGCGTGAATGACCGATAATCGGAAGAAAATGCTTATCTTTGCACGAGTTTTTTGTAAATCATTGTGAAAAAATGAAGAGTATTGACCGTAAAACCGTAATGAAAGCGTGGTTGTCAAAGCAAATATGGTTGCTTGCCGTCCTGATGACCACATGTGGCGCATTGTCGCTGATGTCTTGCTCCAACGAGGATTCTCCTGTCAGCAACGAAGAGGAACCGGCATATGCTGGTGTGCCGCTCATCATCTTCGATACCGACCTTGGCTCGTCTACCGACGACCTCTTCGCCCTGGAGATGCTCTATCGCTATGAGGAGGAGGGACGCTGCAAACTGCTGGGCATCGTGGTAGACCGCGAAGGCGAGGACTGCGCTGCCGTGGCCGATGTGATGAACACCTATTTCGGCCGTCCCGACGTGCCCATCGCGCTGGAGCGCAATGGTATCAAGAACCCTCATGTGTGGATAGACTATCAGTCGCTGCACACCTATACGACCGACGACGGGCAGCCCATGTTTCGCCGCACTCTCAATGACTACTCATCGCTGCCTGACGGCTGGCAGCTCTACCGCCGACTGCTGGCGTCGCAGCCCGACCATTCTGTGACTATCTGTTCCGTGGGATTCGTCACCTCGCTGGCAGCGCTGCTTACATCTCCCGGCGACAGCATCTCCCCCTTAGGCGGCATGGAGCTGGTTAGGAGAAAAGTGAAAAGACTCTATGTCATGGGGGGCGTGTTCGGAAACTCGGAAGAGCCCGACTACAACTTCCGGCAGGGCCTCAGCTTTGCCCGTGTCTTCTTCTCCCGCTGGCCCAAGGATGTCGATGTGGTGTTCTCCCCGATGGAGGTCGGGCAAGACGTGGAGTACGCGCCAGAGCAAGTCATCAGCGACATCTCCTGGACCGATGCGCACCCTGTCAAGCAGATCTATCTCAGGTGCAACTGCTACACAGGACAGAAGATGTGGGACCCGATGGTCATCGTCCATGCTGTGGAAGGCGATGAGGTCTTCTCGCTCTCAGAACGCGGAGACGTCGTGCTCACATCGCAGGGCCAAACCATTTTTACTCCTTCTGCAGCAGGCAACAGCCGCTATCAGTTGCCAGGGAGTGCCGCGTGGGGAGCCGCTATACTCGAGGAAATCAGGAGAATCAACATGACACATCAGTAGGCGCTTTTATACTTTCATCATGGTCACATTACTTCAACACGTCTATACGCATTCAAGAACAGATGTATTACAAACTATTTTTCTCAATTAGCTTGCAGAATCTGTCCTTAATATCTCTCAAATCCTCTGTCAGTATAGAATCACACCGTTCTGCAAATTCATCTGGAATAGGATACATGCAAGCAGCAATGGCTCCAGCCATAGCTCCAATGGTGTCAGAATCTCCACCAAGAGATATTGCCAAACGGATTACCTCCTCAAATGAATTGCCTTCTAAGAAAGCTATGATTGCTTCAGGCACACTACCTTGACAAGACACGTCAAATGCGTATCGTGGACGAATCTCTGCTATTGTCCGGCGCAGGTTATAACCAAACGTTTTTTCCACATAATCCTTAACTGAACTTTCCCACCCCCATAAAGGAAGTAAAGTCTTTGTCTATCAAGAATTAGAGAATTAGAGAATTTACCCATGAAAAGAATTGATAAGAATT
>CAJOHP010000041.1 GCA_905234355.1 uncultured Prevotella sp. | reverse complement strand
CGGCGTCGTCACCATGGTCTACGGCGGACTGGTCAACAAGCATGTGGTGGCCCGGCTGCAGGCCATGGGACTCAACGCCATCGGACTGACCGGTGCCGATGCCGACGTGATACGCGCTCACCGACGCCCGCTGAAGAACGGCGTGGACTACGGCTACGTGGGCGACGTGGACCGTGCCGACGGACAGCTGCTCCACAGGCTCATCGACGCGGGCCTCGTGCCGGTCATGGCGCCGCTGACCCACGACGGCCAGGGCACGCTGCTCAACACCAATGCCGACACCATAGCTGCCGAGACGGCCAAGGCGCTGGCCCAGGACTACGACGTGACGCTCGTCTACTCCTTTGAGAAGGCCGGCGTGCTCTCGCGCCCTGACGACGAGACGAGCGTCATCCCCCTCATCACACGGCAGGACTTCGAGCGATACAAGGCCGACGGCACCATTGCCGGAGGCATGCTGCCCAAGATAGAGAATGCACTGCAGGCCGTCGAGGCGGGCGTGGGCCGCGTGGTCATCACAATGGCCACCGCCATCGACGGAGCACACGGCACCGTCATCACGCAGTAGGGACGGGCTTTATGCCTGTCCGAAACACATGCGGGGTGTCAAAGTAGGGATGGGCTTTATGCCTGTCCGCCATAGTCCAGCAATGGACGTTATGGTTTCCGGACAGGCATAAAGCCCGTCCCTACAGGGGTGGCACAGCCAGTAGTTACAAAAAAATGGGTACAACAAACAACTTACTTCCGAAGCATAAGCCAGCCTAACCGTACTTTTTGCGGAAGAGCAGGCCTTGCAGCAAGCCGCGCAAGGCCAGATAGACCAGCAGGGCGAGCCACAACGCGTGGTTCGCCCATATTGTGTGCAGTGATGTCCACAGACTGAAGAAAGCGGCGGTGGCCACGGCGCAGCTCAGGAGCATGCCCCGTGTGTAGGTGAGTCCGATGAATACGCCGTCCCACACGAAGGCCCCCATGCCGCACAGCGGGATGAGCACGGCCCACGGCAGATAGTCGGCCGCGGCCGCCACCACGCAGCCGTCGCTTGTGAGCAGGCGCAGAAACGGCAGTCCGCCGAGCCAGTAGAGCAGGGTGAAGAGCACCGTGACCAGCGACCCCCAGCGCAACAGCCGCCGCACCGTGTCGTGCAGGGCGGCGCCGTTGCCGGCGCCATAGTAGCGGCCGGCGAGCGCCTCGCCCGCGTAGGCAAAGCCGTCCATGAAGTAGCTGAACAGGGTGAACAGCTGCATCAGCAGTGTGTTGACGGCCAGGAGCAGGGCACCCTGTCGTGCTCCGGCCGAGGTGAAGTAGAGGTTGACGGCCACGAGGCAGAGCGTGCGCAGGAAGATGTCGCGGTTGAGCCGCAGGAAGTGCCAGAGCCGCGTGGTGCCAGGGGCAGCGTCGGCACGTTGTGACGTGCGCAGCCGGCGGCCGTAGTAGTGCCACAGCAGCAGTGCCGACAGGGCGAAGCCCGACCACTGGGCGGCCAGTGTGCCCAGGGCCACACCCTCGATGCCCAGCCCGAAGGCAAAGACGAAGAGCAGCGACAAGAGGATGTTGACCACGTTCTGCACGATGGCGATGAGCATGGGCGTGCGTGTGTTCTGCATGCCCACATACCATCCGGTGAGGGCGTAGAGACCCAGCACGGCCGGTGCGCCCCACACGCAGATGTCGTAGTAGGGCCGGCAGAGTGCCCCCACGTCGGCCGTGGGCTGCATGAGCCAGAGCGCGAGTGTGCGCAGCGGCCGTTGCAGCACGACGATGGCCAGGCCTATGGCCAGTGCGAGGAGCAGTCCCTGACGCAGCGTCTGCACCGTCGCGTCCAGCCGCCGGGCGCCCAGGGCCTGCGACGTCAGGCCGCTCGTGCCCATGCGCAGGAAGCCGAAGAGCCAGTACATCACATTGAACACCATGCTGCCCACGGCGATGGCGCCGATGGCCACGGCGTCGCCTATATGGCCCATGATGGCCACGTCGCACAGGCCGAGCAGCGGCACCGTGATATTCTGCACGATGCTCGGCAGGGCCAGTAGCACTATCTGGCGGTCGCGGGACGGCAGGCGCAGCGTCACCAGCGGCCTCCTTTCTCGATGAAGGCCTCATGGCGCAGGTGGCGCAGCAGCACCAGCATGCACGGCACGAGGAAGAGGTCGGCTGCAATCCATGCCACGGGGTCGCCCATGATGACGCCGGTGAAGCCCAGCGCCGGCACGACCCACAGACTCACTCCCGTGCGGGCCAGCATCTCCATGACGCCCGAGAGCAGCGACAAGTGGGCATAGCCCAGCCCCTGGATGCTGTAGCGCAGCACGGTGAGCAGGCCCAGCACGGGGTAGAAGTAGTTGCACAGGCGCATGAAGCGTGCCGCCTCGCTCACGATGACGTGCTCGCCCGTGCCCACGAAGACCGTCATCATCTCGTCGGCCCAGGGGTAGATGACGGCCAGCGTGAAGAGGAAATAGCTCATGGTGATGAGCATGGCCGAGCGCAGGCCCTGGCTCACACGGTCCAGACGGCCCGCGCCGCGGTTTTGTCCGCAGTAGGTGGCCATGGCCACGCCGATATTCTCGAAGACACAGGTGAACACATACTTCACGCGCATGGCCGCGGTGAAGGCCGCCACGCAGTCGGTGCCCAGGGCGTTGTTGGCACTCTGCAGCATGATGCTGCCTATGGCCGTGATGCTGAACTGCAGTCCCATGGGCAGTCCGTTCCATAGCAGCGTGCGCGTGATGGCGCCCTGAGAGGGCTGGGCCTGCAGGGAGGGCTGGGTCGGCAGGGGTCTCCCAGCCTCGCCCGAGATGCCCAGCACGGGCAGCTTGCTCCTGATGTAGCGCCAGCAGAGCCAGGCGGCCCAGCCTTGGGCCAGGATGGTGGCCACGCCGGCACCGGCCACACCCCAGCCGAGCAGGGCCACGAAGACCACGTCGAGCACGATGTTGAGCAGTGAGGAGAAGATGAGGAAGTAGAAAGGCTGTCGGGAGTTGCCCAAGGCGCGGATAAAGGCGGCCAGCAGGTTGTAGGCCATGGCCACGGGGATGAGCAGGAACTGCAGGTAGAGGTAGGTGCTGGCCTCGGCCATGATAGCCTCGGGCGTGTGGATGAGCTGCAGTATCCAGCGGCAGGCCATGCAGGTGACGATGGTGACGCCTGTGGCGATGACCGTGCTCAGGCGCACGGCCTGTGCAGCATAGCGCTGCATGAGCGCTGTGCGCTTTGCGCCGAAGGCCTGTGCCACAGGGATGGCAAATCCCTGACTCGTGCCGCAGCAGAAGCCCATGACCAGAAACATGATGCTCGACGAGGCACCCACGGCGGCCAGCGCCCCCACGCCCACACAGCGGCCCACGATGGCTGCGTCGGTCACGTTGTAGAGCTGCTGCAGCAGGTAGCCCAGCACGAGCGGCAGGGCAAAGGCGGCTATCTGTCGCGTGGGCGAGCCCACGGTCATGTCGTTGGTATGGCTCATCGGTCGTCTCTCTTACTCTTCCTCATCCTTCAGCGCCTGGACATACTGCCACAGCTTGCGGTAGAAGGGGTGTCGCGTCATGGTGTGGCGGTCGCCTATGATGATGAGCTTCATGCGGGCCCGGGTGATGGCCACGTTCATGCGCCTTAGGTCGCGCAGGAAGCCTATCTGCCCCTCGTCGTTGGAGCGCACGAGCGACACGACGATGATGTCGCGCTCCTGGCCCTGGAAGCCGTCGACGGTGTTGACCGTGATGGCGCGCCGATAGGGCTTGAAGAACTCGCGCCGCTTCAGCTTCTGCCGGAGCAGCTGCACCTGGGCGCGGTAGGGGGAGATGATGCCCACGTCGAGCCGCTCGTCGAGGATGCGCTGCCGGCCTATCAGCTCGAAGTAGGCCTGCAGCGTGAGCAGGGTGAGCTCGGCCTCCATCTGGTTGAAGTGGGAGGTGAAGAGTGCGAGCTGGGCGCTGTCGTCGGTCGTGTCTTCAGCCGAGGCCATGTCGGTAGGCCCGTCCTTCAGCGTGATGGCCGATGTGTCTATCCAGGTCATGGGCAGGTCGAGGTCGAGTATGCTGCGGTGCTGCACGTCGGGTGCAGCCACCATCATGTTGTGGTAGAACCAGTCGCTGGAGAACCGCATGATGTCTTCGTGCATGCGGTATTGCATCCTAAGCAGCGTGACCGTCTCAGGTTTCTGCATGGCTATGCGCTCCATGAGCGTGACGCCCAGTCCGCCGCGCAGTGCCTCGTAGCACTTCACCGTGGGTGGCAGCTGACAGTGGTCGCCGGCGAAGACCACGCGTGAGGCGCGGCGTATGGGTATCCAGCATGCGGCCTCGAGGGCCTGTGCGGCCTCGTCGATGAAGAGCGTGCCGAAGCGCATGCCGTCGAGCAGGCGGTTGGCACTGCCCACGAGTGTGGCGGCGATGACGTTGGCCTGGGCGAAGAGCTCCTGGTTGATGCCTATCTCGAGGGCGGTGGCGCGCCCCTTGAGGCTCTCCATCTTCTGGTGCCACTTCTGGTCGCCGTGCTTGCGGTGGGCGCGCAGCTCGCGGATGGCCTTGCGCAGGGCCCACAGCTGAGGGTAGTCGGGGTGGGCCTCGAAGCGCCGCTCGTAGGTGAACGACAGCATCTTGTCGTCCACGCGGGTGGGGTTGCCTATGCGCAGGACGCTCAGGCCGCGGTCTACGAGCTTCTCCGATATCCAGTCGACGGCCATGTTGCTCTGTGCACACACCAGTACCTGGGGCTCGCGCCGCAGCGTCTCGTAGATGGCCTCGACGAGCGTGGTGGTCTTGCCCGTGCCCGGCGGCCCGTGGACGATGGCCACGTCTTTGGCACGCAGCACCTCGCCCACGGCGTGCTCCTGCGTGGCGTTGAGGTAGGGGAAGTGCATGTCGGGGAAGGTGTAGGTCTCGGCGTGCATCGAGGGGGTGTAGAACAGGTCGCGCAGATAGCCGTGGCGTCCCTTGGCGCGCATGGTGCGCTCCAGGGCGTCGAACATCAGGCGGTAGCTGGTCTCGTCGAAGCCGAGCTGCACGCCCAGACCCTCCTGCTGCAGGTCGGCGAGCAGCGTGCCGTCGGGCACGGCCACCACCATGCGGTTGCCGTCGGCATAGGACACGGTGCCGGTGAGGCTCTTGGTGCTTGGACTGAGGCTGTCGGGACGGGAGGGCGTGGTGCGGCCGGCGTGCACGTGGGCCTCGGCCTTGAAGAACTTCACCGGGCGCCCGAACTCGAAGTTGTGGTCGGTGGCATCTTCATCCTCGTCGTCGCCGGTCGGGCGCCGCACAAGCTCTATGCAGAGCTGGTTGAGCGAGTTGTAGTAGCTGCGCGTGACGCTCACGGGCCACCAGGCGTCGCCACGTTTCAAGCGCCGCTCCAGGCCGATGGCGTCTACTTTCTGGTCGAACGCTTTCTGCTCCTCCTCATACTCCATCTGCAGCAGCAGTTGCTGCCGCTGCAGTTCGAGTATGGGTGATGTGGGTTGGCTCATTGTCGTCTTGATTGCTATATGGGCTGCAAAGGTACGAATAATTTGCGACAAAGAGCCACTAAAACGGTGCTGTTTGGCAGAAAAAGCGCAAAAAGGAGGGTCAATTGTTTGGCGGTATGCCCCTTTTTCCCTATTTTTGCAGGCGCAAACATGAAACAGATACTACTCATCAACGACGTGGTGGGCTACAGCCACGTGGGCATGGTGGCGATGCTGCCTATCCTGACCTATCTGGGTCACGCCGTCTACAACCTCCCGACGGCGCTGGTGTCGAACACGCTGGACTATGGTCGTTTCAACGTGATGGAGACGACGGACTACATGCGCGGCACGCTGCCAGTGTGGCACGACCTGGGCTTCCAGTTCGACGCGGTGTGCACGGGGCTGATGTTCAGCGAGGAGCAGTCGCGGCTGGTGTCGCGCTTCTGCCGTGAGCAGAGCGAGCAGGGCACCACCATCTTCGTAGACCCAATCATGGGCGATGCGGGCCGTCTCTACAACGGCATCAGCGAGCAGCAGGTGGAGCTGATGCGCGAGATGGTGAGCGTGGCCCATCTCATCTTCCCCAACTACACCGAGGCGTGCCTGCTCACGGGCACTCCCTATCGTGCCGAGGGCATGAGCTGGAGCGAGACGTGCCAGATGCTCGACCGTCTGCTGGCCATAGGGTGCCGCTCGGCGGTCATCACGAGTGCTCTGGTCGAGGGGCGCCACTGCGTGGTGGGCCGCAGGAGCGACGTGGCGCTCGCAGGCTTTGAGCAGCATCTGGAGGAGGGCCCCTACTTCCGTATAGACTACGACGAGATACCGGTGCTCTTCCATGGCACGGGCGACATCTTCTCCGCTGTGCTCATAGGCCATCTGCTGCAGGGCGACGCGCTGAGCCGCAGCACCAGCGAGGCCATGCGCGTGGTGAGCAGCCTGATAGAGCGCAACCGCGACCTGCCCGACAAGTGCCGAGGCATACCTATAGAGCGGTGTCTCGACCTGCTCTGACCTCCCGTCTCACTTCACCTTCGAGGTCATGGGCGAGCGCACGCCCTTGTAGTTCTTGAGGAAGGCCTTGGCCGATCCGAAGCTGAGAAACATGTCAAGGCGCACGGGGATGTGGTTCTGGTCGTCGGTGACGTAGAAGCGTATGAGCTCGTGGTTCTTGCCGTCGTCGCGCTCGATGAAGGAGAAGACAAGACAGCGGAACTTCTCCTTCGTGCCTTCCATCTTGAATGTCTCCTTCCCGCGATACTTCAGCCATGAGTTCTTTAGGCTCGACGCATCGGTGATGGGCATGGCGATGTTTTGTCCCACGGTCATCTTCGAGGCGTCGAAGTTGCGTGCCCTGAGGAAGATGCTCATCATGTCGTAGACGCAGTCCTTGAAGGTGGTCTCTCCCCACTGGTGCTCTCCGCTGGCCTTGATGGCGTGCTTCTTCACCTTGCACTTGCCGCCGGGGTAGCTATACCAGAGCTCGTCCACATAGTAGCGCTTGCCCTCGAGGGCGCCCTTGCGGTGGTAGAGCGGTGCGAGGTCTTCGCCGCAGTAGCAGAGCAGTGTGTCGCGCATGACGAAGACGCCGTCGAGCTTGTCGTTGCCGCGGGTGACGAGGCTGGTGCGATAGGCAGGCTGTCCGCCATATTTTGACTTGACGGTCGACATCGATGCCGACCCCACCTTCACCCACACAAACTTCCAGTTGAAGTAGAGGTCGTAGTTCAGGAACTCGCCGCCCTGGAAAGCGGTGTTCTCTATGCCGCACTGTGCCTGCGCCGTGCCAGGCGTGAACAGGCAGCACACCGACAGCAAGATGGCAGCGAGCCATCGGCCGTGTAGTCTGAAGCGTTTTGTGTACATCATGATAGTTTTTCTGTTTTCTTGTCTATATGGGCTTTATCGCATACCTTTTTAGAATGTTCAATTTGCTGGACTGATTTTTTTATGTTACTGACCCCACCCCCAGCCCCTCCCCTACAAGGGAGGGGAGTGCCATGCGGGGCCGGTGGCATTGCTCTTGGAGGGAGGGGAGTGCCATGCGGGGCCGGTGGCATTTCTCATCTCTCATCTCTCATCTCCTCACAGTCCTTGCTCCTTGACATACTGCTTGCCGAGCTGTCGGGCGCGCTCTATGTTGCGGTTGCGCAGCTGCTTGGCCTTGTCGGGTTTCTGCTTGGTGATGGCGAGCGGTTTCTGCTTGTATCGTGGCGTAGCGGTGATGTTCCACGCTCGTGTGACGTCCCATTTGGCTTTGCACTCCACCTTCTCTCCGAAGTAGTAGACGGGCTCGGCCTGCAGGTCGTCGTCGTAGAGTCCGGTGTCCCACAGTCCGTTGCCGTTCATGTCGATGAATGCTCGTAGGTAGTAGGCTCCGGGACGGACGAAGAAGAACTCGGCAGCGTGGTCGGGTGCCATGACAGCCTGCCGTGTGGGCTTGTCGCCGCCCTCGAGCAGCTGCACGACGACCTGTGCCCCTTCGGGCATGGAGGGCAGTCCGGCGAGGTTGACCACGAGCGTGCTGTACTCGTCGTTGGTGCGCACCTTGATGCCCTGCTTGATGGCGTTGGATGTGACGCCGTAGATGGTCTCGAAGGCGGCGGAGTCTATCTCCAGGCTATACTCCAGTCCCTGCTGCCACTCGGCCGCGATGCGGTATGTGCGTGTGGCCTCCTGTGTGAAGAGGTGCGGCGCGCGGTACCACACGGAGTCTATCATGCAGTAGAGGTGTATGGCTGCCGTGTCGCAGCGCTCGAGCGGCACGGGCACGTCGATGAAGATGCTCTGTGTGGGGTCTATCTGTCCTGTGGGCGACACCTTGACCTCGAGGGGCGTGCGTGGCATGATGCTGTCGTAGGGCTGTCCGCGCTTGCGTTTCTTCTCCTGCTCCTTCTCCCATTTCTCCAGTTCCTTCTGTGCCTGCTTCTGCCGCTTCTCGTAGCTCATCTTGGGCACGGCCTCGATGGTGTCGGTCTTGGCGACGAGCATTCCCAGCGTGTCGGTCTCCATATAGGTGAGCTCGAAGGTGAGCGTGTCGCGGTTGATGAGTGTGGTGTCGCGCAGCCAGTAGCACAGTGTGTCGAGATACTCTGATGCCTCGACGACGAAGGCATCGGTGTCGTCGAAGTCGAGTGCGCGCAGGGTGGGCAGTGTGTCGCTGCCGTAGGTGAAGAAGAGCTCTATCTTCTCCGGGTCCTTGCGCTCGGTCTTGAGCAGGTGTCGGTCGGTCTGCGGCTCTTTGAAGCAGAGCAGGGTGACGTCGTCGGGCAGGAAGTGGGTGTAGGGCACACGGAGGATGTTGCTGATGTGTAGCGAGTCTATCCATACGGTGTCTTGCCTGACGTCCTGCTTGCTTGACGGCCGCACCACGTCGTGGGAGTAGCCTATGGTCTCGCTCTTCTGGCTGAACTTGAAGTCGCCGTCGGCGTCGTCGAGCGCATAGACGTTGTAGCTGCCCGGTGCCACGCCCTTGATGGTGAAGAAGCCGCTGCCGTTGGTGCGCGAGACACGCAGCAGGGGCGTGGTGCGGAAGACGGTGTCGGACAGGGTGGGGTGGGGGGCTGGGTCTTCTGGGTCTTCTGGGACCTCTGGGATGGGGTAGAGACCCACGAGGATGCCCTTGATGGGCTCCAGGTCTTCGGCGTTGAGGCAGTAGCCCGACACGGCCAGGGTGTCGATGGCACTGCCCGTGGAGAAGCTGTAGGTGTAGTTGCCCATGGGGTTGCCCTCGTTGTTGTCGGTGATGGCATCGCTGAAGTCGATGGTGTAGGTGGTGTTGTCCTTGAGCGTGTCTTTCAGCTCTATGAGTATGTGCTTGCCCGCGGCCCTGATGTCGGCCTGCTCCAGCTGCGGCGGCGAGACGATCACCTTCGACTGTGCATCCTCTATCTTGATGAACTCGCTGAAGTTGATGGTCACCTTTCGGCTTCTCACTCCGGTGGCCTTGTCGGCGGGTGTGGCGCTGACCACTTGCGGCGGTGTGTCGTCGTACCATCCGCCGTCGGGGTTGCCCATGCGGGCACAGGCCGTGAGCAGCATGGCCAGCACGAGCCAGAGTGCTCGCGTGCCTGCAAGGGTCGAAGCGCCCGTTGTGACGGGTTGTCCGCTCCTTCTGTTGCTTTTATTCTTCGCTCTCATAAGTAGAAAGTCCTCACAGCGTCGTACCGTCGGAAACCGTTGGAGCGCCTAATTCCTTTTCAGCAGTTGGTCTATGATGGTGCGCTCGTTGCTCAGCCGTGGCACTTTGTGCTGTCCGCCGAGCTTGCCGCGTGAGGCGAGCCATTCGTCGAAGAGTCCCTGGTGTGCCTCGACGATCTCGAGTGGCTGCAGGGTGATGTCTTTGTATCGTTTGGCCTCGTAGTCGCTGTTGAGCTCCTGCAGCTTGCGGTCGAGTGTGGCTGCGAAGGCCTGCATGTCGTCTGGCCGTCTGACAAACTCGATGAGCCACTGGTGCCGGCACTTCGCCTGGGCGTCCATGAAGACGGGTGCAGCGGTGTAGTCCTTGACCTGTGCGCCGCATTTCTGGCAGGCGTAGGCCAGGCCCTGCTCGGCATTGTCGACGATGAGCTCCTCGCCGAAGGCGTTGATGAAGCTCTTTGTGCGGCCGCTGATGATGAACTTATAGGGATTGACGGATGTGAACTGTATGGTGTCGCCTATCATGTATCGCCACAGTCCGCAGGAGGTAGAGATGACCATGGCGTAGTTCTTGCCCTTTTCCACGCCCCACAGCGGCACGGGTGTGGCTCCTGGTGTCTGCTCAATGAACTCGTAGAACACGTCGTAGTCGAGCATGAGCATCATGGCGCGGTCGGCGGGGTCGTCCTGCAGTCCGAAGAATCCCTCGCTGGCGTTGTAGGTCTCCATGTAGTGCATACGTGGCGAGGTGATGAGCTGCCTGTACTGCTCGCGATAGGGTGTGAAGGCCACTCCTCCGTGGAAGAACACCTCGATGTTTGGCCACACCTCTTCCAGGTGCTCCTTTCCCGAGAGCTCCATGATGCGGTGTAGCACGCTGAGCATCCACGACGGCACGCCGCTCAGGTTGGTCACGTTCTTATCCATGGCCTCATGGGCTATGCGGTCGCGCTTGAGCTCGAAGTCGCTGAGCAGCGCCGTCTGCTTGCTGGGCACACGCACGAGGTTGACCAGCGGGTTGATGTTCTCGATGAGTATGGCGCTCAGGTCGCCCACGAGCGAGCCCGGCAGGTTGTAGTTGGGCGAGTGGCTGCCGCCGAGGATGAGTCCGCGTCCGTCGAACATGCGGCTCTGCGGGTTGTTGCGCAGGTAGAGTGCCACGGCGTCGGTGCCTCCGCGGTAGTGCAGTCGTTTCAGTCCGTCAGCCGAGACGGGTATGAACTTCGACTTGTCGTTGGTTGTGCCGCTCGACTTGGCATACCACTTCACCCTGCCGGGCCAGAGCACGTCGCGCTCGCCCTGCCGCATGCGGTCTATGTCGCCCTTGAGCTCTTCGTAGCTGTTGAGCGGTGTGTGGCGCACGAAGTCGTCGTAGTCCTTGACGGCGCCGAAGAGGTGGTTGCGCCCGTATTCCGTGTCCTTGCCTTTGCTTGTCAGGCGTGCGAGTACCTCGCGCTGCATGGCTTCGCCGTCGTGCTGGTGGCGCTCCAGCTCGCGCCAGCGGGGCGCAAAGATGTTTCTTATAATCTTGGTCAGACTCATTGTTCTCTTTCTGTCTGTTACTGAGGGTTGTTACCGCTCTTCTGTCTTGTGAGCGCGGGCGCCCTCGCCCGCATCGGTGGCGGGCGAGGGCGCCCGCACTCCCGAAGTCTGCTGCAAAATTAGACAAAAGAAGCGTAACGGCGGCATGATTTACGTTTTTTAATAGCTTTTGGTCTCATTATTCTTGTTTTCCCGCTCCTGACAGGGCAGCGATGGAGTCCGTCGGACAGGCATAAAGCCCGATTTCTCCCAGAAAGACATAAAGCCCGTCCCTACGATGTGTGTGCTGGCTCGTAGGGACGGGCTTTATGTCTGTCCGGGAGAAATCGGGCTTTATCTCTGCTCGGCGAAGGCGGCGGCCTCGGCGGCGGCGATGATGTCCTCGCGCGATGTCTCGGCTGGATTGTGGGTGATGTCGCTCAGGTCGAACTCGTCGGGCGCCTGTTGGGGCTTCTGAGTGTCCTGTGCTTGCTGGGTCTTCTGGGACTTCTGGGTCTTCTGAGACTTCTGCTGGTCCTGGGAGTCCTGGGAATCCTGAGGCTGCTCCAGGTGGATGATGAAGTTCTTGTCGGCCTCCAGGTCAGGAGCGATGGCTGTGGGCTCCTCCTCCATCTTCGTGCGCTGGCTCTTGCCCTGGAAGATGGCGTCGATAAACTGTGGCTCGCGGCGCAGTCGGACGAGTGTCTCCTTCGATGCTATCTGCTGTGCCTCCTTCTTCGAGTATCCCTGCCCTTTGCCGCCTTCTACGCCCTCGATGACGACGCAGTATCCGAAGACGGGCGAGCCCTTCTCGTCGGTGGTCTGCTTGAGCATCTTGAAGTCCATGCGCACGCGGTTTTTCTGCGTCCACTCCAGGAGCTTCGACTTGAAGTTCACCTCTTTGTAGGCCACCTTGTCTATGTTGACCATCTGTGCCAGTATGCGCTTCTTGATAAAGCGCATGACGGCGTCGTAGCCCTGGTCCAGATAGATGGCGCCGACGAGCGCCTCGAAGGCATTGCCGGCCATGTAGCTGTTGTGCGAGCGCTGTGGCCCGCTGGACTGTATGAGCTCGGTCAGTCCCATCTCTGTGGCGAGCTTGCCCAAGGTGTCGCGGCTGACGAGCTTGGAGCGGGTGTTGGTGAGGAATCCCTCACGCTTGCCTTCGAAGTGCTCGAAGACGATGTGGCCCACGACGGCGTCGAGCATGGCGTCGCCCAGAAACTCCAGGCGCTCGTTGTTCAGCGGACGCCCCTTGTCGTTGCGGCGGCCGGAGCTCTTGTGCATCAGCGCCAGCTTATAGTGCTTGATGGCGTGGGGATAGAAACCGATGATGTCGCGCAGCGACTGGCGCAGTTCCTTGTCGTCCTGGTATGGCAGCCGCAGACGGTCGATGATGTCTTTATAGTTCATTGTTCATAGTCTTTACGGTCAATAGTCCATCGTCGTCATAGTGCAAAAAAGCATAGTGCACAGTCCATAGCTGCTCTGTGGTAGCCTGTCGTCTATGGGCAGTAGCAGCTATGCACTATGCACTATGCACTATGCTGACGATGCACTATACGTACTTCTTGAACACCACGCAGGCATTGTGTCCTCCGAATCCGAAGGTGTTGGAAAGTGCAGCGCGCACCTCTCGCTTCTGTGCCTTGTTGAAGGTGAAGTTCAGTCGGTAGTCTATCTCCGGGTCGTCGTCGCCCTCCTCGTGGTTGATGGTGGGCGGCACGATGTCGTTTTTCACAGCGAGCACGGCGGCCATGGCCTCCACGGCACCGGCGGCACCGAGCAGGTGGCCCGTCATCGACTTGGTCGAGGAGATGTTGAGCTTGTAGGCTGCGTCGCCGAAGACTTCCTTGATGGCTTTGGCCTCGGAGATGTCGCCCACGTGTGTCGACGTGCCGTGCACGTTGATGTAGTCTATGTCCTCGGGCTTGAGTCCGGCATCCTCCAGTGCGTTCTGCATCACGAGCTTGGCGCCGAGTCCCTCGGGGTGTGATGCGGTGATGTGGTGTGCGTCGGCACTCATGCCGGCACCCACCATCTCGGCATAGATCTTGGCGCCGCGTGCCTTGGCGTGCTCAAGCTCCTCGAGGATGAGGCATCCGGCACCCTCGGCCATGATGAAGCCGTCGCGCGAGGCGCTGAAAGGCCGGCTGGCCTTCTCGGGCTCATCATTGCGCGTGGAGAGCGCGTGCATGGCGTTGAATCCGCCCACGCCCGTCTCGCAGATGGCTGCCTCGGCACCACCGGCCACGATGGCGTTGGCCTTGCCCAGACGGATGAGGTTGAAGGCGTCGGCCAGTGCGTTCGACGATGAGGCGCAGGCCGAGGCGGTGATGTAGTTGGGGCCGTGGAAGCCGTACATGATGGATATCTGTCCGGCGGCGATGTCGGCTATCATCTTCGGGATGAAGAAGGGGTTGAACTTCGGTCCCTGGTCGCGGTGTGCGCCATAGTAGCCCACCTCGTCCTCAAA
>CAJOHP010000040.1 GCA_905234355.1 uncultured Prevotella sp. | reverse complement strand
AAGACGGTGTACTTCACCAGCGACTCGTAGTTGTCGATGTGCTCGTCGTCGGGCACCATGAGATGGTCAGCATCGTAGTCGGCCTTCTCGTAGGCCACCTTTTCCTTCTTCGTCTTGAGCAGGGAGTCGGCCAGGCCGGTCTTCTGGAGTGCCTCGCTGAAGATGCTGAATCCTTCCATCTTGGCCATCTGCGTGCCCACGAGGCGGTTGCTGCGGGGCAGCACGTCGCTGATGGTGTGGACGATGCCGTTGACGGCAGTCTTCGTCTCAGTGTCCTCGTCGAGATTGGTGATGGTGACGCGGTCGTTGAGCAGGGGTCCTCGGGCATTGTCGATGGTGATGGTGATGGCGCGTCCGAGCAGCGAGGTCACGTTCTTGTTGTTGTCGTCGCTGCTCATGTCCATGATGGTCAGGGGCATGGCGCCCGTCTGGCTGCTGCCTGCGATGTGGTAGAGTGTGATGTCGCGGCAGAGGCTGTCGGTGAGCCACTCCAGCTCGGCGTGCTGTCCCTCGGCGAGTGTGCCGTGGTCGGCCATGCCGTTGCGTGGATTTTCCTCGGCCTTCTCCGGGTCACGGTAGAGGCTGTCTATGTACTGCTGCACGCCGTCGTTGCCCGGTGCGAAGACGGTGTAGCCGCCATACGACTCGAGTATGCGGTCGTAGCCCGCACGCTTGACGATGTAGTTGAAGCTCTCCAGGTCTGGGTGCTGTGCGAGATACTGCTCGACGGTAAATCCGGTGAAGGTGAAGAGCGTAGAGTCGTCGGGCTCCTCGTTGCATGAAGCAAGAAGGATGACTCCCGCAGCCATGCATCCGGCTGTCTTGAGCATAGGTATGATAAGGTCTTTCTTCATTGTCGTTGGTTTTAAGATGATGTTCTTACTATGTTATGCCGTTGCATGTGCTTAGTAGTTCTTCTGATATTCGCCGCCGGTGGTTCGGAATCCGGGGTTCTGCTTCAGGTTGGCGTTCACTTTCAGCTCGCTCTCGAGTATGGGGTAATACATCTTGGGCTCTGTGCTGAGCTGGAAGGCGAGTGCCGCGCCTCCGTCGCGATACTTGGCCTTGACCATGTTGAGCATCTCGCTTGCCACGGCGGGGAACTTGGTAGCGTCGGCCTCGCCTGTGGTATTGCCCTGCGCGTCGGCAGCGACAAACTGCTCGCTCATCTTCTTCGTGGCATCCACGCCGTTCATGTGGCGGTAGGCATATCGCATGAGGTCGAACCATCGCTTGCCCTCGAAGCAGAGCTCGCGCCGGCGCTCGCTGAGCACGAGTGTCTCCATGAGGTCGCGTCCGTTGTAGTCGCGCCATATCTGTATGGAGTCGTCGGCCACGCTGAGCGAGCGGTTGCTCACGAGCTTGACGATGTCGGCGGCCTCGAGCAACTCACTGCTGCTGTTGAGCGTGGAGCCGGCGCCGGCCAGCTGCACCAGGGCCTCGGCACGCATGAGCATCAGGTCGGTGGTGCGATAGAATATCCAGTTTTGGGCATACTTGTTGAAGTCGTCTTCCGTCGTGCCGCGGCCTACGAAGGCCTGCTTCTCCATCTTCGTCACCTCGGCAGTAGATGTCGACACCATCTTGCGCACGCTGAACTTCTCGGCATTGGCATTGTCCACATCGAAGCACGAGGTCCAGAAGCGGTAGTCGTTGGTGGAGAAGAACACGTTGCTGGTCGAGACGGGCACCTTGTCCTTCTCGGCCGTGCCGAATGCCTGCGAGGCAGCGAGGTAGCCAGGTGTCTTCTTGACGACGTACATCCAGAACATCTCGCAGACGGGGATGTTGGCAGCGAGCTGTCCGTCGAACTGCAGCTCGAAGATGCTCTCGACGGAGTTGCCCTTACCGAACACTTCGGCATAGAGCTGTGAGCCTTTGATGAGTCCGTAGTCCTCGTTGTAGAGCTTGCGCATGCGGTCGGTGCTGTTCATCTGTAGCTTGATGCGTGCGGCCTTGGCGTCGACGACCTGCTTGCAGAGGTCGGCACAGCGCTGGTAGTCGCTCTGGTTGCGTGCTGCCTTGGCCGGGTTGTTGTGGTTCATCGATGCGCGCCAGAGATAGACGTCGGCGAGTATGGCCCTGACGGCATCGCTGGTGAGCAGTCCGTTGGGATAGCTCATGGGCGAGAGGGCAATGGGTGCAGCCTCCTCGAGGTCGTTGATGCAGATGGTGAGCAGGGAGTCTGGCGCAATCTGCTCCACCTCGAAGTCCTGGCTGCTGGTGCGGTAGGCCACGGGCACATAGGGCACGTCGCGGAAAGCCCTGACGAGGTAGAAGTAGGCCAGTGCGCGGAGGGCGAGCATCTGCGAGCGGTCGGTCTGGAAGACGCCTCGGGTGTACTGCGGGTCGATGCTCATCACGCCGGGTGCCATCTCGAGCACGAGGTTGCACTTGTTGATGATGGCGTAGACGGACGACCAGTCGTCGTAGGTGTTCTTGTCGTCCATATTGAGTGTGTTGACCTGCATGAGTGTCGACAGGCCGCCGTTGCTCTGCATGTCCTCATTGGGGTTGACATTGTCGCCTCTCAGCTCGCCCCAGACGAGGAAGCGTCGCATCACGTTGGCGTCGGTGAGCTGCTTGTAGGCACCGGTGACCATGCCCGAGACGTCGTCCTTGCTCTTCCAGTAGTCCTCCTCGATGGTCTTCTCGATGGGGAGCACCACGGTGTCGATGCAGGAGGCCAGGAGCAATGCCGGAGCGGCCAGCAGCAGGTATTTGGGGTTGCGACAGGATCGCAACATACGTGACAATTTGTTCATAGTCTTCATATTGTGTGCTTGGTTGCTTATACTTTAATCCTTACATGAGACGTGTCAGAGTGTGACGTTGACACCCACGGTGAACGACTTGGCTCGCGGCGTCTGGGAATCGTCCATGGCGATGCCCCATCCGCTGGCCGTGTGCTCTGGGTCGCTGCCGCTGTACTTGGTCCAGCAGTAGAGGTTGTTGCCCGAGACGTAGAACTTGGCTTTCTTCAGCCCGATGGGCTTGAGCAGCTTGGCGGGCACGTCGTAGGTGAGCTGAGCATACTGGAATCGCACGTATCCTGCGTCCTCCACATAGCGGTCGCTGCCCAGCCAGTTCCATGCTGCAGTGTTGCCGTAGTATGCACGTGGGATGGGTGTGTAGTCGCCGTCCTGGCGCCAACGGTAGTTGACGGCCGCCGTCTGGTTTTCGGTGGTCGACATCTTCTGCAGGTTCATGCGGGCAGCATTGATGACCTTGTTGCCGAAGCGGTAGTTGAACGACGTGCGCAGTGTCCACTTGCCATAGCGGAAGGTGAATCCGAAGCCGCCGTTGACTTTCGGCAGTGAAGATCCGAGGTAGACGATGTCGAGCTGGTTGATGTTACCGTCGTTGTTGATGTCCTCGTAGATGGCGTCGCCGCCCTTGAAGGTGTAGTTGGCCGATGTGCCCGAGCCTTTGTAGTTATACATCACGTGCTTGGGTGTGCCGTCGGCATTCATGAGCACCTTTCCGTTGGCATCGAGTGCGATAGGAGCGGTGTATCCGTTGGCGAGGAACTCGTTGTTGATGTAGTTCTCCAGATTGAAGGTAGGGTCGGTCATGCGGCGCTCTCGTGCCAGGTCGGTGAGGTACTCGTAGGAGTACTGGTAGACGCCCTTGTATCGCAGTCCGTAGATAGATCCGAGGGGGTTGCCCACCTGCACGCGGTTGAGCCACTTGCCGTTGCTGGAGAAGTCCCACTCGCCGTTGATGCTCTCGAGCACGCGCTCGTCCATCTCGGTGATCTCGTTGTAGTTCTGTGCCACGTTGACGTTGGCCGACATGGAGAAGTTGCCCTTCTTGATGATGTTGTTGAACTCGAGGTTGAGCTCCCATCCCTGGTTTTTCATGGCGCCCACGTTGGCGTAGGGCAGTGTGGTGAAGCCCACGGACGATGGTATGCGCACGTTGCGCATGAGCAGGTTGGTGGTGTTCTTGTTGTAGTACTCAAACTCGGCCACGATGCGGTCGTCGAAGAGTCCGAGGTTGGCACCGAGGTTGAAGCTCTTTGTGGTCTCCCACTTCAGGTCGTCGAGCTTGAGGTTGTCCATCTTTGCTGAGTTCTGCTGTCCGTTGCCCGTGCCATAGTTGCCTGCCGCGGTGGTATAGATGGAGTAGAAGAGCGACTCGGAGGAGGGTGCGTTACCCACCATACCCCAGGACGGACGTATGGCGAGCATGGATACGACCTTCTTGCTCCACTGCATGAAAGGCTCGTCGATGATGTTCCATCGTGCGGAGACGCTGGGGAAGTATGCCCACTTGTTCTTAGGTCCGAACTTCGAGTCGCCGTCGGCACGTATGGATGCTCCGAGCGAGTAGCGGCTCTTGTAGCTCAGGTGTCCGTTGTAGCTCCAGTTCTGTGTGCGTCCCTCGCCTACGCTGCTGCCTGCCAGAACGTTGCCTCCTGAGTCGGTGGCTGGGCGTCCTGCAACGGTAGGCGATGTGATGCCGTTGGGCAGCATGACGGTGGTCTCCCACTGGGAGTTGCTGTTGGAGATGCTGAACTGGTAGCGTGCGCGCATGGTGGCGGTCCAGTCCTCGTTCTTGAAGTGAGGCGTGAAGGTCAGGTCGTTGGTCACGGTGTAGGCCATGCGGTTGCTCTCGAGGTTGTAGGAGCGGTTGTAGTTGCTGCTGGTCCACACCTCGTTCTCGAGCTCGGCGGGATAGTAGGATGGCGTGGGGCGTAGATGTCGAAGTAGACGTCGCCCTTGTAGGTCAGTCGGCTCTGGTCTCGCTCCTTGCCGAGCAGCTCATACTGCAGTGCGAAGTCGGGACGCACGCGGTAGGTGTTGTCCTCCTTCCATGCCAAGTTGGCAATGGCCACGGGGTTGCCCAGTCCACGCACGGCGGAGAGCTCGTAGCTGGAATACTCCGTCTGGTGGGTATAGCGCTGGGCCGTCGACTTGGTGGGATTGACGATATAGTACTGCCCGTCGATGTCGTTGCCATAGGCATCCTCACGATAGATACTCATGTTGGGCGCCAGCTTCTGTGCTATGCCGAGCAGGCCTGCGTAGTTCTGGTTGTTGTTGGAGTAGGTGAAGTCGACGTTGGTGATAAACTTGATGCGCTCGGACACGAAGTAGTCGAGCTTCAGGCTGGTGGTGAAACGGTTGAGCGTCTGCTTGATGATGGTACCGGTCTGGTGGTAGTAGCCTGCCGAGATGCGGAAGTTGGCCTTTGTGCCGCCGCCGGAGATGTTGATGTTGTGGTCGTGGGTCTGTCCGAACTGTGTCACCTCCTTCACCCAGTCGGTGTTGTCGTTCCAGTGGTGGAAGTCTGCCCACGACTTGGTGTAGTTGAGCTCGTCAATGAACTGTGTGGCGTTCTGAGCCTGTGTGGGGTTGTAGAGCTCCTCCTTCATCATCATGGTGTAGTCGTCGCCATTGAGCAGCTCATATCCCTTAGGCTGCCAGGAGCCCGAGAACTTGTAGCTGTAGCTGACGCTGGCCTTTCCTCGTGCGCCTCGCTTGGTCTTGATCTCGATGACGCCGTTGGCTCCCTTCGAGCCCCAGATGGCTGTGGAGGCGGCATCCTTGAGCACGGTGATGCTCTCGATGTCCTCTACGTTGACGGAGAGCAGTGCGGCATAAGCCTCCTCGTTGGCGCTCTCGAAGTCGAAGGTCTCGTCGGGGTTGTCCATGATCTGGTCGTCGACGACGATGAGTGGCTCGGCATTGCCGTTGATGGTGGTCACGCCGCGCAGTCGCATGGATGTGCCTGCACCGAGGTTGCCTGAGTTGGCCACGATGTCAAGACCGGCAATCTTGCCCTGCAGTGCCTCGTCGGCCGACGTGAAGGAGAGTCCCTCCACCTCGGCGAAGTTCATGGTCTGCTGTGCGACGGACACCTCACGCTTGGGTATGTTCAGTCCGCCGGTGTTGGAGCGGCGCTTGGCCGTGACGGTCACCTCCTTCACCTGCTGTGTGTTGGAGCCGAGCTTGATGGCGAAAGTGGTCTTCGAGCCGATGGGCACGGTGACGGTCTTCGCGCCCACATAGCTCACGCTCAGATGGTTCTTGGTGTTCTTGACCGACATCGAGAAGTTGCCGTTGACATCGGTCACGGCAGCCGAGACGATACGGTTGTTGGCATCGCGCTCGGTGACATTGGCCATCATCACCGGTCCGAACTCGTCGCTCACGGTGCCCGAGATGCGCTGTCCCTGGGCCATGACCACCTGCGTGAGGCAGAGCAGCATGGCTGTCAGTAAATATTTGATGCTTGATTTCATATCTCTTCGTTATATATATATTATATAATAGGTGTAGGCACGGCGCTTATCTGCGGCGCGCATAGTTGGACAGCAGCGTGGTGTAGCTGCCGTCGGCACATGGGCACAGGGGCGTGTCTATCTCGTGTACGACGGCGAATGACGACGTGTAGATGGTCTTGGCCTCGTCGAAGCGTGCGTCGAGGATGACGTCGCGCGTCATGGCGTTGGCCACCTTGCCTGCAGCACCGTCGACGATGGTGTGGTCCACGCCAGCAGCGTCGCGCACGGTGAGTCGGCCGCCGCTGATGTCGGTCACCTTGACCTTCAGGTTGATGTTGTTGGCATCAGGGGTGAAGGTGGAGTAGTAGCCCGTGTCGCCGTAATTGTTGGCAAAGACAGTGGTGTTCTGGAAGTGGTAGCGCACAAACTGTCGCAGCAGCTTCACCTGCTGCAGCAGGCGGGCGCTCACGGTGGCATAGTCTTCGCTGAGCTCGTTGGCCTCCGACTTCTCGTAGGTGTCGAGTATGTCGGTGTAGCGGGGCAGACCCTGGGCATAGGCCTTCTCCATGGCATCGTTGTTGGGAGCGTAGACGGTGTAGTTGAACGTGTTGAAGAACTTCACCACATAGTCGTTCTCATAGGTGGCCATGGAGTAATGTGCGTTGGTCGTCTCGTCGTTCTCGGGGTTGTACTCCTTGGAGTGGGGCTTCTCGAAGACGATGTACTGGTCGCTCTCCTTCATCTTCGTCTCGGTGTCGTAGGTGGTACTGATGCCGAGCCACTTCATGAAGTCTACGTTGTCGAAGAACATGCAGAGTTCGCGGAACTCTGAGAACTGCGGATTGTTGTTCAGCACGCTGTAGACGCTCTGTGTGGGCGGCTGTAGCAGTCCGTCGAGCTGATAGGCCACGCCGTTGTTCTCGGGATAGACCTTCGAGATGGCTGCTGGCTGCGGCCATGCGGCGCCGTTCTGATAGCTGGTGGCCACGGTGCTGCCCTCGGTGTTGCCTGTCACCTTGACGCCGGCACCGAGCTTGGTGGTGTAGTACTTGTTCTGTCCGAGTGTCTCGCCCTTCTTCAGCACGATGGTGTGCATGTTGATGAGCTCGTTGAGCAGTGCCTTCACCACCTTGTAGGCGGGACGCCCGCTGACGCTGTAGTCCTTGGCCAGGTCATACTCGCCGATGCTGTCGCCCACCTGTCTGGTGACGGGGTCGTACTTCCAGTGCGACACGCCCAGTCCGCTGGTGGCCTTATACTTCTCGGCGTCGTAGTAGAATCGCACCACCTCGGGCTGCTGCGTGCTGAGCGAGGCGGCATTGACGTAGTAGGTGCTGAAGGCCTGGTCGGTGGGCAGGAACTGTGCATAGTTGGCCGACATGGCGAGCAGGTAGGTGTAGTAGTCCAGGTCGATGGAGTACTCATACTTGTTGACGGTGCTGCTGCCTGAGTAGCTGGTGGCCGATCGGTTCTGTATGACCCAGTTGACCACCTTGAGCTGGTCGCTGACGAGTGCCGGAGCGAGCACCGACGAGAAGTCGGGGGGTGCTATCATGCGGTTGAGCACGTAGACTACGCCGTTGTTGGCTATGCGCACGTCGTAGGCGCCGCTGGCATCCTTGCGCACGTCGCTGAGCGAGAGGCCCATGAGGTCGCTGGCATTGTCGGTGACGGCGTCGAAGAGGCTGGGCACGGTCTTGGTGAACTGTGTCTGCATGAGGTTGCGCAGGATGGTCTGTATCTTGTCCTGGGGTATGGAGTCGATGTTCTCCTCGAGGTTCTCCAGGGTGTTGGGCTTCTTGCCGTAGCGGTCGATGAGGAATGCACCGGAGCCCATGTTGCCGTTGTATGCCCCTGCGGGTAGGAAGTATCCCCTGACGGCCTCGTCCTCTGGCACGAGGATGGCAGCCACGTCGCTCTGCTTGCCGTCGCCGCTGCCGGTCTGTCCGGTAGCGAGGTAGTACTGGTTCCAGCCCGGGTCGAAGCGCAGCAGCCAGCTGGTGTTGATGCCGAGCTCACGGTCGTTGGCCACCTTGTTGTCGTAGGAGGCGTTGCTCATGTAGCGCACCTCGAAGATGGAGTCGACCTCGGCCCATCCGTACTGAGCGGCCGATGCCTTGTAGTCACGCGTGACGCTGGCATTGTAGACGGGCACGGCGAAGCGGTCGAGCATGCGGCTGAAGAGCTTGGTGTCGCTGCCCGTCTTGAGCATCTGGGCCATGTTGCCCGGTGGCACGATGACGTTCTCCACCTGGTGTATGTAGCCGTTCTGGCAGGTCACGTCCTTGTGGATGATTTTGTTGCGGAAGACGTAGCCGGGCTGCTCCTTCTCGTCGTAGTCCTGTCCCATCAGTATGGAGAAGTCGCTCTGGGGGCCACTGGTGGTGAGCGAGTGGTTGAGCATGAACTCACGGGTGAAGTGTATCATGGGGGGCTCGGTGGCATCGGCCACGAAGTAGATGCCGTCGCTCTTCTGGTCGAAGCGCTTGAAGTAGGGATTGTTCACGTAGAGCTGGCTGGGCTTGAGGCTGTGGGTCACAGTGTCGATGACGCTCACCGAGGTGGTGTGCTTCATGGCCTGTCCGCGTATGACGCCGCCGTCGCCTGCCACGTTCGACATCATGTTGACCAGCATGGCGTTGTCGAGCATCGAGGTGTAGAGCAGCAGCTTCTTCTGCGCCGTGCTCAGGTCTTCATACTTGCTCACGCCTGGCCACTGGCCGCTGGCAAAGAATCGGTCGAACGCCTCGTCGTTGGCAGGGAAGACGGTCTTCGAGCCTGTGCGCCCGAGCACTTCGCCGTAGCCCAGGTCGTCTACCAAACGCAAGTACGTGTTGAAAGTGCCCTCCAGCTTTCCTGACTGTCGGGTGCTCAGTTCTTCGTAGATGCTGCCGCCAAGCCACTCGGGCCGCGATTCTTCATCCACCTCCTCATGCTTGTCTATACAGGCAGTGGGAAGCAGACCGGCACAGACGAGCGAGAATCCAAAGATGAGTTTCTTCATACTGTGTTGTAAATTAGTTATTTATGATTTGTTTCTTGTTATTGCAGTAGTAAGGCATAGATTGCTCACCGACGGGCATAGTAAGCCCCCTGTCGGAATTTGGAGGCAAAGATAATCATTTTTAAGCAATCTAACAAAAAATTAACTACAAAAAAGCATTGAATAATGAAAAAACACCCTGCTTTTTTGACTTGCCGTCGCATGTATGCCTGTGAGAAAATCACGTGCGGTGTCGAGCCGCCGGTACGGGCTTTATGCCTGTGAGGAAACGCATACGGGTGTAAAAAAACAATCGTAAAGGTATTACCCGCAGCACGAGATATTTGGTGCAAAGGTTGAAGACGTCGTAGCAGACTCTTACGTCCCCCATTCCTGGCTCACAACGCACGCCGCCCGTGCACAGCGGGGTGCACGGGCGGCGATATGAGCGTAGCAGTCTCTCTGTGCAGAGAGGCATGCGGGTGTCAGCCTACTTCACGACATACTTCTTTCCGTTCTGTATGTAGATGCCCTTCTGAGCCTTGCCATTGAGCTTCTGTCCGGCGAGGTTGTAGATGGCACCGGCATACTGCAGAGCCACGGTGGTCTCCTCGATGCCGTCCTTCACGCCCTGACGGTTGGCGTCGTCGCCATAGAAGCGGAGCGTGGGGTTGGCCAGGAAGAAGTTGCAGTCCTGAGTGGGCATGTCCTGCAGGTAGAAGCCCACGACGGGCTGCTCGCCAGCGGCCACGTTGAGGTCGGCCAGGGTGAGGTAGTAGCCCAGGTCGAAGGCCTTCTTCAGCGTGTTGATGATGTTGTCGTTGGCACCGTGACGATAGTCGTAGAGCAGCAGCTTCACGTCGTCGCTGTAGACGATGTAGGTGCTGCCCTGGTCGCTGCTGTAGCTGATGTTGTTGCCCTCGATGGTCATGCCCTCCTGATAGATGGCACCGGCAGCCACCGTGTCGGTGGGTGTGGTGACGAAGAGCTCCTGACGGGTGACAGGCTGATAGATGTCGTTCTTGATGTCGCCGTGGAAGGTAGCGCCGAAGCCGAACTGGTAGGCACCTGCGGGCAGGCCGCTGAGCTGCTGGGTGAGCTTGGTGCGGTTGTAGACGGTCTCGCCCACGACTTCCTCCACGCCGGTGTAGTTCTTGCCGTAGACCACGCCAGCCTTGCTGTTGAACTGCTGCTCCTCAGCGATGGTGGCGGTCCACTCGGTGATGGCGGCAGCGTCGTCGGTCTGGAAGGCGGGATTCTTCACGAGGAAGCTCAGGTCGTAGTACTTGCCCTCGGCGGGATAGATGCCGCTGACGACGAAGCGCTGGCGTGCTGCCTCGAGCAGGCCGAACTGCGAGAGGATGAGGTCGAGATCCTCAGAGTTGTTCACCGTGTTCTGTGCGGTCTCAAGGGCCTGGCCCATGAAGGCCACGTCGACGCCCTGCGGGTTGCGGGCCTCGTTCTTCATCTCGGTGAGCGCGTTGATGACCAGCTGCAGCGAGTCCTTGGTGGGCTTCATCACGGCAGCGATGGAGTCCTTCTTATACTCGTCGTAGGGACCATAGTACTTCAGCGTGGTGAAGCCGAAGCGCAGCATGTTGCACACCTTGTTGTAGTCGGCATTCAGACCCACCTGCACGGGGTTCTCCTCGTCCACGTTGCTGACGATGTGACGCACGGAGAAGGTAGCAAACTCGCCGGGGTTCCAGTCTTCCTTGATAGGCTTGGTGTGCACCTGCACGGAGTCGTTGCCCATGTAGAGGTAGACGCCGGTCTCCTCGCTGTCTCGGTTGCCGTTGTTGTTGGCAGCGATGACGGCGGTGAACACATACACGCCGGCCTTCTTCACGGTCACGTCCTGATAGACGCGCTGTGCGTCGTTGGCGCTGTTACCGCGCGAGTAGGCATAGCCCTGAGCACCAAAGTCGGTGTTGGCTGTGCGGGTGCGGGTCCAGCCATCGGCGCTGGTCACGTCGGGGTTGACGTAGGCCACGTCGCCCGGAGTATTGTAGGTAGCGTTCAGATAGTAGAAGTCCTCGATGGCGATGTTGAGCAGGTCGGCCTGCTCGGCGAGGCTGGACTTGGTGGCCACCACACCGGCATCCTCGGGATCGTAGGGCAGCACGGGCTGCACAGCAGCGTAGACAGACTGGGCAGCGTCCTTCACGGCGGTCAGCTCAGGCTTGCCCTTCGGGCGGGTCGCGTCGGCCAGGCAGACGTCAGCCTTCTCTATAGCATCGGCCACGGCAGTGTATTCGGCATTCTGGGCCTCCACATAGTTCCAGGAGTTCTTCAGGCGGTTCACCTCGGCGAGCACTATATTGTAAAACTCCTCGGTGTACTCATCCTCCATGGCCTGCACAGCCTTAGCCAGGTCGATGGCACGCTGCAGCGAGTCCTTGGCGTAGATGTAGCGGGCATTGGCCATGTATTCGTCGGCAGTAGCCAGCCGCTTCACGAGCTCCTCACGCTGCTTGGCCACCTCGTTGCCCCAGAAGAAGTAGGCCACCTGCTCCTCGGTGACGCCGCCGATGAGGCGGATGTCGAGGTTGTCGAAGCGGAAGTCGCCGCCCTGCTCCTTAGTAGCGCCGGCAGAGCGGAAGCCGATGGTCAGCTGGGCATCTTCGCCTATCTGGCCGAACATGGTGTACTCCTTAGCCAGTGAGGGGCTGAGGTGCTCCATGACGGTGGTGTCGTTGTTGATGAAGAAGCGCTGGTTGGTCACGGTATCAGCATAGTTCACGTTGTAGGAGTTACCTTCACCGCCGTAGCCCCACTCCGTGCCTTTCCAGAGATAGTTGCCCTTGGACAGCACAGTGTACATCACGCGTGCGGGCATCATCTTGATGGTCTGATAGTAAGAGTCTTCGCCGAGCGGTGTAGCCTTAGCACCTGCCTCCTCGTTGATGTGAGAGGTAGTGAAATCGCCGGCAGGTGCCTTACGGTTCCAGCGGTTTTTGTCGAGAGCTTCAAGCGTCCATCCGCTCCACACGGTCTTGCTGGAGTTGCTGGTCAGTCCGTCGAAGAAGAAGTTCTTGAAGTACTTCGAGATGTCCACGGTGTTGGCATCCATGAAGGCGTTGTAGCCGGCGAGCACCTCTTCGAGCATGCCTGCAGCATCGTCGGCTGTCATGCTCTCATCGGCCTCGGCCAGCATGCTCTCGATGTCCTCCACAAGACCCTCGGTGTCCTCACGCAGGTTGGGGAAGTTCTGCTCGTCGGCAAGGAACATCTTCATCTTCTCGAGATAGCTGGTGATGGCGCGCTCGTCGAAGGCGGCATTGACCGCGTAGATGGCGAAGTCGGTGAGCTGGTCGCCGGCCTGCATGTTGGTCAGGCGGAACACCACATTCATCGTCTCGCTGATGGTCACCTGATAGGCTATCTCCTTCCACTCGTCGCCGTAGTTGAGCCACTTCGACACGGGCACGCCGGCATTGCCGAAGTCAGGGTCGGTGTCCATGTTCTGCGTACCGTCGTTGTTCAGGAAGATGCGCTGCGAGTTGGTGCCCAGCGTGCTGGGGTTCGACATGGTGCGGGCCTGTGCACCCTTGACCTTGTAGCTCACGATGTAGTTGCCCGACTGCAGCTCGGTGGCCAGATAGATGTCGCCGCCGGTGGTCTCGCCGCCGTTGGTGACCACCTCGATGACGCTCTGTCCCTCAGGACCCACGCCCTCGACAGTCATGAAGTAGTTCTCGATGTCGCCCAGGTTGGGTGTGCCGTCGTCGTTGGCGGCGGTGGTCAGCCAGCCCGTCAGACCCTGGCTGCCAGCGGTGATGGCGTTGGGAGCACCCGAGAGGGTCCACTTCCCGCGCTCGGTGTAGTAGCTGTTGCCAGTGCGCCAGGCATTCTCCATGCCGTAGGCAAAGGCTGAAGCAGCGGTGAGCACGGCCAAAGCTAACGTAAGTAGATGTCTTTTCATACTTGTAGTTTTAATGTTTTAATAAGTTGTTAATAGAATAATTTGAATTGTTTCTGTCAGAATAGAGTTTGTTATTAGCTATCGCGCAAAATGTGATATCGTGTGCAAAGATACGAAGTTACTTTCTAACCGCACTATGTTTTTTGTTCAAAAAGCAGTAATTTAATATTTTTTTAAGGTTTTGGCTCACATGCAAAAAGTGAGGTGCGGAGTACGTCGCATAGGACGTACCTCGCACCTCACAGATGGACGATTGGGTGTTCGAGCAGTGGATTACTTCACCGTCAGCTTCTGCGTGCCGCGGCTGTTGCCGTCGCTGAAGCGTAGCACGTAGGTGCCTGCGGCGAGGCCCTGCTGCCGTGCGAGCCGTGCCACGTCGGCCTTGGTGCCCTGGAAGCGGGCCACTTGCCGTCCGTCGAGCGAGAAGAGCGTGCAGTCGAGCACGGTGCCGGCGGCCATGTGCTGATAGATGGCCGAGGCGCGCACCACGCGCAGCGTGCCGTTCTTGGTGAGCAGGTCGCTGGTGTCCCAGGCCAGACCCTCGGGCAGCTCGGGCAGGTTGAGCACAGGATGGCCAGTGAAGGAGGAACCGCAGGTCCAGAGCTGGTGCTCGTCGCCCTCCTGCGGCACGTAGCTCTCGGAGAGTGTCACGTTGACCGTGGCGTTCATGGCCAGCGTGGTGCCCACGGTGAGCACGGTGCGGGCCGTCGAGGCTGTGCCGGTCTTGGTGATGTGCAGGTTGAGTATGGAGCCGGCCTTGAGGTTGGCGTTCTTGGCCACCTTCAGCTCGCCCGACGGGTTGGTGGCGTTCAGACGGCCGATGGTGACGATGGCTCCGTCTTCAGCCGTCAGCGTGGGTGTGACGGCTGTGCCCTGCAGCGTGGCTCCCTTGCGCACGGTGACGGTGGCGCTGGCATTGAGGATGGCCGTGCTGTTGTTGAGCGTGTAGAGGTAGAGCGTGCCCTCGTTGACGAAGATGCGGGCTATGCTCATCTGCTTGCTCGACGCATTGATGCTCCATGTGCCGGTGCCGGTCTTCACCACGGCCATGCCGTTGAAGGTGCCCTTGAAGTTGATGTCCTCATCGCGGCTGCCCAGGGTGACGGCGCCTGTGCCGTTGAGCGTGCCCGTGCCGGTGATGTTGCCCAGCGGGAGCGAATTGCCGCCGTAGTTGAAGGTGACGCCGTCGTTGAGCTGCAGCGTGGCCTTGGGCAGACCGTAGCTGTTGTTCCAGTCGAAGGTGGGGTCGTAGCTCGGCTTGGCCTGACGGTTGGTGGTGGCGGGGATGAGGGTGCCCTCGAAGGCGCTCCAGTTGCCGTTCCAGTAGCAGCGCACGCCGCCGCTGTAGACGGTGAAGGTGCCAGCACCCGAGAGCGTGCCGTTGATGGTGCCGCGGTAGGGGCCGTAGTAGGTGGCCTTCTTGCCCTCCTGCACGACGAAGTTGGCATTGGTGGTGCGTCCGGGAGTGTCGTCCATGGTCGAGCCCCAGAGTGTGCCGTTGCCAAACTCGACGGTGGCGGGCAGCTGGTCTACGTTGTTGGAGGGTATGGCCGTGACGGTGCCCTGGTCGATGACGAGCTTCTTGATGGTGTGGCCGGAGCCGAGGGTCATCGAGCCGCTGCCGGTCTTGTGGAGCACGCCCTGGCTGCTGGTGCGGAAGCCCTTGTTGAGTGTGAACGACTTGCCGCCGGGCACATTGATGGTGGCCTCGCCGTTGACGTAGATCTGCTGGTCGGTGAGCACCGACTCGCTATTCTGCAGCGTGGTGCCGTCGTTCAGGGTGATGGTCTTGCGGGCGTCGCCCAGCGCACCGTAGAGCTGGCCGATGTTGTTGGCCAGATAGTTCACCACCAGCGTGCCGCCGTTGACCACGGTGTTGCCCGTATGGTTCTCCGTAAGGATATAGGTGGTGGCGGCGCCGTTCTTGGTGATGGGGGCATCGTTCATGATGCTGTCGCCGTTGATGACGTAGTTCTTCTGCTCGTTGTTGAAGGTGATGCTGGCCGGACGCACGGCACCCTTGACGTGTACGGTGGTCAGCAGGGCGTTGTCGTCGAACACCACGTCGTCGCCCAGACCGCTGTAGTCGGCCACGCCGTTGTTGAGGAAGTTCTTCGTCACGCCGAAGTCCCACTCGCCACTCTCGCTGCCGTTCCAGACGACAGCGGCGGGAGCGCGGAAGGTCTCTACGTCGAGATAGAGCTTGCCGTCGGCGTAGCTGAGCAGGTTGCGCTTGCCGCCGATGCCCTCGAGCACGATGTCGTCGATGTCGCCGTCGATGCGGCTCACCTCAGCCAGCAGGTAGCGGCCGTCGGCCACCTCGCCGTCGGCAGCCCGTAGCTGGAACACCGGGGTGGAGTATTTCGGGCCGTGCTGCCACGTCTTCTTCTCTATACTGATGACGCGGGCCTTGACCAGGTCGCTCTGGTTGCCGGCGGCCAGGTCGAAGACGAGGCGTGCACCGAAGTTGAGTGCCAGCGAGTCGGCCTCCATCTGCGAGACCTTGCCGTCGCCCACGTTGATGGTGGCGTTGTAGTCGGCCACGACGCTTGCGAAGCGTCCGCCGTCGGTCACGAGCGTGGTGTGGCGGTTGAGCCACAGGGGACTGCTGACGAGTTGTCCGCTGAAGACGAGCGTACCGTTCCACACATCGGTGGGCCCGGTGTAGGTCTGCTCCACGGCCGGCAGCTCGAGGATGCCCTCGCCCTGCTTCACCACACGTGTGGCTCCACTGAAGGCAGCGCCCTTGACGGTGTGCTTATAATAAATAAATGTACGCGCGGGAGACTTCGGTGTGGAGCGTGTGGCCTGCCTGCTGCCTGAGCCCTGTACCCAGCAGGCGGCATTGTCGATGAACACCCAGGGCTGTGCGCCCTCGCCTACGGTCACCTCGGCGTTGTCCTGCACGCAGAGCAGCAACTGCTGGTCGTTCTGTGCAGCAGTGATGGTGCTGCCCTTGGCCAGCTCGGTGCGGCCCTCGAGCACGAGTGGAGGCGGTGCCTGGGTGATGCCCTCCAGCTCGCCGATGAAGAAGCTGGCATGGGGCGGCTGGTTGTAGCCTATGCACTGCCAGGCCATGCCGTTGCGATACTCGTGGTCGTGCCACAGCGTGGGCATGCGGTAGTCGGTGAGATAGTCGGTGCAGTAGATGTGGAAGCCGCTGTTGTCGGCCAGGCGCAGCACCAGCTCTTCGCGCCAGTCGCCGAGGATGTCGCCCTGAGCCGAGGGGTTGCACTTGGTCCAGTTGTTGGTGATGCCGGTGAAGTTGGCAATGACACTGCCGCCCCACTTAATCACCGAGCCGGGACGGTTGGCACCGTTGCGCGAGTTGAATATCTCGTCGAGCAGGTCGCCGTCCCAGTAGATGCGGTTATTCAGGTTGGAATAGCTGCCCGACATGGCATCACCGTTGGTATTGATAATCTTGTCGCTCGACAAACCGATGACGCCCGAGCTCACCGAACGGCCTTCACTGCCGGGATAGTCGTTCGAGAAGTTGCCGGCCAAGGCTCGTCCGTCGTCACCGCCGTCGCTCTTGCGGTAGTATATTTCGCCCGTCGTGGGGTTCCAGTAGGAGTTACCCTCCGAGCCCTCCTGACAGGTGAACTGCTCCAGGCCCCAGCGGTAGGGGTCGAGGTCGCCGCAGTGCTGGGCGTCACCGTGTCCCAGTCCAGTCGTAGAAAGTCCGTAACCGGTATCATCGATACACATCGAGCCAAACATAATCTCATCGCGTCCGTCCATGTCGACGTCGGCTATCTGGAAATTATGGAAACCATTGCCGAACCACGGCGACTTCGAGTCATAGCAGTTCCAGCGCCAGCGCTGCATCAGCTCGTGGGTGACAGGATTGACGTCGAGCGCACAGAACTTATGCCTGGTGTAGCAGCCACGGCCCAGGAAGATGCTGGCACGCCGGCCGTCCAGATAAGGTGCACCCATGTAGATTTTGAGCGAACGGTGGCCCGTATCGGCCTCGCCCCATACTTTTTCATACTCAGCGCTTGTGGCATTCAGCGGATTGGCAGCCTCACCCTGCTCGAAACGCGGCAGGGGGAAAGCCATCGGGGTCCAGGTCGAGCCGCCGTCCCAACCGAGATAAGGCTCGCCGGTCTCACCGTTCAGGTAGAGCAGGTACTCGGCGCCTTGGTGCGTGTACTCGTCACGCGGAGCATAGTAGTCCATGTTGCCCACCTGGATGGTCTTACCCGTAGCGGTATGGATGATCATATTGTCAGCGCCACGCATGATGCACTCGGCCTTGCCGTCCTGGTCCCAGTCGTAGCCTATCAGGTCCCACTGCTCGTCGGCACCGGCCATCATGTTCGGTCCCAGGTCTATCCACCACAGGCGTTCCCCGGTCGTCTTATAACATTCGTACAGATTGAAGTCGGTCTTGTTGTCGGCACTGCGCAGGTTGCCCTTGGCATTATTGCGCTTGACGATAAACTCGGCCACGCCGTCACCGTCGACGTCAGCCAGCGTGATGTCGTTGATGATGTAGCCGCTGGTCGTCGTAGCGCCGTCGGTCCTCGAATTACCGATGGTCTTCCCGGCACGGTTGACGACGGGCTGCACAGGGACGTCAAACCAGGTGTTGGCCCATGCCTTGACGGCGGCAGACTTGGCCTGCTTGACGCCGCGCACGACGGCTTCCACCGCATACGTGCTCGAAGCCGTGCCCGCCTTGTCCTTGAAGTTAGACACTACGAGGTCACTGGCCACTAAGGCCCCGTCGCGATAGAGGTTGTACTTCGTGTCGTAATACTCACTGCCCAACTTGCGCCACGAGACGAGGTTCCCCTCGCCGGCCGGAACGGCCACGACGCCACGGTCAAGCTTGTCGGTGACGCGCTGCGCACTGACACCGACGGAAAACAGCCCTGCCAAGGCCAATAGAAAGAGTTTTTTCTTCATGTTTTAGCTATTAGTATCGATACTTTTGTCTTCTATTTAACTGTTTTGCCTTAGGAACGCGGGCGTCCTCGCCCGTCACAGATGCGGGCGAGGGCGCCCGCGTTCCCTGAGTTGGCTGCAAAGATAGATATTTTTTCTTAAATAGGTGCACCTGCGAACGATTTTATTGCTATAATTTTTGGCAATTGAGGAATATTTCGTACCTTTGCCACCAACTACGGACAAACTAATCAAACCAAATATGAAACATTTTCTACTTACTACACTGATGGTAACAGCCGTAACCGCTGCTACCGGCCAGAACACGCCGTCCAGCCAGATGGAAAAACTGGACCGCGGACTGAT
>CAJOHP010000039.1 GCA_905234355.1 uncultured Prevotella sp. | reverse complement strand
GTCTCCTCATCAATCTCAGTCTGATTCCAACGCTGCTGCAGGAAGTATGTGCGGTCGTTATCGCCACCATACGTATCGCGGAACGTTATGGTTTTCAGGTTGTTGTAAGGTTCGGTGAAAGAATAGCTTATACTGTCAGGCGCCACAGGGTGTTTTCCTGTAATCATGTCTACCAACATACTCTTACCTCCACCGTTTCTACCAACGATGGCTAAGTGCTCGCCTTCGTCCAGATAGAAGTTAACTGGTTCGGCCAAACACCATTCTGGTTTTCGTGCTCTCGCATTACGTAATTCAATTGTCTTCATTTTTTATCTTTCGTTTCGAGACTTTTTCTTGGTTCTTGTTTATGAAATCCTTCCAACCTCTGTACTTCACAGGGCTCTCGGGTTTGCCCATCTGCAGGTAGTGGCAGTAGGCGGCTGCCAGCGCGTCGGTGGCGTCCATAAACTGTCCCATGTCGGCATCCTTGATGCGCAGCAGGCGCTGCAGCATGCCCGCCACCTGCTCCTTCGATGCAGAGCCATTGCCCGTGAGCGCCATCTTGATCTTCATCGGAGCATACTCGTGTATGGGCACACCGTGATGAATGGCGGCAGCGATGGCCACGCCCTGCGCACGGCCGAGCTTCAGCATCGACTGCACGTTCTTGCCGAAGAAGGGGGCCTCGATGGCCAGCTCGTCGGGCAGGAAAGCATCGATGATGCCAGTGACGCGCTCGAAGATGTGGCCCAGCTTCAGGTAGCCGTCGGCAAACTTGCGCAGGTCGATGACGCCCATCGTCATCATCTGCGCCTTGCCACTCTCCACCTTCAGCAGACCGTAGCCCATGATGTTGGTGCCGGGGTCTATGCCCAGGATAATTTTCTCCACTGAGTGGTCGCTCATAACGCTTCTCGTCGTTTGGTCATATCTCTATAGGAGGCTTTCTTCAAATGCCGGGTGCAAAGGTACTCATTTTTGCCGATAGAACGACGGATTGCACTAAATTTAACTATCCGCTCAGAAAAACAGGCTCAATAATTTGGCTAATTGAAATAATTCCACTACTTTTGCACACAATAATAAAACCTAACCTTAGCAAATCAAGAATGGACTTAGGCGAACGATTAGAATCTAAAATCAACCGTAGTGACTACAAGATACTCATTGTAGACGATGTGGTGAGCAACGTCCTGCTGCTGAAGATACTACTCACCAACGAGAAGTTCCAGGTCTGTACTGCCAATTGCGGCAATATGTGCATAGAGCAGGCCAAGGCCGAAAAGCCTGACCTGATACTGCTCGACGTGATGATGCCCGACATCAGCGGCTTTGACACGGCCGTGATACTCAAGAAGGATCCCGAGACGGCCGACATACCCATCATCTTCCTCACGGCTCTGAACAATCCGAGCGACCTGGTGCACGGTTTCCAGGTGGGAGCCAACGACTTCCTCACCAAGCCTTTCAATAAGGAGGAACTGGTGGTGCGCGTGATGCACCAGATAGCACTCGTGGCCGCCAAGCGGCTCATACAGCAGCAGAACGAGGAGCTGCGAGCCACCATCAGCAATCGTGACAAGATGTACTCCGTCATTGCCCACGACCTGCGCTCGCCCATGGCCAGCATACGCATGGTGCTCAACCTCGTGGTCACGGCTGTCTCGCCCGACACTGTGGGGCCGGAGCTCTTTGAGTTGCTCGACAAGGCCAACAAGGAGTCGGAGGAGGTGCACGGCTCGACAACCTGCTCAAGTGGACGAAGAGCCAGACAGGACGACTCAACGTGGTGCTGCAGGACCTCGACTTGGGCGACATCGTGCCGGGCGTGGTCGACATCTTTGAGATGATAGCACTCACTAAGAAGATAAAGCTGAGCTATCAGGGCTCGCAGGCACCCATCGTGGTCAATGCCGACAACGACATGCTCAAGACGGTGGTGAGAAACTTCATGTCGAACGCCATCAAGTTCTCACCCGAAGACTCCACCATCGACATCACACTCGGGCAGGAGGGCGACTTTGCCAAGGTGAGCGTGCGCGACCATGGCGTGGGCATTGCACCCGAGCGCCTGGGCAGCATCTTCCATAAAGGGGAGACCACCTATGGCACGGGAGGCGAGGAAGGCTCCGGCCTCGGACTGCAGCTCTGTGCCGACTTTGCCCGCAAGATGGGAGGCGACGTGACGGTAGACTCTGTCTTAGGCGAAGGCTCTACCTTCAGCGTCTTGCTGCCGCTGAAGAAGTAATCGTGGGAATTAATAGAACCCACCTTAATAGAACCCACCATAAAAGAAGCGTGGGATGACAATTGCTCGTCATCCCACGCTTTTCTTGATTCGCCTGCGGCGCTATGTGGCTTACTGGAGCGTGCCGTTGTTGGCAGCGTCGATCATAGCCTGGCTGGCATACATGTAGACCTCCACGCGGCGGTTCTGAGCCTTGCCGGCAGCAGTAGAGTTGTCGGCCACGGGGTTGGCTTCGCCGAAACCGGTGGTGCTGCGTATCTGGCTGGCGCTCACGCCCTGCGACTGCAGGTAGCTGGTCACGGCCTGGGCACGCTGCTGAGAGAGGGTCAGGTTCTTCTGGGCGCTCTGCTCTGCAGTGCTGCCACGCCATCCGGCATTGTCGGTATAACCCTGCACGGCCACGTCGCAGTCGGTATTGGTCTTCAGCACGTTGGCAAAGTTGGACAGCGATGCCTTGGCGGTGGAACTCAGCGTCGAGCTGCCTGTGGTGAAGAGGATGCCCGAATCGAAGGTGACCTTCACGGCCTGCAGACCGTTGGCATCGGTGATCTGCTCCACCTGGGCGTTCTGCACGGCCTGAGCCTGAGCCTTCACCTTATCCATCTTCTTGCCGATGAGCGCACCGGCACCTGCACCGACGGCTGTGCCTACAGCTGCACCGATGGCCGTGTTGCCGGCCACCTTGCCCACAACGGCGCCAAGAAGTGCACCGGCACCAGCACCAATGGCCGTGCCCTTCACCGTGTTGTTGCACCCCATCATCACTAAACCTGCGCAGAGCGACAGGATGATAGCTTTCATCTTTTTCATAATTTTTCCTTTTTTATTTGTTAAACATGTCGTTTCACGGTGCAAAGATACGAATAAAATCATAATTCATAATTCATAATTCATATTTTTTTTCTACCTTTGCACAAAATTTTCATTTATTGCACAAAATCATGGCAAAAGAATTAAAAGATTTAACAAAACGCGCTGACAACTATAGTCAGTGGTACAACGACCTTGTCGTGAAGGCCGACCTTGCCGAGCAGTCGGCCGTGCGCGGCTGCATGGTGATAAAGCCCTATGGCTATGCCATTTGGGAGAAGATGCAGCACGAGCTGGACCGTATGTTCAAGGAGACGGGAGCGCAAAACGCCTATTTCCCCTTGCTCATCCCCAAGTCCTTCCTCAGCCGTGAGGCCGAGCATGTGGAGGGCTTTGCCAAGGAGTGTGCCGTGGTGACCCACTATCGGCTGAAGGCCACCGACGACAAGAGCGGTGTGGTGGTAGACCCGGCTGCCAAGCTGGAAGAGGAGCTCATCGTGCGTCCCACGAGCGAGACCATCATCTGGAATACTTACAAGAACTGGATACACTCCTGGCGCGACCTGCCACTGATGTGCAACCAGTGGTGCAACGTGATGCGATGGGAGATGCGCACACGGCCGTTCCTGCGCACGTCGGAGTTTCTCTGGCAGGAGGGACACACGGCACATGCCACCCGCGAGGAGGCTGAAGAGGAAGCCAAGAAGATGCTCAAGGTCTACGCCAAGTTTGCTGAAGAGTGGATGGCAGTGCCCGTGCTACAGGGCGTGAAGAGCGAGACGGAGCGTTTTGCAGGAGCCCTCGACACCTACACCATCGAGGCCATGATGCAGGACGGCAAGGCACTGCAGAGCGGTACCAGCCACTTCCTCGGACAGAACTTTGCCAAGGCGTTCGACGTCACCTACCTTAATAAAGAGAACAAGCCGGAGTATGTATGGGCCACGTCGTGGGGCGTGTCCACCCGACTCATCGGCGCGCTTATCATGACACATAGTGACGACAACGGACTCGTGCTCCCGCCGCGCCTGGCTCCCATACAGGTGGTCATCATCCCCATAGCCACCAAGCCCGAGCAGATGGAGATTGTCAACCGCGAGGTGACGCCCATCATCGAGGGCCTCCGTGCGAAGGGCATATCGGTGAAGTTTGACGACGCCGACAACAAACGCCCGGGATTCAAGTTTGCCGACTACGAGCTCAAGGGCGTGCCCGTGCGCCTGGTCCTCGGGGCACGCGACCTGGAGAACGGCACCATCGAGCTGATGCGCCGCGACACCTTGGAGAAAGAGACTCTGCCCCTCGAGGGCATCGTGGAGCATGTGGAGAAGCTGCTCGACGACATTCAGCAGAACATTTTTGAGAAGGCCCGCAAGTTCCGCGACGCCCACGTCTATGAGTGCGACAACTATGAGGAGTTCAAGGAGCGTGTGAAGGACGGCGGCTTCTTCCTCTGCCACTGGGACGGCACTGCCGAGACCGAGGCGCAGATCAAGGAGGAGACGCAGGCCACCATCCGCTGCGTGCCTTTCGCTTACGAGCAGACGCCAGGTACCGACATGGTCAGTGGCAAGCCTGCTGTGGCACGTGTCATCATTGCACGGAGCTATTAAGTGACTGAACTTTCCCACCCCCATAAAGGAAGAAAGTCTTTGTCTATCAAGAATTAGAGAATTAGAGAATTTACTCATGAAAAGAATTGATAAGAATTGTCCGTCGCATGCGACAGGAAACTTACGAAATGCCCCACGGTTTCTTCTCTAATTCCTTCTCAAATTCTTAGTAAGAATAAAATTCTCTAATTCTCTAATTCTTGATAAATAAGATGGGAAACTTTAATTAAGTGATAACCCGGAAGATTTCGGGGATACGAAAGTGCGGGGGTACGAAGGTGCGAGTGAAGTAAGTCTATTCTCGCACATCCGTACCCCCGCACCTCCGTACTCCCGTATCTCTATGTGGCACTGAACAGTCGGTCGAGTGCCTGCTGTTCGCCCACGAGCCAGATGATGTCTCCCTCGGCAAAGCGATAGTCGGCGGTGACGAGTGTGAGGTTTTCATGGCCTTCCTCCAGTCCTACCACCATGCAGTTGTAGCGGCCGCGCAGGTCGGCCTCCTGCAGCGTCTTGCCTACAAAGGGACTGCCGGCGGCGATGATGAGCTGGCGCAGCTTCATCTCGCGCTTTTCCAGCTCAGGGTCTTCGGGGGAGATGCAGGTCTCGACGGCATTCTTAAACAGTGCCAACTGTTCGTCGCTGCCTATGACCTGCAGTCGGTCGAAGGGGAAGAGCGTGTCGTTGCCGTCGGGGATGTTGATGCGTTTCGTACCGCGCATGATGCTGCTGACGTGTATGCCGTACAGGTGGCCCAGGTTGAGCTCGCGCAGTGTCTTGCCAGCCCAGAGCGAGTCCTGCGGTATGTCGAAGTCGGCGATGTGTATGTCGCGGTCGAGCAGCCGTCCCTCATAGAGCGGGCGTTTCTTCCCGTGCACCTGTGCCTCGATGTCGCGCGAGCGAAGGTTGTTGATGAAGAGGCGTTCCAGCATGATGCTGTTGCGCTTGGTGCGGCGCGACACCACCATGAGCAGCACGGCGAGCACGCCCAGGGTGATCATCACGGCCGGGGTGAAGCGCGACAGATAGTTGCAGATGTAGAACACGAAGCTCACGGCGATGACCACGCGCACCAGCACGGTGAAGAGCAGAGGCAGGTGGTTGCGGTTGCTCTCGTCCCAAAGCGTGCGCCACTCTGGGCTGCGGTTCTTCTTCATCACCATGGCGCGCAGGAACGGAGCAATGAGCATCACGGTGAGCAGGCCGGTGATGGCGTTGGCATACCAGTGCAGCTCCCACCCGGGCAGCATCTGCCGCGTCAGAGGCAGCACGAAGGTGAACATGATGGCGACAGTGGCCGAGGAGAGTATGGCATAGACCACCGTGTTGACCGTCATCTGCATGAGCAGGCTGCGCCACAGGCTGTGCTCGTTGCTGTCAGGACGGGATGTCGACAGGTGGTTGAGCATGCGTATGACGTGTGGCGGCAACCGGTGCTCCAGGGCGTTGTAGGCCGGTGTGGCAAAGCGTATCATGTAGGGAGTGAGGAAGGTGGTGATGACCGACACGGCCACCACGACAGGGTAGAGGAAGTCGCTGATGACGCCGAGCGAGAGTCCCAGCGAAGCGATGATAAACGAGAACTCGCCTATCTGTGCCATGGAGAATCCGCAGCGCATGGCACTCTTGAGGCTCTCGCCGCCCAGCATGAAGGCCAGCGAGCCCAGCGTGCTCTGTCCGATGAGTATGGTGAGCACCAGGATGGCGATGGGCAGTGCGTAGCTTGCGATGATAGCTGGGTCGACCAGCATGCCCACGGACACGAAGAATATGGCGCCGAAGAGGTTTTTCACCGGTTCCACCAGTTTCTCTATGCGTTCGGCCTCGACGGTCTCTGCTAGGATGCTGCCCATGATAAATGCTCCGAAGGCCGAGGAGAACCCTACCTTGGTGGAGAAAACGGCCATGGCACAGCACAGTCCGAGCGACACGACGAGCAGCACCTCGGAGTTGATGAGCTTGCGCACGTGTCTGAGAAACAGCGGCACGGCAGAGATGCCCACCACGAGCCAAAGGATAAGGAAGAAACCTATACGGAGTATGGCACCGGCCATCTGGCTGCCGTCGGGATTGTTGCCGCTGGCAATGGCCGAGAGCATCACCATCATCACGATGGCCAGGATGTCTTCCAGGATGAGCACCGACATGACCAGCCCCGCAAACTGCTGCTGTCGCAGGCCCATGTCGTCGAATGCCTTGTAGATAATGGTGGTCGACGACATGGCGAGCATGCCGCCAAGGAAGATGCAGTCCATCTTCTGCCATCCGAAGGCATGGCCCACGCACACGCCCAGCATCGACATGGAGAAGATGATGGTGACGGTCGAGATGACGGGCGAGGCGCCCATCTTCAGTATCTTCTTGAATGAGAAGTCGAGACCCAGTGAGAAGAGCAGGAACATCACGCCGATGTCGGCCCAGAGGTGAGTGTTTTCCGTGTCGGCCACGCTGGCCGTGTAGGGCATGTGCGGCGATACGAGAAATCCGGCCACGATGTAGCCGAGCACGAGAGGCTGTTTGAGCTTCTTGAAGACAAGTGTGACGATGCCGGCCACGGTGAGTATCAGGGCCAGGTCTTTTATCATAGTGGGTAGTTCTGCCATAGTGGTGTGTTTGCCTTTACTTACTTAGTAAAAAGTCGTGGCGCGAAGACTATCGACACCCATGCCCAGCGCAGCCTTCCGTCGTCGCTGGCACGCTTGAGTCGCTCCATGGTGCTGGTGCCGGTCATGTAGGAGTAGCCAGCTGCTATGGTCATGTCGCGGGCCAGGGCATAGCGGGCGGCCAGCTCTATCTCGTGGCCCAGCGTCATGTTCATCTCTTCGAGCTTGGTGGCGGTGGCCAGGTAGTGGTAGCGGGCTGTGAGGCTGAGCTGCCTCAGCGGGCTGTAGGTGCCTCCCACGTAGGCATTCTGCAGACCGGGGGTGAAGCCGCCGTAGTAGGCGCTGACGTAGAAGAAGTCCATGGCGCCGTAGAACTTGTGGTGAGATCCGTAGATGGGGTTGAAGCCGCATATCTTCTCGTGGCGTGTCAGTCCGAGGATGCCCTTGGCAGGCACGTTGAAGTTCTTGTCGCCGCTCATATAGTCGAAGCCCGCCTCCAGGCCGATGCTTCTGCTGAGCTGCCACTGTGCCTTCGCGGCGGCCAGCCATGCGTCTATCTCCAGTCCGTGCTCGTCGTGTCCCATCTGCCGGTAGTAGGATGCGTCGAGGGTGACGCCTTTGGGGTGGTATTTCACATAGGCGCCCAGGAGCTGCTGGTTCTCTGTGTGTTCGTCGTCTTGTGGCAGTCCTGCCTGCATGCCCACGTTCATGAAGAGCAGCGAGGCACCCAGCGGCAGCTTGGGCAGGTCGTAGTGGTACCAGAGCAACTGCATACTTTTGTAGGGCTGTGCCCCGCCGGTGAAGTAGGTGCCGCCCTGGTCTATGTTGACTCCGTTTTGGTTGTAGGCCAGCACGGCGTGTGCCTTGTGCCCTTTGCCTTCATAGCCCAGACTCAGGGCGTCGTGCGACTGCGATGCCATGGCCCAGTCGTTAGGGCCTATGATGCGCTCGTCGTCGTAGGAGAGTGCCTGCCGACCCACCTGTGCGAAGAGACCCTGCGGCGACTGCAGGCGCACCCAGGCTTCGTAGGTCTTTGTGGCATTGCCAGCCTCGCCCCACACGTTGGAGTGCTGCAGGCTGACTTTAGCCTGAATCCAGTCGCGCTGATAGCCCACCACAAGGCGTTCGCGGTTCATGACAAAGCGGGAGTGGTCGTCGACGGCACCTTCGGGCAGACCGCCTGTGCGCATCTCGCCGTGGCCCAGCAGTTGCAGGTCGACGGTCAAGCGTGGCTCTTGTCTCAGCGTGTCGGATGGCTGGCCTGCAGTGCGCAGTATTGTCGCACACAGGAGGACGAGGAAAAGACGTAGTCGCATGTCGTTTTCGTTTTTGTTCTGTTGTTGGCTATGAGTCTCCTGTCGTATCTGCCTACTTCTGCACTTTGGAGAAGATGAGTGTGAGGATATTCTTCCCGTCGGTCCGCTCATAGCTGATGTCGTCTGTCAGCTCGCGCATGAGCAGTATGCCCAGTCCGCCGATGGGACGGTCTTCAGCGTTGAGTGTGATGTCTGGCAGGAGCGATAGGGTGGGGTCGAAGGGCACGCCTGTGTCGGTGATGACAAAGCGCAGCTGCCGGCGGTCGTAGCTCGCGTTCAGCGTGATGGTGCCCTGCGTGCCAGGGGGGTAGGCGTAGTCTATGACGTTGACGACGGCCTCTTCCACGCCCAGCTGCAGTTTCTTTGCCATCTTGCTTTCTACGCCGATACGGCAGAGCAGCGACTTGACAAACGTGTTGAGGCTGGCCACCTGCATGATGTCGTTGCTGATGGTCAGTGTTTCAGTCAGTGCGTTGTTGCTTTTCTCCGGTGTGTCGGTAATGGGCATCGTAGTAGGTGGATTGGGGGCGTGTGGCTGTTTGCCGTGTCTGTCAGTCAGAGCACTTTTGTGCAGTCAGCTCGCATATCTTGACGACCACCTGCATGGCTTTCTCCATGGACTGTATGGGCACATACTCAAATGGTCCGTGGAAGTTGATGCCTCCAGCAAAGATGTTGGGGCAGGGCAGGCCTTTGAACGACAGCTGTGCACCGTCGGTGCCACCGCGGATGGGCTTCACCTTGGGTTCCACGCCGACCTGTCGCATAGCTTCGAGCACCAGGTCGACGACGTGCATGTTGTCGGGCTCTATCTTCTCGCGCATGTTGTAATACTGGTCGCTGACCTGGGCGGTGACGGTGCCCTGGCCATACTTCTCGTTCATGCGTTCGGCGCATGCCATGATAAATGCCTTGCGCTCTTCGAATCGCTGCCGGTCGTGGTCGCGGATGATGTACGACATCTTGCCCTGCTCGGTGCTGGTCTGCATGCCGATGAGGTGGTAGAATCCCTGGTAGCCCTCGGTGCTCTCGGGCGTCTCGTCGGCAGGCAGCATGGCGGCAAACTCGGCCGCCAGTCGGTTGGCGTTGACCATCTTGTCCTTGGCGTATCCGGGGTGCACGCTGATGCCCCGCAGGGCAATCTTTGCCGAAGCGGCGTTGAAGTTTTCGTATTCCAGCTCGCCCACGTCACCACCGTCCATGGTGTAGGCCCACCGGCATGCGAAGCGCTCCACGTCGAAGTGGTGTGCCCCCATGCCTATCTCCTCGTCGGGATTGAATGCCACGCGTATCTTTCCGTGCTTCACCTCCGGGTGGTCACGCAGGTAGCACATGGCCTCCACGATTTCGGCGATGCCGGCCTTGTCGTCGGCGCCCAGGAGGGTGTGGCCGTCGGTCACGATGAGGTCGCAGCCCACGTGTCCCTTCAGCTCGGGAAACTTCGTCGGACTGAGCACGATGCCGTCGCTGAGCACGATGTCGCCCCCGTCGTAGTCCTTGACGATGCGTGGCTTGATGTCGGCGCCTGAGCTGTCGGGGCTGGTGTCGTAGTGCGAGATGAAGCCGATGGTGGGCACGTCGTGTCCAGTGGCGTTGGCAGGCAGTGTGGCGTAGATGTAGCCTTTCTCGTCCATCTCTACGTCGCAGAGCCCTTCTCGCTCCAGTTCTTCCTTCAGATACTTGGCGAAGACGAGTTGCTTTGCCGTGCTGGGCACTGTCTGGCTCTCTTCGGCCGACTGTGTGTCGAACTTGGTGTAGTTCAGAAATCTCTCTATGATGGTCATGTCCTTGTTGTGGTTATTGTTCCTTTTATTGTGATGTCGGTGCCGCATGCAGCCGTGCTCCTCGTCGGTGTGCTTTGCACAGGGTGGGGTGGGGTGCGGCTACTCGTCTTTTATCGCAGGGTATTTGCGGGTCCATCCGTCCCAGCGCAGTCGCATCACGCCGAAGAAGGCTTCGCTGAAGATGCCTCCCGACATCTTTGATACTCCCTCGCGCCGGTTGACGAAGATGACGGGCACCTCCTTTATCTTAAACCCGATCTTATAGGCCGTGTACTTCATCTCTATCTGGAAGCCGTAGCCCTTGAAGCGTATCTTGTCGAGCTCGATGGTCTTGAGCACGCGTCGCTTGTAGCACTTGAATCCCGCAGTGGTGTCGTGCACCTTGAATCCGGTGACCATGCGCACGTATTTCGAAGCGAAGTATGACATGAGCACGCGGCCGATGGGCCAGTTGACCACGTTGACGCCGCTGATGTATCGCGAGCCGATGGCCACGTCGTAGCCTTCGTCGGCACAGGCGCTGTAGAGCCGGGGCAGGTCGTTGGGGTCGTGGCTGAAGTCGGCATCCATTTCGAAGATGTAGCCGTAGTCGCGTTCCAGCGCCCACTTGAAGCCCGTGATGTAAGCCGTGCCGAGTCCCAGCTTGCCGCTTCGCTCCACGATGAAGAGGCGGTCGGCAAACTCGCCGTCCATGAGGCCTTTCACTATCTGGGCGGTGCCGTCGGGCGAGCCGTCGTCGATGACCAGGATGTGGAAGCACTTCTCCAGACCGAAGACGGCACGGATAATCTTTTCGATGTTCTCCTTCTCGTTGTAAGTAGGAATGATGACAATGCTGTCGCTGCTATTCATAATCGTGGTTGATTTTACGTGCAAAAATAGTGATTTCTGCTGATATTAACAAATAAAAGGCAAAAACTTTCTCCTTTCATCCATAATCTTTAATCTTTTTTGTACCTTTGCACTCGATTTTGTGATGAATATACAGGAACTGGTCCGTCAGTATGCCAGCAAGCCGCAGGTGTCGGCTTTGGCAAAAGCGATAGGGGAAACGGGTGTCCGCACCATTTCCCTCGAGGGACTGTTGGGTTCTGCCCCCCCTGTGCTCTTTGCCTCTCTGGCAGTCAGCGCGCCCCGTGCCATGCTCATCATCCTGCAGGATGCCGACGAGGCTGGCTATTTCTACCACGATCTGACGCAGCTCATGGGTGCCGACGACAGCGTGCTCTTCTTCCCCTCCAGCTATCGGCGGGCCATCAAGTATGGCCAGAAAGATGCAGCCAACGAGATACTGCGCACCGAGGCACTCTCACGGCTGTCGGCATACAGGGCGTCTGCGGCCTCACCGCTCTATCTTGTGAGCTATCCCGAGGCACTGGCCGAGATGGTGGTGAAGCGCCGGGCCATCGACGAGCGCACACTCGTGCTCGTGCAGGGACAGAGCGCCGACGTCGACAGCATCGCCGAGACGTTGCGCGGCTTTGGCTTCACCGAGGTCGACTATGTCTACGAGCCAGGGCAGTTTGCCCTGCGTGGCAGCATACTCGATGTGTTCAGCTATAGCTATGAGTATCCCTACCGCATCGATTTCTTTGGCGACGACATCGACTCCATCCGCTCCTTCCAGGTGGAAGACCAGCTGTCGCGTGAGCGCCATGAGCAGGTGAGCATCGTGCCCGAGCTGTCGGCTGTCGAGGAGAAAGAGTCGCTCTTTGCCTTCCTGCCGTCGGATGCGGTGCTGGTGGCAAAAAACTATATGTACGTGCGCGACGCCGTCGAGCGTGTCTTCCATGAGGGCTTCTCCTCTCAAGCTGTGACCGAGCGTCTGGAAGGCGCCACCGAGATGGAGCGCCGCGAGATAGAGCGCGAGCTACGGCGCGACAGCCAGCTCATAGGCGGAGCACGCTTCATGGCCGACAGCGAGCCTTTTCAGAAAGTCTGTCTTGCCAGCAGTAAGACTGACGACGCGGCACACCCCGTGCGCACAGCCGATGCAGACGCTGTCATCCGCTTCCGCACGAGTGCCCAGCCCCTGTTCCACAAAAACTTCGAGATGCTTGCCCAGACCTTTGAGGACTATCAGCTCAAGGGCTACACTATCTATGTGCTGGCCGACAGCCAGAAGCAGAACGACCGGTTGAGGGAAATACTCTCAGGTGAAAGGGAAGAAGAGAAAACTCTTTTCACTCCCGTCGACCATACGCTGCACGAAGGCTTCGTCGACCACGACCAGCGCGTGTGTCTCTTTACCGACCACCAGATCTTCGACCGTTTCCATAAGTTCAATCTCAAGAGCGACAAGGCCCGCAGCGGCAAGATGGCGCTCACGCTCAAGGAGATACAGCAGTTTGAACTGGGCGACTACATCGTGCACGTCGACCATGGCATAGGCCGCTTTGGTGGTCTGGTGCGCATGCCGATAGAGCGTGGCGGATTCCAGGAGATGATAAAGATCATCTATCAGCATGGCGACGCCATCTACGTGTCGATACACTCGCTCAACAAGGTGTCGAAATACAAGTCACAGGACGGCGGACAGCCACCCCGCGTGTCGACCCTCGGCACCGGGCAGTGGGAGCGGCTGAAGGAGCGCACCAAGCAGCACATCAAGGACATCGCCCGCGACCTCATCCGCCTCTATGCCTCACGTCGCCATCAGCGCGGTTTTGCCTTCAGCCACGACAGCTACCTGCAGCACGCCCTCGAGGCCTCGTTCCTCTACGAGGACACCCCCGACCAGCTGAAGGCTACGCAGGACGTCAAGGCCGACATGGAGCAGCCGCGTCCCATGGACCGCTTGGTGTGCGGCGATGTGGGCTTCGGCAAGACCGAGGTGGCCGTGCGCGCCGCCTTCAAGGCCGCTACCGACGGCAAGCAGGTGGCCGTGCTCGTGCCCACCACCGTGCTGGCCTATCAGCACTACCGCACCTTCTCCAGCCGGCTCAAGGACATGCCCGTGCGTGTGGACTACCTCACCAGGGCCCGCACGGCCAAGCAGACGCATCAGTTGCTCGCCGACCTGGCCGAGGGCAAGATAGACATACTCATAGGCACACACAAGCTGGTGGGCAAGACGGTCAAGTTCCGCGACCTCGGACTGCTCATCATCGACGAGGAACAGAAGTTCGGCGTCTCTACGAAGGAGAAGCTGCGGCAGCTGAAGACCAATGTCGACACGCTCACCATGAGCGCCACACCCATACCCCGCACGCTGCAGTTCTCGCTCGTGGGAGCACGCGACCTGAGCGTCATACAGACGCCACCGCCCAACCGCTACCCCATACAGACGGAGATACACACCTTCTCGGCCGAAATCATCGTCGACGCCATCAACTTCGAGATGTCGCGCAACGGACAGGTCTACTTCGTCAACAACCGCATCAGCGAGCTCACCCACCTCAGCGAGGTCATCCGCCAGTACATCCCCGATTGCCGCATAGCCATCGGCCACGGGCAGATGAAACCCGAGGAACTGGAACAGATCATCCTCGACTTCTCCAATTATGACTACGACGTGCTGCTCTCCACCACCATCGTTGAGAACGGCATCGACATACCCAACGCCAACACCATCATCATCAACGGCGCCCACAATTTCGGTCTGTCCGACCTGCACCAGATGCGCGGCCGTGTGGGGCGCGGCAACCGCAAGGCCTTCTGCTATCTGCTGGCCCCGCCGCTGGCCGCCCTGCCTGTCGATGCTCGCCGCCGCCTGGAGGCGCTCGAGAACTTCAGCGACCTGGGCTCCGGCATCAACATCGCCATGCAGGACCTCGACATACGCGGTGCGGGCAATCTGCTCGGAGCCGAGCAGTCGGGCTTCATCAGCGACCTGGGCTATGAGACCTATCAGAAGATACTCAACGAGGCCATGGCCGAGCTGAAGAATGAATGTCCACCCGACACTCCTGCAGGAGAGAAGACGTCGCTCCGTGCACCGTCACATCCTCCCGAGGTGGCTGTGGAAACGGCCGGCCCATTCGTTGCCGACTGTACTTTGGAGGCCGACCTTGAGATGTATTTCCCCGACCAGTATGTGCCCAGCGACTCCGAGCGCATGCTGCTCTACCGCGAGCTCGACAGCACACGCAACGATACTGAGCTCGAAGCCTATCGCCTGCGTCTCATCGACCGCTTCGGGCCGTTGCCCCCGCAGGCCGAGGAGCTGCTGCGGGTGGTGCCGCTGCGCCGCCTGGGGCAGCAGCTTGGGTGCGAGAAAATCCTGCTCAAGCAAGGCAGTATGCTGCTCTACTTCGTGTCCAACGCCAACAGTCCCTACTATCAGAGCGAAGCCTTTGGCCGTGTGCTCTCCTATGCTGCACAAAACGTGAGGCGGTGCAGCCTGCGGGAGACCGCCGCCTCTTCTGCCAAAGGAGGGGTGAAGCGCTCTCTGGCCGTCAGTCAGGTGCCCACGGTCGACGAGGCCCTGCGTACCCTACAAACCATCACACAAACAGAACTATGAAGAAAATCGACATTTACTTGGCCAATACCGATAGCCAGCGCCATCTCGCTGCTGCCATGCTCACGCTCCTGCCTGCCGTTGCCACCCAGGCGCAGGAAGACGAGCAAGACGCTCCCGAGCAACCTGTCGGCAGAGGCTGGCAGCGCATGATAGAAGAAGGCGAGCTGCCCGAAGAGGAGCAGCCCGTGTTCAGTATCTATGACTACATGGATGAAATCATCGCAATCGTCATTCTCGTGGTAATCATTGCTGTCGTGCGTCATCTCGTCGATCGTCGCCACCGCACCGGTTGCACATTCTTCATCATCTTTTTTGCCGCTATCTTCTACGTCATCTGGCGATATCTGCTTTAGTTTAGCCTGTCGGTCGCCTATCCCCGTGCCATCTTGTATATAGCCTCCATGTCGGCGGCCTGCAGCACTTTCAGTCCGCCGCAGGTAGCGGTGTAGTTGCGGCTGTACTTCGTAAGTTTTAGAAAGTTTGTAAACCTCTGTGTTTCAGTGGTTTCAAATTTCGTTTTCTCCAAACGTAACAAATCTGCACCAAAATTGTGTTAAATAAATCGAAGCATCCGAAATGTGGTGCAAGGTGGGCTGAAACACAATGCAAAGATACAAAACTTTTTTGAAAATGAAGCGATTTGTTACGACTTTTTTTAGCGAGATATTTTGTAGTGGGATTTGTATGTCGGAAGTGGCACGAACAGGTGCTGCAAACCTTCTTCTTTCCGATTGTAATATAGTGAAGGAAAATAACCATCCCGAACGGTTTATTAGTATGATTTTTGGCGCAAAATCATACTCGTCGGTTAAGTATTCTGAAAAAGCGAACATTTCTTTCTTCGTTTTTCTTTCACCTAATTCTTTACCCCTAACTTCGCATCGCCACATTTCTCTTTTGGCTGGCAAAAGCTATGGTTTATCTGGTCAGTGGAGGATGCGGCGAGGGAGCATTGCAGAGGCAATTCAAATGAAGGTGTTACTTCCGATGTTGGTACTAATCAGGACATGCTTTAGAACCAGTCCGGTCGTAAAAGTGTTAAATCAAGAGTTTGGTTTCAATTTTTTCCTTTTATTGAGATTGTCTTATTTACTTTGCCGCCCGATTGAATGATAATTCGTGAAAAGTATAAATAGTAAAACTAAAAAGTATTTGAAAATGAATCAGCAGAATTCCGTCCCAAAGGACACCCAACTGCAACGACAGGTTGCAGAACTCCAGAAGCGCGTTGACTCTCTGGAAGACATCCTTGACAATGGCAAGGAAGTATTAACCGTGGAAGAAGCCGCCAAGTTCATGGGCATGGCTCGCAGTACCTTATATAAGATGACGTGCGACCAGAGCATCCCCTTCTACCGGCCCAACGGAAAGATGATTTTCTTCGAGAAGGCAGACATCCTTTCGTGGATTCGCAGGAACCGTGTCTATACCCAAGAGGAGATTGACGAAGAAGCCCGTCTTCACATGCAAACTCTAAGCAAGAAGCACTGACATGAAGGAACAGGAACTGTCTGCACTCAAAGAGAGTGCCGTTTACTCAGCTGCTAATTGGGCCAAGACTGGCTTGGGCTATTTTACCATGCGTGACAAGGTGAACGACTACATCGAAGCTACAGGAGCGAACAGAGCCATTGATGATGACCAGGAGGCTATCAGGTACGGACGTGAAGCCGCCGCACTCGCCATCAACATTGATGCCATCCATCTGTTGAACAAGGCGGAGGAAAAGAAGTTGAACGATGCCCTTATCAGTATCGCAGATGACTTGCCGCAGACTCGCAGCAGAGGTTGTCACAGATGAGTAAACCCAAGGATGATAAGTGAACATGAAGGGTGTCCGCACCCATAACAATTAAAATCAATGAGATATGTACGATAAAGATTTGTTTTATGGTCTGTTCTTATCAGACCGACAGTTGGATTTCCTGTTCAACTACGCGCAGGGATTTGACCGCATTAAGTGCTTTGCTACCTTCCTCCGTCTGGCAGTCAAAGAGCCGACGCACTATGAGAAGAAGGAGTATTCAGTTGACCTAACCCCTGGCCAGTTCGCCATATCGGAAGTTGAACTTGCCAAGCTCTGGAAGTGCAACCGAAAGACCGCATCCAAGATGGTTGACATGTTCCATGAGGTGGGACTGGTATCATCCGTGCCGAATTGTCGTACTACTGTCTTCACAGTCCATTGTGTTGCCAGTTGGTATGTTGGCAATCAGGTTATCCGCAACACGCATTACTCACGCAATCCGCATGTCGAGCAGCGCATCAAGGCAAACCACAAATGTGCAGATGCCGTCGTTGGCAATGATGCCAATGAAGCGATTGCAGCCAATACAGCGATTGTTACCAGTGAAGCGATTGATGCCAACGCAGCGAATGATGCCAACACCCCCCATTCTTTATCCCTTTCTTCAAATGAGATTGATTTGGAAAAAACCGCACATCAATCAGATGGGCAAACTATCGAACAAAGGGATGAGTACACTACTGAGCATTTTGCCCCTGTCAGCTATGACAATTCTAAAGAAGGTAACGGTAGGGAAAAGGAACTATTCAATGATGGTGTCGAGCCGGCCACCCAGATTGAAGAAAGCCTTTCCCCATCCATCACCTCGGCTGGCACCGACTCTGACTGTAACAGCCCAGAGAGCGAGGCGCAGCCTTCCTCTGGTCTGCAAGCCGACCATCATTTAGATGCTACCGCCACGGCACAGTCCGAAACGACTGCCGACGATGCCGTGTAACCACGTCAAGGGCTTGGGACAACCCGAAGGGAGCCTGAATTTTCGTACTCTCTAAACAAGAAGTGTCAATGTCTGACAATCCACTACGCTACTTGCCCGACTGTTTGACTTCTTGCAATACTCGCAGGCTCGCATTGGGTTGACCAAACCCTGTTATAACCCTAAAAATAAAACCATTAGTCAATGGAACAGAAGATAGAACGTAAGGGGCGCAATCCACGCATCACCGTGTGCTACACGCCCGACGAGAATACAAAGATTGTAAGCATGGCTGCAGCCTGTGGACTGAAGAAAAGCCAGTACGTCCATGACACCTCCTTGGGGCAGGAGCCAAAGGTGGTGATGAGCGACAAGGAGGCTGATGCCCTGATGTCGCTGAAAGCTGCCCGTGGTGAACTGGTTCTAATAAAGAACGCCCTTCATGGCACTACCCAGGAACAGCGTAAGAAATACTTCCGCAACGAGCAGTTCATGAAGCAATGGATTGAAGGTGTAAACAGCCTAATCCGCCGACTTGTAGAGATAGAAGGAATTTTCAAAAGATAAATGTATGATAGCGAAAGCAAGGTCTATAGCTCATGGTTCTGCCATGACGAATTATGCCACCAAGCATAACCGCGCAGACATCGTACTGACACGCAACCTTGACGAGGGGCTTACTCCTCTCGCCATGTGGGGAGCGATGGAAACCATCCACCAGAAGTATGAACCGAAATTCAGGCGTAAGCCAATCGAAAAGCCGACCCTTCGACTGGAGGTTTCCCCATCCCTTGATGAGACAAAGGGATGGACACTCAATGACTGGTACGAGTATGTGCAGCGGTTCCTCGATGAGTTCAAGAAAGCTGCCCAAACCAAAGATGGTAAGAAGAAGGGAGCTGGCAAGTTCAATCTGGACAGAGCACAGATATTTGCCTGTCTTCACTTTGATGCGAAGTCCGGCATTCCTCACCTTCACATCCTCATCAACCG
>CAJOHP010000038.1:7690-21545 GCA_905234355.1 uncultured Prevotella sp. | reverse complement strand
GCCACGCTGCACACCACGTCGAGCCAGGGCGCCACATAGTCGTCGCCGGTGTTGGTCACACCCGGGCCGTGCAGAAACATGGTCTGGATGATGACATGTCCGCGGAAGGTCTGTAGCGCCCGCACCACGGCGTCGAGGTCGTAGTGGCCCGTGGGACGGTCCACCTTATTTATATATACGCGCGCGACGGTGTCGAGCTTCTGTATGTTGTTGTCCACGCGCATCAGCGCTGCATGCACCTCGGGGCGCACTATCTGTGTGGCATTGCTCAGCACCGACACCTTGGCCTGCGGGAAGTACTTGTCGCGCAGGCGCAGGGTGTCGCCGATGATGGCAGGAAAGTCGGGATTGACCGTCGGCTCGCCGTTGCCGGCAAAGGTCAGCACGTCGGGTGCTGGTCCATGGGCCTGCATGTCCTGCAGACGGGCCTCGAGGGCCTGTGCCACCTGCTCGCGCGAGGGCATGCGCAGCGTGGGACGGTGGTCGGCATTGTATCCGCACTCGCAGTAGATGCAGTCAAACGTGCACACCTTGCCGTCGGCAGGCAGCAGGTTGATGCCCAGCGACACGCCCAGACGGCGGCTGTGCACGGGACCGAAGATGGGTGAAGGATAGATGATGCCCACGGCTACTTGTCGAGGTCTATGAGTGTGTACTTCTTCGAGCCCAGGCCTATCTGCTCGGCATAGTCGGTGATGTAGGTGCCGTGCTGGCGGTTGATGCGCTTGATGAGCGGCTTGTTGTCGTCGCCGGGCTTGCCCTGGTAGCCAAACACCTTGTCGAGGCATGCCTGGTCTGCGGCCACGGGGTCGAGCGAGGCCATGATGCCCATGTCCTTCAGCTCAGGACGGGCGGGGTGGCCGTCGCAGTCGCAGTCCACCGACATGTTGTTCATCACGTTGATGTAGACGACACGCCCGCTGAAGTAGTTGTGCACGGCCTGTGCCGCAGCTGCCATCGACTCGAGGAAGTGGTCCTGCGTGGGCCCTGCGGCGAGGTTTCCGGGGGTCCATGCCTGCTTGGCGTCGGCGGTCTTGCCGGCGGTGTGTATGTAGGCCTTGCCGGCGGTAGAGGCCACACCGATGGAGGCATTCTTCAGCACACCGCCGAAGCCGCCCATGGCGTGACCCTTGAAGTGGGCCAGATTGATCATGAAGTTGTAGTGGGCCAGATGCTCGCCCACGATGTCGTACTTCAGGTGCTTGTGGTCCTTGACGGGTATGCGTATCTCGCCGAACTCATCCATGATGTCGACGGCGAAGATGGAGTCGAAGCCATGGTCGCGGATGGTCTCCCAGTGCTTCTTCGGGTCCTGACGGGAGCCGCCGTAGGCTGTGCAGCACTCCACGATGGTGCCGTTGGTCTCTTCCACGAGCTGCCTGATGAACGGGGGCTTCAGGTAGTGGGTGTTGCCACCCTCGCCGGTGGATATCTTCACGGCCACGCGGCCGGTGGCCTCTACGCCCAGCGCCTTGTAGATTTTTACCAGCGACTCGGGCGTGATCTCTTTGGTGAAATACACTTTCGGTTGCGCGGTGGCCATGAGCGATGCCATCAGCGCACACATTGCTAACAGATGCTTCTTCATATTCTTTCTTGTTCTTTCTTGTTTTTGCTTTATCGGCGCAAAGGTACGACAAAAATGCGAGTCGGCCAAAAAAAGCCTGCTTTTCTTTGTTCAGAATGACAGGTCGATGCCTCCCATGACGGTGGCGCGCGGCATGGGGTAGCCGGCGTTTATCTCGTAGCGCTGGGCCAGGAGGTTGTCGCCGCGCACCCAGAGACCCACGCCCGGGGTGAGCGCATAGCTCGCGGTGACGTTGAGCAGGCAGAAGTTCTCCTTGCTCTCGCTCGTGCCCACGGCGGTGTAGAGTGCTGCGATGTATTGCAGTCCGGCCACGACGCTCCACCGGCAGTGCTGATAGTGTGCGCCGAGGTAGCCCTTGTAGGTGGGTGCGGCCACCACCTTCTCCTTCATGTGCAGGTAGCTGTGGTTGGTGGTCAGCGCCCAGTGGCTGTCCAGGGTGTAGCGGGCGTCGAGCTCCACGCCGTAGTTCTCTATCCGGCCTGTGTTGATGTTGCGTCCGGCCACGGTCTGTATCATGTTGTCGCCCTTGATGTAGAAGATGTTGGCTCCATAGACCATCGGTCCGATGCGGTGTCGCCACGACAGCTCGTAGTTCCATAGTCGCTCGGCTCGCAGCGAGTCGTGGTTGGCCGAGCCATACATATACATGTCCTTGGTGTTGGGATTGCGGAATCCCTTGGCCACCGATGCCTTCAGCTCGCCCGTCGCTGCCGGTCGCCAGACGATGCCTGCCTGTGGCACCCACTCGCCGCCGGCGGTGGAGTGGTGGTCGTAGCGCAGTGCGGCATCGATGGTGATGCGGTCGGCGATGTCGTGCCGGTAGTCCACGTATGCGGCCACTTCGTTCTCGTGGGCGTGGGCGCTCTGCATCAGGCGGCGCGAGGTGGTGACGGTCTCTCCCGTGGCGCGGTCGGAGTACCATGCACGGCCGTAGATGTGCTGGTAGTCGGCGCCCACGGTGAGACGGGCTCCGCGGGAGAGCCGTGCACTCTGATACCACGACACGCCGGCCACGGCATCCCGGGAGCGGAAGAGGTCGGTCTGGGGTGTTCCGCCGGAGGTGTTGTAGCCGTCGTTGATCTTGTGGCGGCCGAAGTTGTCGTAGACGCTCAGCGCGCCGTTTGTGCCGTTGTAGTGGTTCTCCACGACCAGGCTGGCAGCGCCGCGGGTGATCCACTGGTCGTTCTCCGTCTTGGGCTGCGTCACGGGTCCGGGGTTGCTCGCATTGAAGTGGGTGAGGTCGAGGTCGGCGTAGGCTCTCCAGTGCTCGGTGAAGTCGTAGCCGAGCTTCAGGTAGCCGCCGTACTGCTCAAATCCCAGGTTGGGCCGGTGGTTGTCTGTGCGGCCGTACTGTGCGGCGACGGTGGCGGCCAGCTTGCCGCTGCGCAGCTGGTGCGACGCCTCGGCCTGCACCGTGCCGTAGCTGCCGGCGCCGAGGGTGGCATGGGTCTTTGAGCCGTCGGTGTCGACGGAGCGCGTGACGATGTTGATCACGCCGCCCATGGCATTGCTGCCGTAGAGCACAGAGGCCGGGCCGCGCAGCACCTCCACACGCTCGGCCATGAGCGTCTGATAGCTGTCGCTGATGGGGTGGCCGTAGATGCCGTTGTACTGCGGGTGACCGTCGATGAGCACGAGCATCTGCCCCGCAGTGCCCGTGAGTCCTCGCATGCTGATGATGCCGGCATTGCCCGTAGACACGCCGTAGCCCATCAGGGCGCGGTTGGTCACAAAGAGTCCGGGCACCTGCTGCACCAGTGTGGGCAGCAGGCTGGTCTGGTGCTGTGCCGTGAGTGTCTTGCGGTCTGTCACGCTGACCGTCATGGGCAGGTGGCGCACGTCGGCAGCACTGCGTGTGCCCGTGACCACCACCTCCTGCAGGGCCACTGAGTCGCGCTGGGCAAAGCCCGATGCACCCACTGCCTGCAGCGAGAGCATGAAGAGTATGCGCTTCGAAATAGTTGGCATGGTCTTGTCTTTCTGTGTTTTGAGGGTGCAAAGGTAGTCATTTCGTCCGACTTCCCGCTGTCTCGCAGACACATAAAAACAGAAAAAATGTTAAGGCCGGGGGCGCGTAGCGGTCGGCAGCGCCAAATATTCTCGCGGAAATATTTTGCCGGATGCAGGAAAGTAGCTATCTTTGCGGCAAAAAAGAGACGAGGAACTATGACTATCGGTGACAAAGCGCCCGAGATACTGGGCAAGGACGAACAGGGGCGGGAGATACGCCTGAGTGACTATCGCGGCCGCAAGCTGGTGCTCTACTTCTATCCGAAGGACAACACGAGCGGCTGCACGAGCGAGGCCTGCAGTCTGCGCGACCACTACGGTGAGCTGCAGTCGGCTGGCTACGAGGTGGTGGGTGTGAGCAAGGACACGGCCGCCTCTCACCAGAAGTTCAAGGCGAAGCACGAGCTGCCCTTCCCCCTGATAGCCGACGTGGACCACGCGCTGCTTGAGGCCATGGGAGCCTGGGGCGAGAAGACAATGTATGGCAAGAAGGTGATGGGCACCATACGCACCACCTTCGTCATCAGCGAGGAGGGCGTCGTCGAGAAGATGTTCTCCGGCAAGCAGATAAAGACCAAGGAGCACGCCTCGCAAATCCTGGATGCAGGAGCGTGAGCGAGCGGCGCCCGCTGGCTGTCGCCTGCCTGCATGGCACGTGCCGCCGCCCCTACTTCTCCAGCGGCTTGCGGAAGGCCGACAGCTTCTCGCCGTAGCACAGGTCGCCGCAGTCGCCGAATCCCGGCACGATATACTTATGCTCGTTCATGCCCTGGTCGATGGCTGCACACCAGATGGTGGCGTCGTCGGGCAGGCTCTTCTTCACCACTTCGATGCCCTCGGGAGCCGCGATGACGCAGCACACGTGTATCTTCTTCGGCCGGCCGGCCTCGGCAAGTGCCTCGATGGCAGCGGTCATGCTGCCACCGGTGGCCAGCATGGGGTCGACGATGACGAGTGTCTTGCCCTTCAGGCTGGGTGTGGCGATATACTCCGTGTAGACACCCACCTCGGTGTGCTCACGGTTCAGATACATGCGGAAGGCAGAGAGGAAAGCGCTGTCGGCACGGTCCAGCACGTTGAGGAAGCCCTGATGGAAAGGCAGGCCGGCCCTCAGCACCGTGGCGATGACCAGGTCTTTCTGCCGAGGCAGGCTGATGTCGAGTGAGCCCAGCGGCGTGGTGACCGTCTTGGGAGCATACTCCAGCGTCTTCGACAGCTCGTAGGCCATCATCTCGCCGATGCGCTCGATGTTGTGGCGAAAGGTCAGGCGCCCCTTCTGATACGACTTGTCACGCAGCTCGGCCATATACTGATTGATGACCGTGTTCTGTTCTGAGAAATTGATTATTTCCATGATATTGTGTGTGTGTTTCTTTCGTAAGATGTTGCTATGGCTGTGGCAGCAGCACCACGCCGGTCTGCTTCTTGCCGTCCATCATCACCTTGAGGGGCTGGCTGAAGCGCACGTGGCGCACGTGGCTGGTCTCCTCGACGGCGGGCATGCGGTCGAGCACGTCTTTCTGGAAGACGCCGTCGCCGGTGAACGTGTTGATGGTGAAATAGCCCACGCCGAAGGAGGTGAGGTTCTGGAAGAAGTGGGTGCCCTGCGAGGGGTCTACGTGGTAGTTCTTCAGTCCCACCTCCACGATGACGCGTGCCGCCGAGATGTGTGGCCACTTCACCGGTATGCCCAGCCAGTGGTCGCTCGAGCCCCAGCGGCCGGGGCCTATGAGGATGTAGTTCTTCCCCTCGTCGAGGAAGCGGCGGTTGACCTGCTCTATCTCCACGGCTATCTGGGGATTGTTGGCAGCGGTGAAGGCGTCGTCGGTCTTCACGTAGACCACGTCGGTCACATCCTCGGAGATGCCGTGGCCCAGCGAGTTGCGGGAGCGCAGCAGGCACTGCTCGTCGGGTATCTGCTGCAGGTCTTCGTCGAGCACCTGCTTCGAGTCGACGATAGGGCGTATCTGCAGCAGGTAGAACTTGCCCCTCAGTCCGCCCACAGCACCAGGGCGGGTGTCGGGCTTCAGGTTGCATGCAAACTCTATCTCCACGGGCCGCCTCATCTCCTCGGCACCGAGCTTCTGCGAGAGCTGCAGCAGCTCGGGCAGCGGGAAGACGCCCTGCTCGAGCACGCCGCAGAAGGAGATGACCTTGCGCCCGCCCTCATAGAGTCCGGGGCGGATGACCTGGTCCATGGGGTCATAGGTCGAGGCAATGCCCTGCAGCGCGCCGTCCTGGTCGGCCTGTTTCACCCGCAGGTTCCTGATGTTGAAGCCGTCGTCGACCTGGAAGTCGTCGCCCACGTGGCTCATGTCCAGCGCATAGAAGCGGGTCTGTGTGTCTCTCAGCGCCGTCTCCATCTCGCTGGTCTGCAGCACCTGCCGGGGGTGGTAGGGCGAGACGCGCAGCGTCTGTCCGCCGTCCACGATATATTTGCCCAGGCCCACGGCGAGCGAGGCGATGCCCTCCTCGGCCGTCTCGTCGCCGATGGGGTAGTAGTTCAGCGAGCGCAGCACGCCGGAGAAGGTGGGGTAGTAGAGGTCGCCGTGCTGCTGTCCCACCACCTCCTGCAGGATGACGGCCATCTTCTCCTGGTCTATCACGTTCTGCGTGGCAGTCATGTAGGCCTTGGAGTCGCGGTAGTAGACCGAGGCGTAGACGCTCTTGATGGCGCAGGCCAGCATGCGCAGCATCGTGTATTTGTCGTCGAGCCACGGTATCATGTAGGTGGCATAGATGCCGGCGAAGGGCTGGTAGTGGGAGTCTTCCAGGAGCGACGAGGAGCGCACGGCAATGGGTTTCTTCGTCGCCTCGAAGAAGATGAAGAAGTCCTCGATGAGGTCGTCGGGCAGCTGTGCCTCGAGGAAGTGGCGCAGGATCTCGTCGTCGGGAGCGTCGCTCAGGGCGATGCCCCAGAGGTTGTTCTCGTCCATGAAGTTGTCGAAGAAGTCGGTGCAGAGCACCACCGTCTTTGGTATCTTCACCGAGGCGCCGGGCAGCTGCAGCTCGGGGTGCCACTTCACTATCTTGTCGAGGAAGGCCAGGCCGCGGCCCTTGCCGCCGAGCGAGCCGTCGCCGATGCGGGCGAAGTGGGCAAAGCGGTCGAACTTCTTGCGGTCGAAGACGGCCACCTCGCCGATGTTCTTCATCCGGCGGTACTGCACGATGGCGTCGAAGATGATGTGGCGGTGGGCGTCGACGTCCTGCAGCTTGTGCCACGTGACGTGCTTGAGGAAGTTGGACACGGGGAAGATGGCGCGGGCGCAGAGCCAGCGGCTCATGTGGTTGCGCCGGATGTGGTGCATGAGCGAGTCGTGCGGTATCTTGAAGATGTTGTCCTGCAGCTCCTTGAGCGATGCCACGCGCATCACCTCCTGCTTCGTCTCCGGGTCGCGGAAGATGAAGTCGCCGAAGCCCATGTGCTCCTCGAGCAGCTCGCGCAGGTCCACGTTGAACTTCTTCGAGTTCTTGTCCAGGAAGTCGTAGCCCTCGGCCTCGGCCTTGGCGCGGTTGACCGTCTCGGAGCTTTGCAGGATGAGGGGCACAAACTCGTCGCGGCGCCGTATCTCGCGCAGCAGCTTCAGACCGGCCTCGGCGTCGCCCTCCTCCACGTGGGCCAGCCGTCCGGTGACAAGCTCCATGGGGAAACGCGTGTCGCTGATGACGCCCTGCACATTGTCGTGATACTTCTCATACAGCTGCATGGCCTCCTCGTAGTTGGTGGCCAGCAGCACCTTCGGGCGTCCACGCTTGCGCTGAGCGGCGGCGTGGGGATTGAGCGCCTCGGTCGAGAAGCTCTTCGACTGCATCAGGATGTAGTTGTAGAGGTTGGGCAGGATGCTGGAGTAGAAGCGTATGTTGTCCTCGACCAGCAGAATCATCTGTACGCCGGCCTCGTGTATGTCGTGCTCTATGTTCATCCGGTCCTCTATCAGCTTGATGATGGACAGGATGAGGTTGGTGTTGCCCAGCCAGCAGAACACATAGTCGAAGATGGACATGTCCTCGTCCTGCATGCGCCGCGTGATGCCGTGGCTGAAGGGCGTGAGCACCACGCAGGGCATCTGCGGGTGGGCCTCCTTCACCTCACGGGCCACGGTGAAGGCGTCGTTGTCGGCATTGCCGGGCATGCAGATCACCAGGTCGATGTCGGTGGTGCGCAGCACCTCGCTGGCCTCCTCTGTCGTCGACACCTGAGTGAAGGTGGGCGGGTAGCGCATGCCCAGCGACGTGTATTCGTCGAACACCTTTTCGTCTACGCGCCCGTCGTCTTCGAGCATGAAGGCGTCGTAGGGGTTGGCCACTATCAGTACGTTGAAGATGCGGCGTGTCATCAGGTTGACAAACGACACGTCTTTCAGGAAGAAGTTGTTGAACTCTTGGGGGATGTCTGCCATCTCTTTCTGTCGGGTGTTTGGTGTGGGGCGTCACAGGCGCGGTAGACGCCTGCTCTCTGTTTTTCGCGCAAAATTACGGAAAAAGCCTGAACCCCGCAAATTTATGGCAATAATTTTTCTACGACACAGAGCAAGGGCTCCCCGTAGCGGAGAGCCCTTGCAAGTGGTTTATGAAGCTAATACGGCGATTAGCCCAGGCTGATAGCCTCAGAAGGACAGACGCTTGCGCATGTACCGCACTCGGTGCAGGCATCAGCGTCAATCACATACTTCTCGCCCTCAGAGATGGCCTCCACGGGGCACTCCGGCTGGCAGGTTCCACATGCGATGCAGTCATCGCCAATTACATAAGCCATAGTCTAAAAAATGATTTAAAGGGTTATACTTAGTTTCGATGATGCAAAGGTAAATACTTTTTTCGAATAATACTCATTTTTCAGTATCTTTTTTTGCAATTTATACGATGTCGAAATAATTGCCGATATAATAAGCAGGCGTTTTTCACGTTATATAGTGTAGGTATGAGACTACGACACATTATTATATTATTGCTCGCCGCCAGCATGTCTGTCACGGCCACGGCGCAGGAGCGCAAGGTGCAGTACAAGCCCTACATCGACCTGCGCACCCTGCATTTCGGCATACTCCTCGGCCTGCACATGCAAGACGTGGAGATCGACAACGTGGGGCCTCAGGTCATCGACCTGCCCGAGGGCGGACAGATGCCTGCCAACGTGCTGTGCGACCAAGACAACTGGAACCCCGGCTTCAGCGTCGGCGTGCTGGCCGACCTGCGCCTGTCGCAGCACTTCAGTCTGCGCTTCCTGCCCACCATGCACTTCGGGCAGAAGCGCCTCACCTTCCGCAACATGCTCGACCTCGACGACAGCGGCCATCCCCGCTTCCAGACACAGGACCTGAAGAACACCTACCTCTCGCTGCCCGTCGACCTGAAGTTTGCGGCCGAGCGATTCAACAACTACCGTCCATACCTGCTCGCCGGTGTCAACCCGATGATCAACCTCGCCGGCAAGGACCAGGACTTCGTGCAGCTGGGGAAGCAGGACTTCATGGTCGAGGTGGGGCTGGGCTGCGACTTCTATCTGCCGTTCTTCAAGCTCATACCCGAGCTGAAGTTCTGCTACAGCCTCACCAACTCCTTCGATGCCGACCACGCCTCCGAGCTGCGCGACAACACCAAGCTGCCCTACGCACGCAGCATAGACGGCGCCCATACCAAGATGGTGGTGTTCAGCCTCTGCTTCGAGTAAAAAAAAGAAACGATTTTCCTACAGCACCTCCTCCATGCCCGTCTTCTGCACCTGCATGCCCATGCTGCGGTAGAAGGCGAGCGCCGCGTCGTTGCCCGCCCACACATTGAGCGTGATGTTGTGGCAACCTATCGTGCGGGCATACTCGCGTACATAGTTATATAATGCGCGCCCCATACGACGTCCCCGGACAGCCTCGTCCACGCAGATGTCGTCGACATACAGCGTCTTCATGTCCTCAAGCAGCCGGTGCCCCTGCACCTGGCTCACCTGGCAGAAGGCATGGCCCACGATGCGCCCCCCTTCGTCGCAGACAAAGACGGGCTTGCTATCGTCGGCGACGACCGTAGCCAGTTCCTCCTCGTCATACTTCGTCGTGCCCCCCTTGAACAGGTCTGGGCGCAGGTCGTGGTGCACGCCACCCACCTGATAGAGCAGCGCCATCAGTCCTCCGATGTCGCGCCGCTCCGCCCTGCGGATGGTCCATCCGCTCTCGGCCACCGGCTTGCAGTCGTGGCCGCTTGTCTTTTCTGTCATCATAGTCGTCTGTATTTTGCAATCGCATGCAAAGGTAAGCGTTTTATTTCTTTTTCCCGCATCGCAAGCTGCAAAATAACATACATTCACACACCCGCATCCTTCATGCCCCATAGGTCCGGCCGGCCATGGCCGTCATCTTCCTCTCCACGGTGATGACTGTGGTGGCGGTGATGACACGCCTGCTCAGTCAGACTCCGGGTGACCTGATCTACGACCGCGACTGACGTCTTACTTCTTCTTCTGTATGTCCAGAATCATCTTGCCCACGAAGACGGCGTGCTTGCCGTTTTGGTCGATGGGTACGAGGTGGCCGTCGCGGTCGGCAACGTGTTCCAGCTGCTTGAGGTAGGTGTGGGAGTGACCGCCGAGCACGAGGTCGATGCCGGTGGTCTCGGGCAGGACGATGTTGTCGGGATGCTCGGTGGACTGCCAGCCCAGGTGGGAGAGACAGATGACGAGGTCGCACTTCTTCTTCTTGCGCAGCACGTCGACCATCTCGCGGGCCTTCTCGGCCGGGTCGAGGAAGCGCAGCGGGCCGTAGTTCTGCGTGGAGACGAGGCCCTCGAGCGGCGGACAGAGACCGAAGACGCCTATCTTCACGCCTTTCCTTTTTATAATAATGTAGGGCTTGACAATCTCGGAGAGCTCGGTGCCGGCAAAGTCGTAGTTGCTGCAGACTATGGGGAACTTGGCCTTGCGGAAGATACGCACCATGTTGTCGAGGCCGAAGTCGAATTCGTGGTTGCCTATGGTGGCCGCGTCGTAGCCCATCTGGTTCATCAGCTCCACCTCTACGTCGCCCTTGAACATGGTGTAGTAGGCCGAGCCTTGGGAGAAGTCGCCGCTGTCGAAGAGCAGCAGCTGCGGGTCTTTCCGTCGCTCCTCGCTGAGCATGGCCATGCGGCGCAGGTAGCCGCCGCGGCCGGCTATCAGGGTGTCGGCCAGGTTGGGGTTCAGAGGCATGATGCAGGAGTGGGTGTCGTTGGTGTGCAGGATGGTGAGCTGCTTCTGTGCAGTGCAGACGGAGCAGCTGACAGTGGCCAAGGCCAATATGGCGAGCAGATGTCTTATGTTCATTTTTGGGGGAGTAAAGGAGTATTTGGAGTAAAGGAGTATTTGGAGTAAAGGAGTATATGGAGTAAAGGAGTATATGGAGTAAAGGAGTATTTGGAGTAAAGGAGCGACTATTGCTCTACTTTCACGCGGCCCTCTATCTTGGCGTCGACGGCTTTGCCTTGTGCTTGCATCTGCCGGAAGTAGTCCATGATGATGAATCGCGAGTTGTTGCTCTCTTCCGAGGGTGCATTGATGCTGGTGCCGCTCTTGAAGGCGGTCATGCCGTCGTTGCCCTGTGCCAGATAGTCTATGGTGGCTATGCGGTAGCTCTTTGCGGGGTCTATGGGTTGTCCGTGGAGCATGGCCGAGCGCAGCTTTCCGTCGGCGCTGATGACTATCTCTACGCCGTGGCTGAGTCCCTCGCCACCGCGATGCGCTATCTGCTGAAAAAGCTCGGTGAGGCGGGCCCCGGTGAGGGTGAGGAAGCATATCTTGTTTTCAAAGGGGGCCACGTCGAGCACGTCGCCATAGGTGACCTTGCCCTTGCTGATGGCCGAACGGATGCCGCCGAGATTGTAGACGCCCAGGTCTGGCTTCTCGCCATACTTGGCGCCGGCCCACACCATGATGTCGGGCAGCAGATTGCCCAGGAGACTCTCAGGGCGGTCGGCGTTCATGTTGCATGCCGCTATGCCGAGCACGGGTCCCATGACGGAGTCGACCTGGTGCTTGTAGGGCGCGATGAACGCCATGGCGCGGGCGTCGTGCTGGTGGTCGTAACGGCTGTCGACGACGATGCGCGAGCGCTCGATGGAGGCCAGGCGGTAGTGCGTATGGCACGATGCAAGCATGAGCAGCACAGGGGCCGCAGCAGACAAAAGACGGATGTTCTGGATGGTAGGTGTCATGTCGGGGAATGTACTTGTTTTCGGGTGCAAAGGTAAGAAAAAAAAGCGAAACCGACACCGTCCTACCCAAAAAACGGCGAAATAATTTGCGCGCATGGAAAAAAAGTAGTACCTTTGCAGCCGCTTTCCGCGTAATCGCTGGCAGGAAGATAGGAGAGTTGCCTGTTATGTTGCGTTGGAACGATAACAACAACCATTAATTACAGAACAGAAAAATGGATTTAATTAAAGTTGCTGAAGAAGCATTTGCAACCGGCAAGCAGCACCCGCAGTTCAAGGCTGGTGACACTGTGACTGTCGCTTACAAAATTATCGAGGGTTCGAAGGAGCGCATCCAGCTCTATCGTGGCGTGGTCATCAAGATAGTGGGCCACGGCGAGAAGAGGCGCTTCACCGTCCGCAAGATGTCGGGCACAGTGGGTGTGGAGCGTATCTTCCCCATCGAGTCGCCCAACATCGAGAGCATCGAGGTGAACAAGGTGGGTAAGGTGCGTCGCGCCAAGCTCTACTATCTGCGCAAGCTCACCGGCAAGGCTGCCCGCATCAAGGAGAAGCGCTCCGGCCTGAAGAAGGAGGAGGCATAAGTCTCGTCGTCCCGACAGGCTCTGCGAAGAAGAACCGACAACAGAGAGACAACGCGAAGGCGTCGCACCCGTCATACGGGTGGCGACGCCTTCGCTTGTTCTTGTACTGGTGCCCCGACGGTGAGCCACACTCGGGGGCCATTTAGTCGCGGTAGTTGGCCCTGCTGTCGGCATCGCCGTGCAAGGCATGCTGAAACGACTCCCAGTCTTGAAAGCCGGCCAGCAATGACAGGCGGTCGAGCGTCTTCTGGTTGGGCCGGCGCATCAGCTCGCGCTCCACGGCCTCGAGTAGCTTCTTCACTGCAAATTGTCTCTTCTCCATGCGGGTGTGATTGTGAAAACGGGTGCAAAGATAGTCACTTTCTCTCACATGGCCATGAAAAAAGGCGAGAAAAACAAAAAAAAGCGTCGTGCGGCGCTGTCGTTCTCAAGGTTTTTTATTACCTTTGTGGCACTGTACGACACCCACCTTAAGAAGATGAAGCAAGTAAGACCCAAGAAGAATCTCGGCCAGCACTTCCTGACCGACCTCTCGATAGCCCGCCGCATAGCCGACACCGTCGACGCCTGTCCCGACCTGCCTGTACTTGAGGTAGGGCCAGGCATGGGCGTGATGACGCAGTATCTCGTAGAGAAGCCCCGGCCGCTGCGTGTGGTCGAGATAGACCGTGAGTCGGTGGCTTACCTCAATGAGCACTTCCCCCGCCTGCGCGACAATATCGTAGCCGACGACTTCCTGCGCATGGATCTGCGGCAGCTGTTTGGCGGGCAGCCCTTCGTGCTCACGGGAAACTACCCTTACGACATCTCGTCGCAGATATTCTTCAAGATGATAGACAACCGCGACCTCATACCCTGCTGCACGGGCATGATACAGCGTGAGGTGGCCCTGCGCATTGCCTCGGCACCGGGCAGCAAGCAGTATGGCATACTGTCGGTGCTCATACAGGCGTGGTACGACGTGGAGTATCTCTTCACGGTGGAGCCCTCGGTGTTCAATCCGCCGCCCAAGGTGCAGAGCGCCGTCATACGCATGAGGCGCAACCAGGTGGCCCGTCTGGACTGCGACGAGCAGCTCTTCCGCCGGGTGGTGAAGACCACCTTCGGCCAGCGCCGCAAGATGCTGCGCGTGTCGCTGCGCCAGCTGCTGCCCTCGCTGACGGCCGACGACGGCACGGCGCTGCAGCGCTCGCCCTTTATGACGCGCAGGCCGGAGCAACTCAGCATTGCCGAGTTTGTGCAGCTCACCAATCTCGTGGCCGAACAAATGAAAGAATGATGAAGCACACCACACTCTTGCTCCTGTGGCTCCTGGCCACAGCACTGCCCCTCGCGGCGCAGACCGACGAGGCCCGTGAGGCCGAGGCCCGTCACATAGCCAAGCTCACGGCCATAGACCCGCATGCCGATGCCGACGGCCTGGCCGCGGCCGGGCAGTACAGCGGCACGGCGCCGGCTGAGAGCCTGCCCTGGCCGCAGAACGTGCAGGCCAGGCTCA
>CAJOHP010000038.1:0-7556 GCA_905234355.1 uncultured Prevotella sp. | reverse complement strand
CGACGATGAAGGTGCTCACGGCCATCACGGCGCTCGACGTGCTGGGAGGGCAGCACCGCCTCACCACCTCTTTATATTATAAGGGGCGCATCGAGGGTGGCACACTGCAGGGCGACCTCTACTGTGTGGGCGGCATGGATCCGATGTTCGGCTCCTCCGACCTGGCTGCGCTGGCCGACGCCGTGCGGCAGCAGGGCATCAGTGCCGTCGGCGGGCGTCTCATCGTCGACTGCTCGCTGAAGGACACGCTGCGCTGGGGCGAAGGATGGTGCTGGGACGACGACAACCCCGTGCTCTCGCCCTTGCTCTGCGAGCGGAAGCCCGACTTCAGCACACGTCTTTCGGCTGCACTGCGTAGCCGCGGCGTGACGCTGAGCCGCCAGGCACCCGCCACCGGACGTCTGCCCCGGGGCGCCACCCTTGTGGCCACGCGCAGCCACACGCTCGACGAGGTGCTCACCGACATGATGAAGGAGAGCGACAATCTCTTCGCCGAGTGCGTGTTCTACCAGATAGCAGCCTCGACCGGCCACCGCCCGGCCACCGCCCGCGATGCCAAGGGCGTGATGGCGCAGTGTGTCAGGCGCATGGGACTCACCCCCGACGACTACCGCTTTGCCGACGGCAGCGGCCTGTCGCTCTACAACTACGTGTCGGCCGAGCTGCAAGTGGCCTTCCTGCGCTATGCGTGGAGCGAGCGCCGCATCTACGACCACCTGCTGCCCTCGCTGCCTGTGGCCGGCGACGACGGCACGCTGCGCCGCCGCATGCAGGGCACAGCCGCTGCTGGCAACGTGCAGGCAAAGACGGGCACCGTGAGCGGCATCTCGTCGCTCGCAGGCTATTGCACAGCTGCCAACGGGCACCGCTTGTGCTTCGCCATCATCAATCAGGGCGTGCAGCGCGCTGCCGACGGACGGCAGTTTCAGGACCGCGTCTGCGATGCGCTCTGCCGGTGAAAAGACCATTGCGCACAATGGCGCTATGGCCCTTTCCCATCTTTTGTCTGTCAAGAAGGAGTGTGTTAGAGAAAGAAACAGCCTGGCCATTTCAGACTTGTTTCCCTATAGCCTGATGCCCAGAAACGCTCTTACTCTCCATTTCGCATAATTCATGTCGATACGCCGGTCGCCGAGGAAGGAGTTGCTCAAGACATAGGTGGCTCCGGCAAAATACTTCTTGTTGAAGTGATACACGACAGATGAGCGCTCAGTCAGGATGAAGTCCGGAAATTTGGTGTCCATGTTCCAGCGCACACCGTCTGATTCGATGTTGTTGCGGTTGGAGACGACCAGCGTAGGCAGCGCCGACAGGTGCAGCAGCCAGTGCCGGCCTATGACGAAATTGTATGCGTATCCGCCGCCAATAGCAAAGTGACCGATGTAGAATCTGAAATCTGATGTTTCGGCAGGCTTTTCGTCGGTGGTCTTGATGCGTCCGCCGACATAGGAAAGCCCCAGCAGCCAGGAGCCTGCACTGCGCTTTTGCACGTAAGACTGGGTGAAGGCGGCCGGATAGGAGAACCGCCGGCCGTTGAAAGCATAGTATCCATCGACGATGAGCATCTTCATATCGGTCACGCCACGCTCCAGATAAGTATCCTTGCCGTTGAAAGTGATAGGGCCGGAGAGTGTGCGTGAGTCCTGGTATATCACGTCGATGCCGTAGCGGTGCCCATAAGCATTGACGTTCAGCTCGTAGTCCTTGTTGCGCCCTCTCAGACTGCTCGGGTTCAGACTCAGACCCGCTGATATGCCTTTGTAGCTGGCGCCGATGCTGAGCGTAGCCTTATGATCGGTGTTGAGCGTGCTGTTGCTCTCGGCTTCGGCGACATGAGTTTGGATTTTGAATGAGGAACCGGAGACGTTGGTGCGCAGTTTTAGCGTAAGTCTTGCGTCCGGGCGACTGATGTAGTTGGTGTCGTAAGTCACCTTATTATATTTTTTAGTCAGCAGACTGTCCGCCTTGGCAGTGAAGCGTCCTATGCGGTTCTGTCCTATACAGAGTAGGGGCGTGCTGGCAACAAGCAGCAACAATAGCAGTTTCTTCATCTTTACTCAGCTTCCTTTAGGGTTTTCGCGCTGCAAAAGTAATCAAATTTTTCCGAATAATCGAGTTCTTCGCATGCCAATAAACGCTCTGCCTGTTGTTTTTTTTGTGTGATTGTCATAAAGCCCGTCCCTACAGTGTGTGGCACGGTCAGTAAGCACGAAAAATTGGGTACATGATATTGAACACTCTACTTCCGAAACTTGAGTAGGTAAGAAACCCAAAAGACGCCTCGCACGACGCTGCGCTACGCCATCGAGAAGATGACCGCCGACGAGCGGCAGACCTGGATGAGTAGCGGCGCGGGACACCGAGATTCCTAAAAACGATTAAAATTCTGACAAAATTGCAGCTATCTCAGAAATTATGTGTAATTTTGTCAGCCAATATGAGAAGTGCTGAACTGCAAACGGTGAAACAACGGTACAATATCGTGGGAAACTGCGAGGCATTGAACCAGGTGCTCGACGTGGCCTTGAAGGTGGCGCCGATAGACATCTCGGTGCTCATCGTGGGCGAGAGCGGCGTGGGTAAGGAGATCATACCGCGCGTCATACACGACAACTCGCCACGCCGGCGGGAGAAGTACTTCGCCATCAACTGCGGCTCCATACCCGAGGGCACCATCGACAGCGAGCTCTTCGGCCACGTCAAGGGCTCCTTCACCGGCGCTATCAACGACTCGCCCGGCTACTTCGGAGCAGCCAACAAGGGCACGCTCTTCCTCGACGAGGTGGGCGAGCTGCCACTGGCCACACAGGCACGGCTGCTGCGCGTGCTCGAGACGGGCGAATACATACCCGTGGGAGCCACCGAGGTGAGAAAGACCGACGTGCGCATCGTGGCAGCCACCAACGTCAACATACAGCGCGCCATCAGCGAGGGCAAGTTCCGCGAAGACCTCTACTACCGGCTCAACCAGGTGCCGCTGCTCATGCCGGCACTCAGAGAGCGCGGCGACGACATCGTGCTGCTTTTCAGGCTCTTTGCCATGCAGATGGCCGAGAAATACAAGATGGACCGCGTGGTGCTCACCGACGAAGCCAAGCAGATGCTCAAGCGATACAAATGGCCAGGCAACGTCAGACAGCTGAAAAACATCACCGAGCAGATCTCCATACTCAGCCGCGAGCGAACCATCACACCCGACGTGCTCGCACAGTTCATACCGCAGGACAAGGAGAGCACACAGCTTGCACCCATCAACCACGGAGGCAGCGACCACTCGTTTGAAAACGAGCGCGAGATACTCTACAAAATCCTCTTCGAGCTGCGAGGCAACGTCAACGACATGCGGCGAGAGATGAGCCAGATGAAGAAGCAGCTCGACGACGTGAGCAACGCCGCTGCCGCACCCGCCTCCAACCTGCCTTCGGCTCCCGTGCCCGCCATAGCACAGCCCTACAGCATGACGCCGGGCGACTACAGCGAGATGGAAGACGCCGTGGCCGAGGAGTATGTGGAACCCACCCCGGAGCAGGAAAACCTCAACCTCTCGGACCTCAGCCGACAGATGCTCGAGAAAGCACTCGAGCGCAACAACGGCAACAGGAAAAAAGCCGCACAGGAGCTCGGCATCAGCGACCGCACACTCTACCGCAGGCTCAAGCAGTACGGGATGTGCATCGTCATGCTCTGCTGCATGCTACTGACCCTCAGCTCATGCTCAGTGAGCTACAAGTTCAACGGAGCCAGCATAGACTACACCAAGACCAAGACCATACAGATAGCCGAATTCCCTATCAGGTCCAACTACGTCTGGGGACCCATGGCCAGCATCTTCAACAACCAGCTGAAAGACCAGTATGCCAACCACACCAAGCTCACACAGGTCAGACGCAACGGCGACCTCAGACTCGACGGCGAAATTGTGCGCTACGACCAGCGCAACAAGTCGGTATCCAGCGAGGGATACTCAGCACAGACAGAGCTCACCATGACGGTCAACGTCAGGTTTGTCAACAACATCAACCACGCGCAGGACTTCGAGAGGCAGTTCTCCTCGTCGGCCACCTACGAGACCACACAGTCGCTCAGCGCCGTGCAGGAGCAGCTCGTCACCGAGATGGTCAAGGACATCACAGACCAGATATTCAACGCCACCGTGGCCAACTGGTAAGGCCACACAGCACACAACACATCACGACACAATGGATATAGCCGAACTCATCAAGCACCCCAAACAACTGGACCGCGACACACTCTACGAGTTGCGCTCGCTGCTCGCGCTCTATCCATACTTCCAGTCGGCACGACTGCTCATGCTGCAGAACCTCTACCTGCTGCACGACCCCTCGTTCGACGCCGAGCTCAGGCGAGCTGCCATCTATATCACCGACCGTAGCGTGCTCTTCCAGATGATAGAGGCAGGACACTACCGGCTCAACGTGAAAAAGACACAGACACGGCAGCCCGTGGACCAGCAGGAGAGAGAGAGCAGAACCATATCGCTCATTGACAACTTCCTCGAGTCCATACCCAAGGACGACGACAGCAACAGCGAGCAGAACGGCAAGCGCAAACCCACACCGGCCGACGCCGCCGTGGACTATGTGGCCTACCTGCTCGAGACTGAGAGCGAACAGGAACGCGACGAGGCACAAAACGCACCACAGCTCATCGGGCAAAACCTCATCGACTCGTTCATAGAAAATGACAAAGGCAAGATAGTGCTCAACGAGAATCCCACACTCAGACCCGAACTCTCCGACGACGACGAGCACGACGGAAAAGACACAAAAGACGGCATCTACACCGAGACATTAGCCCGAATTTACATAAAACAGGGCAGATATTCGCAGGCAATCGAAATTATTAGGCAATTAAGTTTGCAATATCCGAAAAAAAATGTTTACTTTGCAGACCAAATACGTTTCCTGGAGAAACTGATCATCAACAACAATAAAAAAATAAAGTAAAAAAGATGTACACATTATTAGTAATCTTCATCGTGATTGCATCGCTGCTCATGGTGGGCATCGTGCTCATCCAGGAGTCAAAGGGCGGCGGCCTGGCCTCCAACTTCGCATCCTACAACCAGATTGGCGGCGTGCGCAAGACCACCGACTTCATCGAGAAAGCCACCTGGGGGCTCGCAGCCTTCATGGTTGTCGTCAGCGTGGCATGTGCCTATGTGGCTCCGCAGTCTACTGCCGACAACTCGGTCATGGAAGGCGTGGAGAACCCTGTGACCAACCCGCAGAACCTGCCCGGATTCGGCGCCAGCCAGACACAGCAGCAGTCGCAGCCCGCACAGCAGCGTCCGCAGAAGACCCAGTCGTCGACGCAGCATCCCGTGCAGGCTCCTGCCAAGTAAGGGGCTAAACGACAGACAACACTCAGCAGGATACACCTCCGGCTACAGAGCAGCCATCACGGCGCAAGCTTCTGAGGCCGGGGCTTTTCCTGTTTCAGACTACTCACAATGCGATGAACAGGCTATGGCAGGCTCTCGTCTGGCTGAAGCGATGCACACACAGCAGAGGCTTCGGCGTGCAGTCGCCCACTGACTACAGGTTTGTCACCGAGGTCATAGGCGAAAAAGCGCCATACTATGCCTACGCCTCAATCAGACCACACGACGACTGGCTGCAACGCAAGATGGGACGACTATGCCTCAGGCTGGCCAACCACCTGCAGCCACACCACGTCTACGACGCCACCGCAACCATGGCCGACTACGTGAGCGCCGGGTGCAAAAAGGCCGTCATAGACTGCACTCCACCACAAGGGCACGTCGACATGGCCATACTGCGCGCCACACAGCCCTACGAACACCTGCGACACCTCATGCACGACGGCAGCGTGCTGGTCTGTACCTACACACACGAAGCACCACAGCAGTGGGAGAAGCTGCTCGACGACAATACGTTCAACGTCACCTTCGACCTCTACTACTGTGGCATCGCCATTGCCGACAAGCACAGGTCGGCCAATCACTACATCGTCAACTTCTAACCTCCCTCACCACTACATGAGAATAACCACAGTCTACACCCGCCGGGGCGACACAGGCACCACCGACCTCGTCGGAGGCGTGCGCATCAGCAAGGCAGACATACGGCTGGAAGCCTACGGCACCGTCGACGAGCTCAGCGCCCACATCGGGCTGCTCGTGACCATGCTGCACCCCGCCGACACCAGCGACCGCGAGCTGCTGCAGACCATACAGCGCAACCTCTTCAGCATAGGCACCCACCTTGCCACCGACCAGAGCCAGACACCGCTCTACCCCTCAGCCTTGCTGCCGCAAGGCGAGACACAGCGGCTCGAGCAAGAGATAGACCGCATCGTCGCACTGCTGCCCGAGCAGAAGGGGTTTGTACTGCCCGGAGGCACCCCCGCAGCAGCACAGACACACGTATGCCGCACCGTATGCAGGCGCGCCGAGCGCTGCATCGACGCACTCGCGCAGAACGCAGAAGTGGGCACAGACGTCATGCAGTACGTCAACCGTCTGAGCGATTATCTGTTCGTTTTAGCTAAAAAAATAAATTTTAACAATGGTGCAAGCGAAATTATGTGGCAAAATGCTTGCAGATAGAAAATAATTTACTATTTTTGCGCCCAAATTAAGACAGAAAGCAGAACATTGTTGAATATTTAATGATAATAAGCTATGTATTGGACACTTGAATTAGCATCAAAACTGGAGGATGCTCCCTGGCCAGCCACCAAGGAGGAACTCATAGATTACGCCATCCGCTCGGGCGCTCCTCTCGAAGTGCTTGAGAACCTGCAGGAGATAGAAGACGAGGGCGACGTCTACGAAAGCATCGAAGATATCTGGCCCGACTATCCCACCAAGGAAGACTTCCTGTTCAACGAGGATGAGTATTAAGGCTTATACTTGAGCCTAAATAACTTAATACCAGCGAGATAAGCAAATTTTATTTGTTTGTCTCGCTGGTGTTTTATTGTCTTATATAGTTTGTGCTAAATCTTGGCTTGTTAGAGCCAATTTGAAACAAACTTTCGGAAAATCAGCATTTTGAAGCCTTGTTGTGAAAGAATCTCAACGAAAAATTGTAATTTTGCAGCGTCAAACAGAAATAATGATGACACCAGAAAAGCTAAAAGCGATTATATCGCAAGGCGAAGGAACTGAAGTCGAGCTGAAAGAGTCGAAAGACAGCTTGGCTCGTAAGGTCTATGAATCCATCTGTGCGTTTCTGAATCGCAGAGGTGGTCATGTCGTGTTGGGAGTTGATAATGACAGAAACGTCGTCGGCATCAATCCCTCAAAAGTTCAGGAGCAGTTAGACCAGTTGGCAAAGGATATGAACAACCCTCAGCTGTTCAAACCTACTTACTATCTGAACTTTGAGCCAATGGATCTAGATGGCAAGAAGGTTATTTACTTCTATGTGCCTGAAAGCACTCAGGGGCACAGCTACAAAGGTGTCTTCTATGACCGCAATCAAGATGGTGATTTTGAGCTACGCAGTACTGAACAGATTGCGAACTTGTTTATACGCAAGAGCAAGATGAAGACCGAGGATAGGGTA
>CAJOHP010000037.1 GCA_905234355.1 uncultured Prevotella sp. | reverse complement strand
ATACTGACCCCACCCCCAACCCCTCCCCTACAAGGGAGGGGAGTGCTATGCGGCCTGTTTCGCTACTGTTTTGCCGTAGTGCAGACTTTTTCAAGTGGACTCATAAGCCTATTTCGGAAGTATCAGAAGAACCTCACGTCTTCTCCCACCACCTCACTGAGCAGCATGTTGGCCAGACGGCTGGTGCCCAGGCGAAGGTATTTGTTGGTGAGCCATTTTTCGCCCAGAACCTCTTTCACAATGGTGTAGTAGATGAGGGCATCTATCACCGTGTTGAGACCGCCAGCGGGCTTAAAACCAATCATTATGCCCGTCTCGTTGTAGTACTCCTTGATGGCCTGACACATCACGTAGGCTGCTTCGGGAGTGGCTGCAGGGTCGAGCTTACCGGTCGACGTCTTGATATAGTCGGCACCAGCATACATCGAGAGGATGGACGCGGTCTTGATGTTGCGGGCGGTCTTCAGGCATCCTGTCTCTAAGATGACCTTCATGGCGTGGTCGCCGCAGGCCTCTTTCTGCTGCTGTATCTCGTCCACCACGGTGTCGTAGTCGCCGTCGAGGAAGGCTCCCACGTTCATCACGATGTCTATCTCGGTGGCACCGTCCTTGACGGCCAGCTGCGTCTCGATGGTCTTCACCTCGATGAGCGACTGCGACGAGGGGAACGACCCGCTCACACAGGCTACCTCTACACCCTCTACCTCGAGTGTTTCGCTCACTATCTTGGCATACTTCGGGTAGACGCAGATAGTGGCCACGTGGGGCAGGGTGGGGTAGGCCTCTTCAAACTGGTTGACCTTCTCGGTGAAAGCCATCACGCTGGTCTCCGAGTCGGTGGTCTTCAGCGTGGTCAGTTCCACGCTGCCCATCAGGAATTTCTTCACCTCGGGGGTGTCATTTTCGTGTACTTTCTCTGCAATGAGCTGTTTTACAGCAGCTTTCACTTCCTCGTCGTGCACGTCGAGGGCATACTTCTTTAGCGCTTCTTCTATGCGCCCGGATGGTTGTTGTAGCATAGTTGTTGTTATTTTAACTTTTGGTTTTGGTGGTGTCGGTCTCGGTCGCGGTGTGTCTTTTTCTCTATGTTTTTCGAGAGTTCGGCCTCCAGGTCCACTCCTGTCTGATTGGCCAGGCAGAGCAGCACCCACAGTACGTCGGCCATCTCGTCGCCCAGGGCCTGGGCGCCGTTGTCGGCTGCGCGGGGGTCGCCTGCTTTCCACGACTGCTCGCCATAGCGACGGGCTATGACGCGCGCCAGCTCGCCGGTCTCCTCGGTGAGCACTGCCATGTTGGTGAGTTCGCTGAAATAGCGCACACCATACTCCCTAATTCATTGGTCTACTGACTGTTGTGCTTCTTTTATAGTCATCGTGTCGCTATGAGCATGGTGATGAAGAGCAGCAGAATGATGAGCAGCATCATCCAGATGTTCTGTTGGTTGTCGCGCCGGTATTCCTGCCAGTGGAATGCTTTGTAGACTACCTCGATGAGCCACAGCAGGATGCCTATGCCGCAGGCCACATAGCCTGACGGCATACTCAGCAGCCGGTACATCACCACGCCTATGATCATCAGTATCAGTCCCGACAGTCTTATCTCTTTCAGGTATTTTCTCATGCTGTCTCTTGTTTGTTGTTTACGTGATGGCTTTTCTGTGGTGTCATTCTTTGTTTTTGGTGTCCATGCAGATGGTCACTGGTCCGTCGTTTATGAGGCTCACGTCCATCATCGCGCCGAACTCGCCGGTCTTCACTTCGCGGCCTGTCTCCTCGCTCAGCCTGCGGCAGAAGTGCTCGTAGAGTGGGACGCTCACCTCGTGACGCGCGGCGCGAAACCACGACGGGCGGTTGCCTTTCTTATAGGAGGCATAGAGCGTGAACTGGCTGACTATCAGTATGTTGCCTCCTGTGTCCATGATAGAGCGGTTCATCACGCCCGCTTCGTCGTCGAAGACGCGCAGTCCTACTACTTTCTTTACCAGCCATTCGGCATCGTCGGTGGTGTCGTCGTCGCATATTCCCACCAGTATCAGGTAGCCAGGACCTATCGACCGGACGTCTTCTTCCGGTGAGCTGACAATGGTGACCGACGCTTCTTTTACTCTTTGTATGACTATTCTCATTGCTGTGCAAAGTTACTTTTTTTTCTTTATTGCGCCAAATCTTTATGGAAATATTCGTAGACGATTTGTGCCTTGGATGCTCCTATGACGTCGGTAAGCTGTTGTATATCAGCTTCTTTGATGCGCTTTACGCTCTTCATGGCATGTAGCAGCTGGTCGCGGGTCTTCGGTCCTATGCCCCGTATCTCGTCGAGCTCGCTGTGCAGAGCGTGCTTCGACCGCTTGTCACGGTGGAAGGTTATGGCAAAGCGGTGCACCTCGTCCTGCAGTCGGGTGAGCACGTGGAAGAGCTCGCTGTCGGTCTTCAGCTGCACGCTGACAGGGGGAAAGCCGTAGAGCAGCTCGTTGGTTCGGTGACGGTCGTTCTTAGCCAGGCCCGCTATGGGGATGTCCAGATGCAGTTCGTCCTCTATCACTTCGCGTATCACTTCCATCTGTCCGCGACCACCGTCGGCCACGATGAGGTCGGGTAGGGGCTCCTCCTCTTCTGTCATGCGGGTGTAACGGCGTCTAACTACCTCTTTCATAGAGGCATAGTCGTCGGGCCCTACCACAGTCTTGATGTTGTATTTCTTGTAGTCGCGCTTGCTGGGCTTCATCTGCTTGAACACCACGCAGGCTGCCACGGCGTCGGTGCCGGAGATGTTGGAGTTGTCGAAACACTCTATCTGGTAGGGCAGCTTAGGCAGTCCGAGCTTCTCCTGTAGCTCCTTCATCAGCCGTACTTGTTTCTGCTCGGGGTTGAGCTTCTCGGCTTGCTTCAGACGGTCGAACTTATACTGTTTTCCGTTCATCACCGAGAGGTCGAGCAGCGTCTTTTTGTCGCCACGCTGAGGCACGGTGATGGTTACGCCGTCCATGTGAAGGTCTAGTTCGAAGGGCACTACAATCTCCTTGGAGGTGCTATTAAATCGTTCTCGCATCTCTACTATGCCCAGTTGCAAGAGTTCTTCCGACGTCTCATTGAGTGGCTTTTTATACTCAAAGGTAAACGACTGGTTGATGCTTCCGTTGGACACATGGATGTAGTTGATGTAGGCTATGCGGTCGTCGTTGGTGATGGAGAACACGTCTACATTGTCTATGGTATGGCTGACCACCTCGCTTTTCGAGACAAAGCCATCGAGCAGCAGGTACTTGCGTTTTACTTCTTCGGCCTCTTCAAACCTCAGTTCTTCTGCCAGTCGGCTCATCTCTTCCCGCAGTTCACGTAGGATGCCGCGTGTGTTGCCCTTCAGTATCTCGCGTGCCTGGGTTATGTTGTGCTGATATTCGTCCACGCTCTGCTTGCCTACGCATGCGCCTGCACAGTTTTTGATGTGGTAGTCCAGACACACCTGGTACTTCCCGGCGCTGATGCCCTCAGCGGTGATGGGTGTGCGGCATGTGCGGGGGTGGTAGAGCTTCTTGATAATCTCTAGCACGCCATACATCGTTCCTACGTGAGAGTAGGGACCGTAGTAGGTGCCCCACTTCTTGTTGATGGTGCGTGTGGTGAAGATACGTGGCAGCACCTCGTTGGTGATGCAGATGCTGGGATAGGTCTTTCCGTCCTTCAGGAGCACGTTGTAGCGCGGGTTGTACTTCTTGATGAGTGCGTTTTCCAGCAGTAGTGCATCCTCTTCGGTGTTCACCACCGTGTAGCTGATGTCGAATATCTTGCTCACCAGCACTTTGGTCTTGTATCTGTCCACCTCGGTATGGAAGTAGGACGAGACTCTGCTCTTGAGGTTTTTGGCCTTACCCACATAGATGATTGTGCCCTCTTCGTTGTAGTATTGATAGCTGCCGGGCTTCTCTGGCAGACGTGCCACGATGCTCTTGAGGTAGGTCAGACGCCTTTCGTTTTCTTCTTTCGTCATGCTGCTGATTTCCTTTGTTTATCGGTGTTTCGCAAAACGATGTTACACGTGGAACAATTTCCTGCTTATATTGTCATCAGTGTGGCAAGTTCTGTGAGTAAATGGCGCAGTGCTTTCATCTGCTCTGCTGTTTATACTGTCATCAGTGTGGTCATCTCTATACCGTCGAAGAGGTCGCGCCCGTGCAGCCCTTCGTCCCTTATCTCGATGATGAAGTTCATGTAGACCTTCTTGGGGTGGAAGTGTTGCACGAGTTTCCATGCTGCTTTGGCCGTGCCTCCGGTGGCCAGCAGGTCGTCGTGGATGAGCACCACGTCGTCGGGCTCGATGGAGTCGATGTGCATCTCGATGGTGTCCACACCATATTCTTTGGTAAACTGCTCCTTGATGACCGTGGCAGGCAGTTTTCCCGGTTTTCTTGCCATGACCATGCCGCAGCCGAGTTTGGCTGCAAGCGCAGCGGCCATGATAAATCCTCGGCTCTCTATGCCCACTATCTTGGTGATGCCTTTATCCTTGTAGAGCTCGTACAGCTCGTCTACCATTATTCTCATGCACTCCGCATTTTTGTAGAGTGTGGTCACATCCCTGAAGTTGATGCCTTTCTTTGGGAAATCTGGTATGCAACGCAGATTGTCAATCAGTACTTTGTTGTTCATTTCTAGTTGGTTATTATTGTTATGTATGATGTCTTGTTTCACGTGGAACTTGCCCTTTACTACTTACTCTTTATTACTTATCGGTTATCTTCCCATGAGTACGAGTAGCACGTTAATGTCGCTCGGGCTGACGCCCGGAATGCGGCTGGCCTGCGCGAGGGTCTCGGGGTCGATGGCTTCGAGCTTCTGTCGTGCCTCAGTGGAGAGTGACTGGATGTCGGCATAGCAGAAGTGTCCCTTTATTCTGATGTTCTCCAGTCGGTGCATCTTTTCTGCCACGATGCGCTCACGCTCGATGTATCCTTTGTATTTTATGCGTATCTCTGCGGCTTCGGCTATCTCTTGTTTGCGGTTTTGCGGCCGTTCCAATAGGGCTTTCAGTTCTGGTATGATGTCGGCGAGCTTGGCAAAACTGAGTTGTGGCCGCGTGACGAGTTCTTCCAGTTTTACGCCAAATTGCAGCGGGGTGGTGCCGAGTGCTTCGAGGCTGGCGTTTATTTCCTTCGGTTTAATTGGGAATGTGTGGCAGAATTGCTCTATCTGTGCGATGAAATCTTTCTTTTCCATCCATCGGTCGTAGCGTTGCCTTGTGGCGAGTCCCATGTGGTAGGAGCGCTCAGTGAGGCGTGCGTCGGCATCGTCCTGTCGTAGCATGATGCGGTATTCGGCGCGGGAGGTGAACATGCGGTAGGGTTCGTCAACGCCTTTGGTGACGAGATCGTCGATGAGCACGCCGATGTATGACTCGTCGCGGTGCATCACAAATTCATCGGTTCCACCGCATTTCAGTGCAGCATTGACTCCTGCCACGAGTCCCTGCCCGGCTGCTTCCTCGTAGCCAGTAGTGCCGTTGACCTGCCCAGCCAGGAAGAGTCCTTCTATTTTCTTCGATTCCAACGTGTGTCGCAGTTGCGTGGGGTCGAAGAAATCGTACTCTATGGCATAGCCTGGCCGGTAAACGCGCAGGTTGCGGAATGCTGGTATCTGTCGTAGTGCAGTTATCTGTATCTCCATGGGCAGTGACGAAGAGAAGCCATTGAGATACATCTCGTTGGTGTCTTCCCCTTCGGGTTCGAGGAAGAGTGGATGGCTGTCGCGGTCGGGGAACGTGACGAGCTTCGTCTCGATGGATGGACAGTAGCGTGGTCCGATGCTCTGTATCTGTCCGTTATAGAGTGGTGAGTCGGCCAGTCCGCTACGCAGCGTGTCGTGCACGGCAGCGTTGGTGTTGCACGTCCAGCACGAGAGCTGCCTCAATGGTGCCCTTCCGCTTGTCGACAGGGTAGGGTGGTAGGTTGCCGATAGCGTTGTCTGCAGTGGTTCTTCGTAGAGGTAGGAGAATCTGTAGGGTCGCTCTTCTCCGGGCTGTTCGGTCATCAGGCTGAAGTCTACTGAGCGTCGGTCTATGCGTACTGGCGTGCCTGTCTTCATCCTTGCTGTGCGTATGCCGTGGCGTGTGATGCTCTCGGTGAGGTCTTTCACTGCTGGTTCTGCAATGCGTCCGCCGGGTATCATCTTGCGGCCTATATGCAGTAGTCCGTTGAGGAAGGTGCCTGCCGTGATGACCACGCTCTTGGCATATATCTCAGTGCCCCAGATGGTGCGCACGCCTATGGCCCTGACGCTGCAGTGCTGGCCGTCGCTGTGGGTCTCGTTGTGTGCTGTCTTCTCTGTGAGTAGCTCGCAGGCTTGGTCTTGCCAGATGTCTAAATGGTCGGTTTCATCGAGTCTTCGGCGCCATTCCCAAATGAATTTCCCTCGGTCGCACTGTGCTCTCGGACTCCATACGGCAGGTCCTTTTCCCACGTTGAGCATGCGAAACTGCAGTGTGGTGGCGTCGGTGACGAGAGCCATGCCGCCGCCGAGAGCGTCTATCTCTCGCACTATCTGTCCTTTGGCAATGCCTCCCACGGCGGGGTTGCACGACATCTGTGCTATTTTGTTCATGTCCATCGTGACCAGGCATGTGTTGGCGCCCATATTAGCTGCGGCACAGGCTGCTTCGCATCCAGCGTGTCCGCCGCCAATGACAATTACATCGTACTTTAGAATCATCGTCGTTGCATTATTGTTGTTTTCGCTGCAAAGTTATCATAAAAATCCTTTTTGGCAAAACAAATGTGCAAAATCTTCCATGTCTCTTCCCTGTCTGAAGGAATCAGATGATAGTACGAGTGACTTTGCAGGTCAGTATTCGTATTGTTGTATCTCCTCTCTGTAGGCCGGTCGGCTGGGATTGTCTCTTACTATCTGTGCTGCGAGTCGTCGTGCGTCGGTCTGTCCTTTGTCGCAGCTGATGCTTAGCAGGTGCAGTGCACGTGCCACCTCGGCATAATGGTCGCGTGTGTGAGCATATTGGGCGACTGTTTTGATGGTCTTCACGAGTTCACCTTCAATATGTTCCTTCTGCAGGTCGCTGAGCAGTCGTGCATATTTGGCGAAGTATGCCATTTTTTCTCCCCCGCTGTTTGGCCTGACGGTATAGCTCCAGTTGGCGATGGTGTTCATCTTGTCTATGATTTGGAAGATGCGTTCGTGCAGTCCCTCTTCCTCGTAGATGCCGAGCAGGAGGTCTTTATCGTAGCTTTTTTTCTCTTTCAGGCTGAGTAAGCTGTCGCGATATTGTGGCCATACGTCGTCTGAAAATGTCTGTCGATAGGTGTAGTAGTATTCTTTTGCATCTTTTGAGATGTTGACGTTGAGGAACAGCCATTTGGCTGTCTCGCGCTGTATGGCTTTGTCGTTGGTGAGCGTAGCCACATCGAGCCATCTCTTGTACCATTGGTCCAGGCTCCTGTTGTGTGACTTGCCGAAGTCTATCCTGTCCTGGCAGAATGCTTTGGCTGCCTCGTAGTTCTCCTCTTCCATGAGTCTGGAGTATTTCATCTCTGCTATGGGATCGAGGTTGACGTGCTTGTCCATCGTCTCGTAGGCTTCTTGGCTTCTGTCCATATCATGTAGCAGGGTGATTTTCCATCCCACGTAGTATGCCTTGTCAGCGTTGTCGCTGGTCTTTCTGATGTTGGCGTCTATCTGCTTGAGCAGCTCCTCGGGTGTGAGTACGGCTTCTTCCGCATTGTTGATGAGCTTTCCGATGTCGCATGAGAGATAGCTTTTGTATGCTCTCTCTTCCTTTACCTCCTTGAGTGCAGCGATGATGTCGAGCTTGCTCTCACGGCTCATCGTGTGCGACTTCACGAGCACGGTGTGCAGCAGTTGTAGTGTCTGGTCTATGCTGTAGTCGCTTCTGTCGTAGTTGTAGTCTTCGTAGACGCAGTCCGTCATAAACTCCTCGGCCAGTGTCTGTAGTAGGTGCAGGGCCGCCCTTGCCGCCGTCTCGTGGTTGCCCTGTTCGCAGATGCAGTTCAGCTGTTTGAGCAGTCGCTTGATGTCGCGTCGTATGGTGGCCCAGTCGAGCGATGGTCCGTAGCTCCTTCTGCCCCCTTTCTTCTTGTGGTTGAAGCAGTCGCCCACGGCTTTCTCTATGTCCAGCGTGTCGACGGTGGGCATAAACTTCTCGATGATGGCCTTGGCAAGTTCGTCGTTTTTGGCGGCGTAGCTTTTCACAAACTTCAGCAGCTGTTTGCTGCCGGTCATCTGAAGCGCCTGCTTCAGCTGGTCTTTTGTTTCCTTGTCCATAAATGTCAGGTGTTAGAGGTATTCAGTAGCTGTGCATCAGCAGCGTGTCATTGTGCAAAGTTACGAAAAAAAAATGTAATCAGTGCTTTTTCCCTGTTTTTTCTTTATGGTGGGTTCTATTAATTAGCTTTGGGAATTAATAGAACCCACCTTATAAATATGCCGTTGAGGGCAACGCGACTGCAGTGCGCTGACAGTGTGCTGACAGCGCTGTGTCGGCGTTAATCTTCCCAAATCGTTTTGCTGCATCGGTATTATTTCGTAACTTTGCAGCAAAATTCTTATTATAGCAATGAAAAGACTCTTTATCGAGACCTACGGTTGCCAGATGAACGTGGCGGACTCCGAGGTGGTGGCATCGGTGATGCAGATGGCAGGCTACGAGCAGTGCCACAGTGTTGACGACGCCGATGCTGTCTTCCTGAACACCTGCTCAGTGCGCGACAATGCCGAGCAGAAGATCTATCACCGTCTGGAGGCGCTGCAGGCCGTGCGTCGTTCGCGCCGGCTCATCATCGGCGTGCTGGGCTGCATGGCCGAGCGTGTGAAGGCCGATCTGCTCGATGAGCATGGCGCCGACCTGGTGTGCGGTCCCGACAGCTATCTCTCGTTGCCCGACCTCATCGCGCAGGCCGAGCTGGGCCACAAGGCCATCGACACCGAGCTCTCGAGCACCGAGACCTATCGCGACGTGGTGCCGCAGCGCATCGGCGTGGGCCACAAGATAGGCGGCTACGTGAGCATCATGCGCGGCTGCAACAACTTCTGCCACTACTGTATCGTGCCCTATACCCGTGGCCGCGAGCGTTCGCGCGACGTGGCGAGCATCCTGCGTGAGGTGCGCGACCTGCGCGACCGCGGCTTCAAGGAGTTGACGCTGCTGGGACAGAACGTCAACTCCTACCGTGGCTACAGCGGTCCTGGCGAGCGCTGCAGCGCTGATAGCTCAGCAGAGATAGCTTTCAGCGAGCTGCTCCGCCTTGTGGCCCGCGAGGCTCCCGAGATGCGTGTGCGGTTTACCACCAGCCATCCCAAGGACATGAGCGACGAGACGCTGCGCGTCATTGCCGAGGAGCCCAACGTGTGCCACCACATCCATCTGCCGGTGCAGAGCGGCAGCGACCGCATCCTCGGGCTGATGAACCGCAAGTACACGCGCGAGTGGTATCTCGGCCGCGTGGCTGCCATACGCCGCATCGTGCCCGACTGCAGCATCACCACCGACATCTTCGTGGGCTATCACTCCGAGACGGAGGACGACCATCGGCTGTCGCTCTCGCTCATGCGCGAGGTGCAGTACGACTCGGCCTTCATGTTCAAGTACAGCGAGCGTCCCGGCACCTATGCCTCTCGCCACCTGCCCGACGACGTGCCCGAGGAGGTGAAACTGCGCCGGCTGAACGAGCTGATACAGCTGCAGACGCAGATTTCGGCCGAGCAGAACCGGCTTGACGAGGGTCTCGTCTTCCCCGTGCTCGTCGAGGGATTCTCCAAGCGGTCGCGCGAGCAGCTCTGCGGGCGCACCGGTCAGAACAAGATGGTGGTGTTTCCCAAGGAGGGCTGCCACATAGGGCAGACCGTCAGCGTGCGCATCACCGGCTCGACCAGCGCCACGCTGCTGGGGAGGCTTGAGCATGCCTAAGAAAAATAGTTATTAGCAAGTCCTAAGAAGCCAAATCCTCAGAAGTCAGAATGAAAGAATTCCTTAGCGTGCTGCGGCGGTTTGTGCCGCCTTACAAGCGATACCTGGTGCTGTCGGTGGTGTTCAACGTGCTGTCGGCCGTGCTCAACATCTTCTCCTTTGCAGCGCTCATCCCCATCCTGCAGATACTCTTCCAGACGGGCGACGCCGAGGCGGCCACTGCCTATATGGCCTGGGACTGGAGCAATGCGCAGGAGGTGCTGATGAACAACCTGAACTACCTGGTCAACGGGCTCATCGCCGACTACGGTCCTACGACGACGCTGCTCTTCATCGGCCTCTTCCTTGCGGCCACCACGTTTCTCAAGACCGGTGCCTACTTCCTCACCACGGCCTGCATCGTGCCCATACGCACAGGTGTGGTGCGCGACATACGCAACCAGCTCTACCAGAAAATCACCTCGCTGCCGCTGGGCTTCTTCAGCGAGGAGCGCAAGGGCGACATCATCGCCCGCATGAGCGGCGACGTGGCCGAGGTGGAGAACAGCATCATGTCGTCGCTCGACATGCTGTTCAAGAATCCCGTGCTCATCATTGCCTACTTCGCCACGCTCGTCTTCATCTCCTGGCAGCTCACGCTCTTCACGCTCGTCATCGTGCCCGTCATGGGGTGGTTCATGGGTCTGGTGGGCCGCAAGCTCAAGGCGCAGAGCATCAAGGCGCAGGCCCTGTGGAGCGACACCATGAGCCAGGTGGAGGAGACGCTCGGCGGCCTGCGCATCATCAAGGCCTTCTGTGCCGAAGCGAAGATGAACGCGCGCTTCGACCGCGTCAACACGGCCTACCGCAACGACCTCATGCGGGTGAACATCCGGCAGGCGTCGGCCCATCCCATGAGCGAGTTTCTCGGCACGCTGATGATTGTCATCGTGCTCTGGTTCGGCGGTATACTGGTGCTCAAGGGCCACACCATCACCGGCCCCACGTTCATCTACTACATGGTGATACTCTACTCCATCATCAACCCGCTGAAGGAGTTTTCCAAGGCGGGCTACAACATTCCCAAGGGTCTGGCCTCGATGGAGCGCATCGACAAGATACTGCTGGCCCAGAACGATATCAGGGAGCCGGCCGTGCCCCGTCATATTGCTGCCTTTGAGCACCAGATAGAGCTGCGCCATGTGTCGTTCCGTTATGGCGAAAGGCAACGGGCAGGCGAGCCGGATGGCTCGGGAGGGCAGTGGGTGCTGCGCGACGTCAGCCTCGTCATCCCCAAGGGCAAGACCATCGCCATCGTAGGACAGTCGGGCTCGGGCAAATCGACCCTCGTCGACCTCATCCCGCGCTACTACGACGTGCTGGAGGGCGAGGTGCTCATCGACGGCATCAACGTCAAGGACCTGCGTCTGCACGACCTGCGCCAGCTCATAGGCAACGTGAACCAGGAGGCCATCCTCTTCAACGACTCTTTCCGCAACAACATCTCGTTTGGTGTCGACAATGCCACCGACGAGCAGATATCCGAAGCAGCGCGCATAGCCAATGCCCGCGACTTCATCTTGCAGTCGGAGCAGGGCTTCGACACCTGCATAGGCGACCGTGGCGGCCGTCTCTCCGGCGGTCAGCGTCAGCGCGTGAGCATAGCGCGTGCCATTCTGAAGAACCCGCCCATCCTCATCCTCGACGAGGCCACGTCGGCCCTCGACACCGAGAGCGAGCGCCTTGTGCAGGACGCCCTGGAGCGGCTCATGAAGACGCGCACCACCGTGGCCATAGCCCACCGCCTGTCGACCATCAAGCATGCCGACGAGATCGTGGTGCTGCACGAAGGGCGCATCGTGGAGCGCGGCACCCACGAGGCGCTCCTCGCACAGGACGGCTACTACAAGAAGCTACACGACATGCAGCAGGTGTAAGAGAGAGAGAGGAAAATCGACTATGAAGCGACGTCTGGCTTATCTACTCCGGTTCTACGTGCTCACCGTGGCCGTCTTCCTTGTGGCCAAGGTGCTGTTCCTGGTCAGCCAGCGCGCTGCCCATCCCTTCAGTGCGGCCGATGTGGCCGACGTGCTCCTGCACGGCCTGAGCCTCGACCTCTCCACCGCGCTCTACTTCCTTGCCCTGCCCTTTCTGCTCACTATCGCCGCCGTGTGGAGGAGCGTGCCCCGTCGCGTGTTCCTTATATATTATGGTGTGGTGGCGCTGGCCTTCAGCCTGGCCTTTGTTGCCGACGTGAGTCTCTATCCCTTCTGGCAGTTCAAGCTCGATGCCTCGTGCCTGCAGTATCTGGCCACGCCGGCCGATGCCATGGCCAGCGTGAGCACCGCCTATCTGGTGGTCAGGGTGCTGCTCGTGGCCGTGGTGGCGGCCGTGCTGTTTGCCGTTTTCCGGGGTCTTCCCGCACCCTCGCACCGCCGTACCCCCGCATCTGGGAAAACCCCGTCACCCTCGCACCGCCCGACAAAAGCAAAGCTTGCCGAGACCGCCTTCTATGTGCTGTGCATGCCCCTGATGGTCATCGGCATACGCGGCGGCCTGGGCGAGTCGACCACCAACATCGGGCAGGTGTACTACTCGCAGCAGCAGTTTCTCAATCATGCGGCTGTCAACCCCGTCTTCTCCTTCCTCTCGTCGCTCGGCAAGTCGGGCAGCAACGTCGAGCGCTACGACTACTTCGCCGAGGCCGAGTGCCGCCGTCTCACCGACAGCCTGTTCTATACCGACAGCACCCGGCCCGACACGCTGCTCACCACACGTCGGCCCAACATCGTCATCGTGCTCATGGAGAGCTGCGGGGCGCAGTTCACCGCCGTGGGCGGCCATCCCGAGATCACGCCGCGGCTGAACCAGCTGGCCCGCGAGGGGGTGAGCTTCACGCAGTGCTATGCCAACTCGTGGCGCACCGACAAGGGCGTGGTGAGCGCGCTGAGCGGCTATCCCGCCTTCCCCGTGACGTCGGTGATGAAGATACCGGAGAAGAGCCACAAGCTGCCCTCCATCGCCTCGGCGCTCTCGGCCGAGGGCTACCAGAGCAGCTTCTTCTATGGCGGCGACATCAACTTCACCAACATGCGCTCCTATGTCATGGGCACGGGCTACAGCCGTCTGCGCTGGAAGTCCGACTACCCGTCCCACTGGCAGCGCACGGCGCAGTGGGGCGTGCGCGACGACCTGATGTTCAGCGCGCTGCTCAGCGACATCCGCCGCGAGCCGGCCGGTGGCCGCTGGATGAAGACGCTGCTCACGCTCTCCAGCCACGAGCCGTGGGACGTGCCCACACGGGTGCTCGACGACCCCGTCTACAATGCCTTCCACTATCTCGACCACTCGCTCGGCCTCTTCATCGACAGCCTGCGGCAGACGCCGCAGTGGCGCGACCTGCTCGTCGTCGTCATGCCCGACCACGGCTATCGTTACCGCGGCATCGACGAGACCACGCGGCTCTACAACCACATCCCCATGCTGTGGCTGGGCGGTGCCGTGCGCCGTCCGTGCGTCCTCTCGCGCCTGTGCAATCAGAGCGACCTGGCCGCCACGCTGCTCGGGCAGATGGGCATCGGCCACAGACAGTTTGCCTTCAGCCGCGATGTGGCCAGCCAGGGTTATTGCCGCCCCATGGCGTGGCATACGTTCAACAACGGCATGACGCTCTACGACTCGCTGGGCTTCACGGCCTACGACCTCGACGCCCAGCACGTCGTGGCTCACGAGGGTGGCGACGCCGCTCGGCGCCTGCGTGTGGCCCGCGCCCTGCTGCAGCTCACGTCGCACGACCTCGCCGGCAAGTGAGGCCCGCAGTTTCGGACAGGCATAAAGCCCGTCCCTACAGCACACCACCGCACAACGCATTCGGACAGGCATAAAGCATGGATATTTGGTGCAAAGGTAATTAAACTGAACTTTCCCACCCCCATAAAGGAAGTAAAGTCTTTGTCTATCAAGAATTAGAGAATTAGAGAATTTACCCATGAAAAGAATTGAT
>CAJOHP010000036.1 GCA_905234355.1 uncultured Prevotella sp. | reverse complement strand
AGCGTGCGCTCTTCCTCGTCGGGCTTCTTCTCTTCCTCGTCGTCGCTCTTAGGGTCGCGGGCGTAGATGACGCGCCAACCGGGGTCGATGATGGTGCGGCCGGTGGCCTTGAAGGGAATGCTCTCCACCTCGCCCGTGACGGTGGTCTGCGCATACTGGCAGTCGGGATAGAAGACGGCGATGAAGCGCCGCGCCACCAGGTCATAGACCCTCCGCTGCATGTCGGTGAGCGTCTGTGGCACGATGCCGGTGGGAATGATGGCATGGTGGTCGGTGACCTTCGACGAGTCGAACACCTTCTTCGACTTCGCAAGCGGCTTGCCGCCCAATGGCCTCACCAGCTCGGCATAGGGTGTCTGTCCGGCCTCGCGCACCTGGAAGAGTCCGTTCATGATCTGCGGACACTTCGGGTAGACATCGTCGCTGAGGAAGGTGGTGTCCACACGCGGGTAGGTAGTGAGCTTCAGTTCGTAGAGCTGCTGTATGAGATTGAGCGTCATCTCGGCCGAATAGCCGAACTTACGGTTGCAGTCCACCTGCAGCGAGGTGAGGTCGTAGAGCGACGGGGGCGTCTCTCTTCCGTTCTTTTTCTGCACGCCGGTGACGGTGAAGGGAAAGCCGTCGATGGTGGCGAAGGCCTGCTCGCCCTCATCTTTCTTGGTAAAGCGTCCCTTGGTGGCGGTGAAGAGTGTGTCGCGATAGATGGTGCTGAGCACCCAGTAGGGCTCGGGCTGGAAGTGGTCTATCTCCTTCTGACGGTTGACGATGAGCGCCAGCGTGGGTGTCTGCACACGTCCGATGCTGAGCACCTGCCTGTTCTGCCCATACTTGATGGTGTAGAGCCGGGTGGCATTGATGCCCAGGAGCCAGTCGCCCACGGCGCGCGAGAGTCCGGCCATGTAGAGCGACTGATAGTCGGCCTGGTCTCTGAGGTTCTGAAATCCTTCGCGTATGGCTTCGTCGGTCATCGACGATATCCACAGGCGCTTCACGGGACATGTGGGCTTTGCCTTCTGCATGACCCAGCGCTGTATGAGCTCGCCCTCCTGTCCGGCATCGCCGCAGTTGATGATGCTCTCGGCTGCCTGCATGAGTCGCTCTATGACGGCAAACTGTCGCTTCACGCCCTCGTCCTCCTTCAGCCGGATGCCGAAGCGCGGGGGGATCATAGGCAGCGACGTCAGGGCCCACGGCCGCCATGCCGCGGTGTAGTCTTCGGGCATCTTCAGCTCACAGAGGTGGCCGAAGGTCCAGGTCACCTGGTAGCCATTGCCCTCCATATACCCCTCGTGGCTGCCGGTGGCCCCGAGTATACGGGCAATGTCCTTGGCCACGCTGGGTTTCTCTGCTATGCAAACTATCATGTCGTTATCTCTTTCTTTCGGGCTGCAAAGGTACGAATAATCTTGGTTTTGAGAAAGCAAATCCAAGATAAAATTTGCCCGCTACGGCTTTACGCGTATCAGTGCCGACCCTGCCAGCGCGGCATCGCCGTCGAGCTGCACGGCGTAGATGCCTGGCTGTGCAGCGTGCAGCGGCATGGTGCAGCGGGCCTGCCCTGACGGCAGTCTATGGGTGGCCGCGAGCCGCCCCGCAAGGGTATAGAGACGCACGGTCAGGTCGTGCTGCGCCGGTGCGTCCAGCAGGAGGTGCAACTGTCCGCCATGGACACTGACCCTGGCCGCCATGGGCTGCGCCGACACATCGCGCACGGCGTCGAGGCCCAGCAGGTAGAGCAGGCCTCGGTAGACGTCGATCTGCCCCCAGCCATACTCGTTGTTGGGATAGCTCAGCGTGGGGTCATAGCGGTGGCTGGTGCAGGCGATGGCGTCGAGCGCCTCCTCGGGCGTGAGCTGCGGACGTGCCTCGAGCCACAGGGCGATGGCCCCGCCCACGGCCGGCGCCGACATCGACGTGCCGCTGTTGGCGTTCCAGGCGTATGTGCGGCCCCGGAAGGGGAAGTGGGCCACATCCCAGCGCACGTCGTTGGCCGTGGGATGGTGCTCGATGTAGTAGCTGCTGTAGGCCGAGACGATGTTCATGCCCGGTGCCATCACGTCGGGCTTGATGCGCCCGTCGTAGGTGGGGCCCACCGACGAGGTGGGTGTGCGCACGCCGCCCGTGCCGCCGTCCGACGTCATCAGCTCGCCCAGATAGTTGGTATGGCTTGTGCTGTAGGCGGTATTGCCCACGCTGATTACGCGGGGCGCGCTCGACGGCGAGTGTATGTTGTGGGTGGCTCGTGCGTCGGCCAGTGCGGGGTTCAGCCTGTGGGTGGTGAGCGTCCCCGTCACGCGGTAGAGCTCCACGTCGGCCTCGTCGGCCAGCACCTCTATGCTGCACGGCTCTGCGGTATTGCCCAGCCGGGTGCCCCCGCTCTTGGTGAGCGTCACGTCGAAGCACGTCTCGTCGGCACGGTAGCACGAGGGATAGGCCACGACGTCAAGGGCATAGCTGTGGCCGTCGAGCCGCAGCGTGTCGGTGTAGACCGAGTCGCGACGGGCCGTCACACTGTCGGTAAGGAGCATGAGGGTGTCGCGCCGCTCGGTGTAGGCCACGAAGCGCAGGACACAAGGGCGGTCGGTCTTCATCGTGACGGTGGCCGAAGGTGTGCCCGAGGTGATGAAGGCGCCCGCCGAGGCCACGCCCCGCGGCTTGTAGATGCGTGAGGGCACGTGCCCCTGATTGCCGGCGGAGGCCACGAGGATATGGCCCGGACCCACGAGACTGTCGAGAAACTCGTAGTAGAGCAGGTCGTAGCCCCAGAAGTCCTGTCCGCTGCCCTCGCTGAAGGAGATGACGCAGGGACGGCCCACACTGTCGGCATAGTCGAAGATGTACTTGAAGCCGAGGGCGTCGGTGGCGTAGGTGTACTTATACACATCGGCCGAGTCGATATACACCAGGTCGTCGGTCACGGCATTGGCCACGATGCAGAGGTCGGCCTCGGGCGCCATGCCCTGATAGGGCGAGTCGTAGCCGCTGCCGGCTGCGATGCCGAGTGTATGGGTGCCGTGTGTCTGGTCGAGTCCGTCGCGTGAGTGTGCGAGGGCGAGCAGCTCGTGGGCGCCCCTGTAGTCGCGTCCCACAAAGAAGGTGCTGCCCACGGTGTCGGCCGAGAGCTGGTCCCAGAAGCGGCTGATGCGGTAGGTGGTAGCGGTGCGGTCGTAGAAGGTGGGATGTGTCAGGTCGAAGCCTATGTCCATCACGCCCATGACGACGCCTCGTCCGCTGTAGGGCTGGGGCAGCTGCCGTCCCTGGTAGGCATCGGTGGCATGGAGGTGTATGGCCATGGAGTCGAGCAGCGCATGGGTGCCCTGCCGTGCCTCGATGCGGCTCACGCGAGGGTCAGCCGAGAGCGTGCCGAGCCGGTCGGCGGGGATGCCTGCCACCCACACACGCCCCGAACGGGCCAGCGGCTCACAGCCGTGAGAGCGCAGCACACGCTCGCCGTCGGTGCCGGCACTGACGAAGGCGCACACCTTTTCATATATATACGCGTGCGCGCGACGCTCACTGCCTGCCGAGCCCACAGCGACCGAGTCGGCTGCCACATCGGCAGCCAGACGCCGCAGCAGGGGCGACAGCTTGTGCAGAGCGGGCCGCTGCACACCTACAGCCTGCGACAGCAGCAGGCCGACAAACAGCAGCAGAAACGACAGAAAGGATTTCTTCATCAGCTAAAAATGTTAGTTTGAGGGCAAAGTTACTAAATTATTCACAATAAATGGCCTTTATCTCACAAGATTTTCATAACTTTGCAACCAAAAAGCATCAAGACCCATGCCTGAAACCCTTATCAAGCAGAAGCGACTCACCATCCGCGTAGGACGCAACACGCTGTCGTTTGCCATGCCCGACGACGCGGGCCGTGTCGTCTTCGAGCCCTACGTGGTGAAGAGCGGCGTCTCTATGGCGGCCAATCTGCGCGAAGCGTTCAAGCAGAGCGACATGCTGCTCGATGCCCCTCCCCGCGTGCGGGTGCTCATCGACAGCCCTGTGCTGCTCATGCCGGTGGAGCTCTTCGACGAGCAGCTCATGCAGCCTCTGCACCAGCACGCCTTCCCCACGGCCGAACAGGACGCCAAGCTCTACAACGTGCTGCCCGACCTGAATGCCGTGGCCATCTTCACCATCAACAAAGACCTGCGCCTGGTCGTCGACGACCACTTCCACGACGCCAAGTTCGTCTGTGCCGTCTCCCCCGTGTGGCGCTACCTGCACCAGCGCAGCTTCATCGGGCCGCGCAACAAGCTCTATGGATACTTCCACGAGCGGCGACTGGAGATATTCAGCTTCCAGAAGAACCGATTCAAGTTCTGCAACTCCTTCGAGGCCAAGCACGCCTACAACAGTCTCTACTTCCTGCTCTACGTGTGGAAGCAGCTGCAGCTGGAGCCCGAATACGACGAGCTGCACATCGTGGGCGAGATACCCGAGCAGGAATGGCTGCTCGGCGAGCTGCGCAAGTACCTGCAGAAGGCTTACGTCATCAACCCTTCGGCCGACTTCAACCGCGCGCCCGTGACAGAGATAAAGAACATGCCCTACGACCTGCAGACGCTCTTCGTCAAAGGCCGCTAAACACAAGTCCCCTGCCCCACCCCATGCGCATCATCACTGGAAAGTATAAAGGCCGACACTTCGACATACCCCGCTCCTTCAAGGCGCGGCCCACGACCGACTTTGCCAAGGAAAACATCTTCAACGTGCTCCAGGGCTACCTGGACCTTGAGGATCTGCGCGCGCTCGACCTCTTCTCGGGCACGGGCAGCATCAGTCTGGAACTGCTCTCGCGCGGCTGCAGCCAGGTGGTGAGCGTAGAGCTCGACCGCGACCACCACCGCTTCATAGCCGACTGCGCGAAGAAGCTGGGCGACAGCCGTCTGCTGCCCCTGCGTGCCGATGTGTTCCGCTTCATGAAGAGCTGCCGACAGCCCTTCGACCTCGTCTTTGCCGACCCGCCCTACGCTCTGCCCGAGCTACCCTCGCTGCCCGACCTCGTCTTCCAGCACGAGCTCATCGCACAGGGCGGGCTCTTTGTCTTCGAGCACGGCAAAGACCACGACTTCTCACAGCACCCACACTTCGTGGAGCACAGGGCCTACGGCAGTGTCAACTTCTCGCTGTTCAGGTAATGACGGGCTTTATGCCTGTCCGAAAAACCCGTGGGCGATCATGCCGTAGGGACGGGCTTTATGCCTGTCCGCCATTTGCCACCCCACCATAGGGACAGGCATAGACATGCTGTTGGCGATGACAGATGTGTACGGGTCTCAGTATCCGCCCCGGCTGATGGCGTCGCGACACTGCTCCATGAGCCACTTGGGAGTGCTTGTGGCTCCGCAGATGCCTATGGTGGTGACGCCCTGCAACCACTGAGGGTCTATCTCGTCGGGGCCCTCGATGAGGTGGCTGTTGGGATTGACGCGCAGACACTCGCCAAAGAGCACCTTGCCGTTGCTGCTCTTGCGCCCGCAGACAAAGAGTATGAGGTCGTGGCGGGTGGCAAACTGCGAGATGTTGGGCATGCGGTTGGCCACCTGACGGCAGATGGTGTCGAACGAGCGGAAGGTGGCGCCCGGGGCGATGTGCTGCTGTATGTAGGTGATGATGCGGTGAAACTCGTCGAGCGACTTGGTGGTCTGGGAGTAGAGGTAGATGTCGCGCGAGAAGTCGAGCCGTCGTCCGTCGGCCCGTCCGCCGGGTGAGGCCAGCCTCTCCAGGTCGGCAAAGCACTCCACGACAATGGCCTGGCCGCAGGTCTGGCCCACGAGCCCGAGCACCTCGGCATGTCCGTTCTTGCCGAAGATGACGATCTGGGCCTGCGGGTTCTCGCCATACTGTGTCTTGATGCGCTTCTGCAGCTGCAGCACCACCGGGCATGTGGCATCGATTATCTCGATGTCGTTCTCGCGGGCCAGCGCATAGGTTTCGGGGGGCTCGCCATGAGCACGCAGCAGCACCTTGACGCCGTGCAGCTGGCGCAGCTCGTCGTGGCCGATGGTGACCAGGCCCAGCTGCCGCAGGCGCTCACACTCCATGCCGTTGTGCACGATGTCGCCCAGGCAATAGAGCGTCCCGCCGTGGGCCAGCTCCTCCTCGGCCTTGCTGATGGCCGTGGTCACGCCGAAGCAGAAGCCACTGCCGCTGTCTATCTCTATCTGCATGGCCTCAGATGCTTTTATAGTACATATCGAGCAGGTCCTGTGCTGCCACGAAGCTGGTCTTGCGCCCCTGCAGCACGTCGCGCTCGGCCTGACGGAGCTGCTGCTCCACTGCGGCGTTGTTGTAGAAATTGTTCTTCAGGTGCTCGTTGATACTCTCATACATCCAGTACTTCGCCTGCTCCTGCCGGCGATAGTCGAAGTAGCCGTTGGCCTTGACGAAGTCGAAGTACTGATAGATCATGTCCCACACCTCCTTGATGCCCAGACCGTAGAACCCGCTGTAGCAGAGCACCTTCGGTATCCATCCGCTCTCGGGCATGGGGAAGAAGTGCAGGGCGTTGCGGAAGTTGGTGGCAGCCATCTGGCACCGGTCCACGTTGTCGCCGTCGCACTTGTTGATGACGATGCCGTCGCTTATCTCCATGATGCCTCGCTTGATGCCCTGCAGCTCGTCGCCTGTGCCTGCCACCTGTATGAGCAGGAAGAAGTCGACCATGGAGTGGCAGGCCGTCTCGCTCTGTCCCACGCCGACGGTCTCGACAAAGACCTTGTCGAACCCGGCGGCCTCGCAGAGTATGATGGTCTCGCGCGTCTTGCGTGCCACACCGCCCAGCGACCCGGCCGACGGGCTGGGGCGTATGAACGAGTCGGGATGCACGGCGAGCTTCTCCATGCGTGTCTTGTCGCCGAGTATGCTGCCCTTGGTGCGCTCCGACGAAGGGTCGATGGCCAGCACGGCCAGACGGCCCCCTTTCTCGCGCAGCAGGTGAATGCCAAACTCGTCGATGCTGGTCGACTTGCCGGCGCCGGGCACGCCGCTGATGCCCACGCGCACGCTCTTGCCGCTGTAGGGCAGACAGCGCGCTATCACCTCCTGCGCCTTCTGCTGGTGGGAGGGGTTGACACTCTCTATGAGGGTGACGGCCTGCGAGAGCACGGTGACGTCGCCCTTCAGGATGCCTTCTACCATCTCGCCGGCGCTGAGCTCACGACGGCGGTAGCGGTTGCGCTGCAGATAGGGGTTGATGACCGACGGCTGCTCCACGCCGCTATTCACCTGCAGACCAGCATACTCGGAGCTATTCTCTGGATGATTCATGCGATACTAATTAATTTCCCTGCACCTTATTATATATATACGTCAGTGAAGACTGTTGATAGTGGTGTAAACTGCCTGCAAATTTACGGATAAAAAACGACGTGGCAAAACTTTACTGCGGGAAAGTTTTTTCAAGCTGCGTCCCTATTGTCCGCCATCGTCCCGCAGATGCTGCCCCGAGGCATATTTTCCGGCCTTATCAAGCCGAACGGAATTGTAGTTTATTTTATCAAAAAATAAAAAAAATAAAAAAAATCTCCCGATTTTCTTTGCAAATTAAAATATTTTATATAACTTTGCCAAAAAAATAGGCTTAACCATTCTTGACATGATGTATTGTAAAAGAATCCTATATTTTATTGTCTTAATGCTCATGCTCTCAACAAGTCGGCAGATGAGCGCAGACACTGTGCTTAGCGACACGCTACAAGTGCAGTTCCGTGTGGGTCAAAGCACCATAGACCTGTCTGATGCCGACAATGAGCGCCAGATAGACCAGTTTTGTCAGCGCGTGGAACGCAATCTGGCCATTTCCGGGCAAGAAGAGATGCAACTGAACATTTACACGGGCGCCTCGCCCGAAGGTCCCGAAGAGCTGAACCGCCGGCTGGGCGAACAGCGTGGCATCGCCTTGAAAGAATTGCTCACCAAGCGCCTGAAAGGCCTTGTGCTCCATTGCACCGTCATCAACGAAGGCGCACGATGGGGAAAGCTTTACAATATGGTGGAGCAGTCCGACGAGCCCTGGCGCGAAGAGGTGCTCACCATTCTGGGCAGGCGTCCCGGCACGGACGAGTGGCAGACCGACGACCGCGAGCAGCGGTTGCGCAAGCTGAAGAACGGCCGTGTGTGGCGCGAGCTGAACGCACGCTACCTGCCCTCCCTGCGCACGTCGGGCTCTGCCGTCATCTTCCCTGTGCGCGAGCTCACCGTGTCGAGGCGCGACACCATCCTGGTGCGCGACACCATCATCTATCTGCCGGAGCCCTGTCCGCAGTATGAGGCACCTGTCGACCTCAGCCATGTCTGGGCCGTGAAGACCAACCTGCTGCTGTGGGGCGTCATCGCTCCCAACGTGCAGGTGGAACGCTCACTGGGCGCCACCAACCGATGGAGCATCGAGGGCGAGTTCTTCATGCCATGGTGGACGTGGAGCCACAACGCACATGCCGAGCAGGCCCTCAACGTGGGTGTGGAGTTGCGCTACTGGCTGGGCAACCGGCAGAAGCACCACACCCTCGACGGATGGCACATCGGCTTGGGACTGGCGGGCGGCTACTACGACATAGAGTGGAAGCAGAGCGAAGGCTGGCAGGGCGAGTACCTCAACGTCTATGCCAACATAGGCTACCAGCACCGCTTCGGGCGACGCAACCAATGGGCCATCGACGGCGGACTGGCACTGGGATGGATTCCCACCAAGTACCGCCACTATGTCGGTAGCTCATGGGCACAGGACTATGCCGAACAGTATCCGGGAAAGAACTATTCGCTAGGCCCCAACGAGCGATACGACGACCACCTCATGTGGCTGGAAAACAGGTGGAAGCACATCCTCGGTGCCACCCACTTCAATATCACCATTTCCTACCTCTTCGGCACGAAGAAGAGCGTCCCGAGGGCATCGGCGCCCGTGCTGGAATATGGTGTGACGAGAGCTGCAGACGGCCAAAGCACCATGACACTGGCCGGGCAGCCCGACAGCAAGTCTGGGCTGACAGAGAAAGAAAAGAGTGCTATAGAAGAGGCGATAAAGAATAACGACAATAAGGAGGAGGAGGAGAAATGACTATGAGCAAGAAACACATCAACCGCATGAACCGTTTGCGCCACGTAGCACTGCTGCTCATCTCCATGCTCGCACTCACCAGCTGTGAGCGCCGGGACCTATGGGTGTATGGCGACCATTTCCACTCCCTCCGCATTCTCGTGGACTGGCGGACCTACCTGGAGAGGGAGCCGCTGGGCATGACCGCCTACTTCTTCCCTGCCGACTCCACGCTGGAGCCCAAACGCTACATCACCCCAGGCATACACCAGTGGAGCGGCTACCTGCCGGCAGGCGCTTACACAGGCGTGATATTCGACTACTCGCAAAGTGAGTACACCCACCAGGAGTTTGTCGGGATGGAAAAAGCCTCTTCTGCCGAGGTGCGGCTGAGGCCTTTGCCCTATCAGCCCGACTCACTCACCGAGCTGTATGGCACGGCATGCTACTACAGGCCACTGCCGTCGGTCGAGCCTACAGGTCTCTACACCGTGATGTATGAGCCGCAGGACATGGCGCTCGACACGCTCCGCATGCAGGTCTACAACGGAAAGTACGACGACTATATCCCTTACGAGGAGCGCGAGAGCTTCCAGTCGACCCTCGTCGAACAGGTGTTTAAGGCCGAGCCAGAACCTATCGTCTGGAAAATGCGCATACGTCTGTTCATCACGGGCATCTACTATCTGGGAGAGGCGAAAGGCAGCATTGCCGGACTGGCCAACGGACATTATCTGGCCCGCAACGAAAACAACGACGTGCCCTGCCTCATGGCTCTCGACAACTGGGACATACAGGTCACTGGCGACAATGTGGGATATATCTCTACCTCGTTCAATACCTTCGGACTGCGTTCCGACGCAAAGACACGTGCCGAGCAGACCACCGACTACCCGGCACAAGGCTTGCGGCTGAACCTCAGACTGCTGCTGCGCGACAAGAAGACGGTGCTCAACTACCACTTCGACATAGGCAACAACGTCGTGATATCCGACGACCAGCTCTCACTGCGTGCCGACCTCAACAGCGCCTACACCGACCATCCCGTGCTGCCATACGTCGAAGCACTCGACGGAACAGGCTTCGGAGGAGTGGTCGTGCCATGGCAAGACGGAAAGCACGTCAGCGTGGAATTCTGATCTCGGCAGTTTCGCTTGACTCTATCTATTCAGAGACTATAGTTTTTTTATTCACTTATTTATTAATTTTTTTAACATGAAAAAGGTATTTCTTTTTGCAGCAGCTGCCGCAGCTTTGGCAGCCTGCTCCGACGAAGAGCTGAGTACTCAAAGTCAGGTCTTGACCTCTAACGAAGCTCCTGTGAACTTTTCTGTTTACACCGAACGGGGTCTGACCCGTGGTGGCGGACAGGCCGGCGACCTCAACAACGAGAACATCGGCGCGAATGGCTTCGGTGTGTTTGCTTACTACACAGCTGGTGAGCAGTACGACGCCAAGGCTACTCCTAACTTTATGTACAACCAGCAGGTTACTTGCCAGGGTACTGCTACTGCCGGGACACTGTGGACTTATGAGCCGGTGAAGTACTGGCCCAATGAGTACGGCGACAAGGCCATTTCCGACGAGACCGACTATCTCACCTTCTTTGCCTATGCTCCCTGGACCAACATTGAGCCCACGACAGGTAACATCGTTCCCACTAAATCCTCTACAGCAGACGCTGAAACTGTTGACCATCAGCAGAAGTACAACATCGTTTCGGTGAACAAGAACAACGCTACGGGCGATCCTATCGTGAAGTATGTGGTCGACACCGACCCCGCTACCTCTGTCGACCTCCTCTGGGGTGTCGCAGCAGAAACGGCCGGCGACAACTACTCGCCCATCGCCGGTAAGGCTTCGCTCACGGAAGGCATGCCGTTCCTGAACCTCGTGAAGCCCAACAATCCCCAGTCCGACCGCCTGCAGTTCAACCTGAAGCACGCCCTGGCTAAGGTGAAGGTCACCATCGACTATATCGCCGACGACTTCACGCCTACTGGCACGTCGAAAGTTATCGATGCCAAGAAGACCCGTATCTTCGTGCGCAGCTTCAAGATGAGCGGCTTCGCAACAAAGGGTGCGCTGAACCTGAACAACACTGCTCCCGGACAGCCTCTGTGGAAAGACTTCGACGGTTCGAAGGATCTTGCCTTCGACGAAGTGACCTATCAGGACGGCCGCAAAGATGGTAAGGAAGGCGAGACAAACGGTGCTCAGAGCAACGAGACACCTCAGGGCCTGAACCCCAACATCATTGAGAACTATGCTCAGACTACCGGCGGAGAGTTCGGCGCTGACAAGACTTCTGGCGTGACCAATGTGCCACAGCTTCTCTTCGGCGGTAAAGATGAGAACGGTGGCTACTTCTATGTCATCCCACGCAACGAGAAAAGCAGCAAGGTAGATGTCACCATTGCCTACGACGTAGAGACGATCGACCCCGCCCTTGCCGGCAAGCTCTCCGACAACGAGACTCACGGTATCTCTATCGAGAACATCATCTCGAAAGCCGACATCTTCGGTGGCATGGACTTCATGGCTGGCTACCAGTATGAAATCAACATCCACCTCGGCATGACCAGCGTGAAGGTTGAGGCTACCGTGACCGACTGGCAGGACAATGGCAAGACCAACGTCGACCTGCCCGACAACCAGCAGATGGCTGCCACTACCGCTATCAACTACAATTATGCTGATAATTATACTTACAACGGTAACTTCTATGCCAGCGACAATGAGGTGGTATATGTGTCCGCCAGCACCACTCCCGATGTGAATATGTTGAACGACTTGGCTCGCTTCCTCGGTGCTCTCCACCGTGCTGCTGGCGTGTCTGAAATTGAGTACAATTCGAAAAAGTACATCTGGGATCCCGCTCGTATTTACGAATTGGGCCTTGTACAAGATGCTAATGCTAAGGAGCTGAAAGGCAGCAACTGGATCAATACTACTGATAACCAGACATTGGTGAGCGTAATCTCTGCGGATGTACAAAACGGAAACGTAACCGGCAACAAGCTGACCTTCAAGGCCGACAATGACGAAATGACCATTTATCTTGCTAAGGCTAACTATAGCTTCGACTCGTTTGTCAAGCAAGGCCAGGTTTACAACCAATTGGCTTCTGGTACTGTATTTGCTTTCGAAGCACCTGTAACGATTAATCAGATTGAGTATAGAAAGGTGCTCGTCTTGACAAATGATGTGGCCTCCTTCGTTGGAAAGTTCTATTATGTCGAAAAAGCTGCTACAGCGGGTACCGATAAATGGGAGTTGTTCGACCAGTTCGGCAATGGACTTGGCATCTATGTGACCATCACAGCACTCCAGACGAATCCTTAAGCCACGCAGTCTGACCCATTGCAGGGTGACTGACATATCAACCTATCAAGGCAGAGCCGCCGGGAAATCCGGCGACTCCGCCTTCTCAAAAAAACAGCAACAACAGAACAGCAACTAACGCTTTTGAAGAAGATGAAACGCTATCTCATTTTGATGACAGCCGCCACACTGGTAGCAGCATGTAGCCATGATGCCGACGAGGTGGCAAGCGGCTACATACCGTCGGACAATGCCATCGCTTTCGATGCAAGTATAGGTGACGGACCCACGACACGTGCATCGGGGGAAATCAACGACGACGCCACGCTCCAGGCAGTAAGCTTCGGCGTGTTCGGCAGCTATACAGGCCGTCTGACCTACGAGAACACCACCGTTTCATCCGACTTCATGTATAACCAGCAGGTGACGTTCGCCAACGGCATCTGGAGCTACAGCCCTGTGAAATACTGGCCCAACGACGAGCGCGACTATGTGAGCTTCTTCGCATACGCACCCTACGTGGCCCATCCACAGCAAAACACGGAAGGCATCGTCGACATGTCGAAGCGCGACGACCTCGGCGACCCCTGGGTGAACTACCGCATCGCCGCCGACCCCTGGAGCACCACCGTGCCACAGGTGGACCTGCTCTATGGACAACAAGAGCAGGGCCCCGACAACAACAAGACCTATACCCCCTGGCTCGACCAGAAGAAACCCGCCGACCCCACAGACGGCAAACTCACCTTCGCCTTCCGCCACGCTCTGTCGTGCATTGGCGACGAAATCACCATCAAGTGCACCGGTGCGCTGGCCAACCTTATCACCGGCTATGCCACCATCACCATCACCAAGGTTCAGATAGACTATAAGAACCTGACAACAAAAGGGCATCTCGTGCTGAAAAGCGCCGGAGACGCCAACTGGCAAGAAATCATCTCGGGTGAGCTTACCACCACCCGCACATATATAAAGAATCTGGACACCCCGGTCGTTTTCAACGCTACCAATTTCACCGATGAGCAGACCATCTCCACCGGCGACGGCCTGCTCTATATCCCATTGCGCATAGCAGGTACCGATGCTGCCAAGGCTGAGGTCACCATCACCTATACAGTGAAGAACAACGAAAACAGCGAATACTCGGGAACGGCCTCCACCTCGTTCGACCTGGACATGAGCGCTGAGGGCCAGAAACAGGGCATTGACCTCCTGCTCACCGACGGCCTCGACCTGCAGCACCTCGTCTACGTTATCGGACAAGGAGCCACAGCGCCTTCATATACTCGTAAACGCTAATGAAAGAAGAAAATATTGCACTTATGAAAAAATATATTCTCACTTCGATCATATTCCTACTTGCTGCTGCCAATACTGCGTGGGCACAGGACGTCGCAAAGATAGACGATACCAGCTATACCTCGCTTGAGGATGCCATTGCCGCTGCTACCGCTGGTCAGACCATCGTACTGCAGGCCAACATTGATGCTACGGCCCAGATTTTAGTAGACAAGCAGGGACCTGAACGGCCATACCATCGAGTACAAGGGCACGTCGACGCTTAGCAGTGGCGTGATTGGCGTGAAGCGTGGCGGCGACCTGACCATCAAAGACTCAAGTGGCACAAACGCCGGTACCATCAAGAGTGGCAACAAAGCCTACGCTGCCGTCGCAATGACTATTTTTGGCGAGGCTGCTACCGGCACCCCTGCCAAGCTGACCGTGAAAAGCGGCACGCTGGAGGGATACTATTATGCCATCACGGGCAACGGTACGCGTCACGACACCGAGATTACCATCAATGGCGGCGTCATCAAGGGGACTTATGACAGCGATAACTGCGGCATCTTCCATCCTCAGGATGGCACACTGACCATCACTGGCGGCACCATCGAGGGCTACAGCACCGCTGTGGAGCTGCGTTCTGGAACCTTGAGCGTCTCGGGGGGAACATTCACTGCCACATGCCCTACCTACAGCTGCAACCCCAACGGCAACGGTACCACGACAATGGGTGCGGCAATAGCCATCGCACAGCATACGACCAACAAGGCGATTGAAGCCAATATTACCGGTGGCACGTTTAACGCCAGTGGCAATGGCGTGAAGCTGTCGGTAGCCAATCCGCAGAACAATGCCTTCAGCAACGTGACCGTAAAGGGTTTGAACACACTGCTCGGCGGGAGCGTCACCGTGCCGGAGGGCTATGTCTGGAAGGACAATGGCGACGGTACCAGTTCGCTGGCACCGGTTGTTGCCAATATAGGCTCTACTGGATATGTTTCGCTTGAGGATGCCATTGCCGCTGCTACCGCTGGTCAGACCATCGTACTGCAGGCCAACATTGATGCTACGGCACAGATTTTAGTTGATAAGAAAGTAACCCTGGACCTGAACGGCCATACCATCGAGTACAAGGGCACGTCGACGCTTAGTAGTGGTGTGATTGGCGTGAAGCGAGGCGGCGACCTGACCATCAAAGACTCCAGCAACCCAAGTACCGGTGCCATCAAGAGTGGCAGCAATGCCTACGCTGCCGTCGCAATGACTGTTCCGGGTGAGCCAGCTACTGGCGACGCTGCCAAGCTGACCGTGGAAAGCGGCACGCTGGAGGGCTACTATTATGCCATCACGGGCAACGGCACCCGTCACGGCACCGCGATTACCATCAATGGCGGCGTTGTCAAGGGGACTTATGACAGCGATAACTGCGGCATTTTCCATCCTCAGGATGGCACACTGACCATCAACGGCGGCACCATTGAGGGCTACAGCACCGCCGTGGAGCTGCGCTCTGGAACGTTGAAGATCACTGGCGGTACATTCACTGCCACCTGTCCGACCTACAGCTGCGTACCTAACGGCAGCGGCACCACGACGAAGGGTGCGGCGATAGCCATCGCACAGCATACAACCAACAAACCAATCAATGCTACCATCAGCGGCGGAACGTTTGTGGTCTTTGACAATGGCGTGAAGCTGTCGATATCCAATCCGCAGAACAATGCCTTCGACAACGTGAGCGTCACAAGTCCGACAGACCTGCTTGGCGAAAGCATCAAAACGCCGGAGGGCTATGTCTGGAAGGACAATGGCAACGGAACTAGTTCGCTGGCACCTGAAGATATTGTTGCCATGATAAGGGAAAACATAGGCACCCACAACACTCCTATCTGGTCCTACTCTTACTATGCAACGCTCGAAGCTGCCATTGCGGGAGCTGATGCTAATAAAAATCAGACCATCGCACTGCTGTCCGACATCAATTTGACGAATACTATTACCATCGACAAGCCCGTTACGATTCAAGGTGTTAGAAATGATGAAGATGGAATTGGAGTTGAAGGTAAAACAGTGACAATAGCTTCTGGAGCTGCCTTTGAAGTGACAGGTAATCTTAATATTAGCTTTTACAAATTGAATATATTAGCCAACGGTAGTGGAGGTATAGCTATTCAGTTCGGAAAAGAGGGCAATCCATACGCAGGAGATATTACTATGAATGAATGTAACGTGACGGTTAAAGAGCGTGGTGTCTCTATTTCCAAACCCGGAGGCAAAGTTTCACTTTTTATCTACAATACAACCATCCAGAGCACTGTCGCTGATCCAACAACAACCTATGCGAATAATGACACACGCGGTATTTCAATTGTTACAAGTAACGAGACTCAGCCTAATTATGTTCATCTGGAATACAATAATATCAAGGGCTTTGACTATTGTGTCCATGTAGAAGGAACAGGTAATATCTATGAATTCAACATAAGAGGTGGGAAATACTATGGACGTGTACCAATCTATAGCTCAAGCAGTAATTGTACTTTCAATATGTATGAATTCGCAGATGTCCATGGATTGAACAATGAGACTGGCTCGTTCGCATGTATCGTAGATAATGTGGGTGTCGATCATAATACCTATAATATTAAAACCTGCAAGTTTACGACAACGCTTAGCTCAGATGCCCTTTCTAACGATAATGCTTCTCACTATCTTTTGGCTCTCCGTGGTACGAACGCAACTGTCAACTTCACGAATAAACCGACCTATACTTCAAACGCACCTGAAGGACGGCAAGGGTTGATTTCGAATGCAGAGTTAGAAGAAGTCTTCAACGGAACGAATAGCATCAACTTCCATGAGACAGCAAAGACCTCACTGTCAAATATAGTCAGCTCAGCGAATCTTCGCATTACAGGACAAGACATCTATGGATACACCTATACTTTGGCACGTACTACGGTGGCCAAGATAGGCGATGTCTACTATGAAACGCTCGACGCTGCGCTTGCTGCTGCTAACGACAACGAGACCATCGTAATGCAGGCCGACGTTGACGCTACGGCCCAGATTTTAGTAAATAAGAAAATTACCCTGGACCTGAACGGCCATACCATCGAGTACAAGGGCACGTCGACGCTTAGCAGTGGCGTGATTGGCGTGAAGCGTGGCGGCGACCTGACCATCAAA
>CAJOHP010000035.1 GCA_905234355.1 uncultured Prevotella sp. | reverse complement strand
GCCGGAGCACTCCTGGGATTCTTGTCGTAAAGCACCATCAAAACAACACAACAACACAAACAACAGAACCATGATTTGGAATCCTAACAAAGAATGCATGAGCCGCGACGCCATGAGCGCCTTGCAGGGAAAACGGCTGCGCAAGATTGTGGAATATGTCTACCACAACGTGCCTTTCTATCGTAACAAGATGCAGGAGATGGACTTGCGCCCAGACGACATCCAGACCATCGACGACATCAAGAAGCTGCCTTTCACCACAAAGAAGGATCTGCGCGACAACTACCCCTTCGGCCTGCAGGCTGCGCCCAAGAGCGAGATTATACGCATACACGCATCGAGCGGCACCACGGGCAATCCCACAATCGTGGGATACACACGCAAGGACATCGGCGTGTGGAGCGAGTGCATGGCTCGCTGCCTCACCGCCTACGGCGTCACACGCGACGACATCTTCTCCGTGAGCTATGGCTACGGACTCTTCACCGGCGGACTGGGCGCCCACTACGGCGTGGAGCACATCGGTGCATCGGTGGTACCCGCCTCGACGGGCAACACCGAGAAGCATGTGAAGCTCATGCGCGACCTGGGCATCACAGGCATTGCCTGCACACCCTCATACGCCCTCTACCTGGCAGAGACCATGGACAAAATGGGCATCAGCAAAGACCAGATCAAACTGCGCATCGGAGCCTTCGGCGCCGAACCGTGGACCGAGCAGATGCGGCAGGAGATAGAGGAGCGGCTCGGACTCAAGGGATACAACCTCTACGGACTCTCCGAGGTGATGGGACCCAGCGTGAGCTATGAGTGCCAGATGCAGCACGGCAGCCACATCTGCGAAGACCACTTCTACCCCGAGATTATCAATCCCGTCACACTCGAGTCGCTGCCCTACGGACAGACCGGTGAGCTCGTCTTCACCACACTCACCAAGGAGGGCATGCCCGTGCTGCGCTATCGCACACGGGACCTCTGCTCGCTCATGGCCGGACAGTGCGACTGCGGGCGCACAGCAGTGCGCATGAGCCGCATCGAGGGACGGTCCGACGACATGCTCATCATACGCGGCATCAATGTTTTCCCATCACAGGTGGAGAGCGTCGTGCTCAGCATGCCGGAGTTTGCGCCACGCTATATGCTCGTCGTCGACCGTGTCAACAATCTCGACACGCTGCAGGTGCAGGTGGAGCTACGGCAGGAGTATTTCACCGGCATCTTCGACACGCCCGCTGCCGTGGATGCCCTGGAGAAGAAACTCTCAAGCAGGCTCAAGAGCGTGCTCAGCATTGCGGCCAAAGTGCAGCTGAAGGCGCCCAACACCATCGAGCGCTCGCAGGGCAAGAGTGCGCACGTCATAGACAAGCGCCGACTCTGACACACCTCTTACTCTCCTCACTGGCATTCTCGTGGGAAACAACAGACCCCACCTTCAACGAACACATAACCCTAAAGAACAATGAACAAGCGAACAATCAAAGCCGCCGTTCTGTCCCTCGCCACAGCCATCGTCGTGGGCTGCGGCACCACCTCGACGGTGCCCATCACCGGGCGTAAGCAGAACCTCCTGGTCAGCGACGAACAGGTGCTGCAGCTCAGCTATCAGCAGTACAACGAGTACATGCAGACGGCAAAAAAGTCGACCAACGCCACCAGCACGGCCATGGTGCAGCGCGTGGGACAGCGACTGGCCAACGCCGTGACAAGCTATCTCACGCAGCACGGCATGGCTGCCGATGCACAGAAGTATGCCTGGGAGTTCAATCTCGTGCAGAACAACCAGGTCAATGCCTTCTGCATGCCGGGCGGAAAGATTGTCGTCTACGAGGGCATACTGCCCGTCACGCAGGACGAAGCCTCGCTGGCCATCGTCCTCGGTCACGAGATAGCCCATGCCGTGGCTAAGCACTCGGCGGAAAGGCTCAGCAATGAGTATAAGAAGCAATACGGCGCACAGCTGCTCAGCGTGGGCGTCTCGGCTGCCGGACTGGGCGACTACTCACAGCTCATAGGGCTCGGGGCATCGCTTGGCTCCCAGCTGTGGACCTCTGGATTCTCACGCTCGCAAGAGAGCGAGGCCGACCACATGGGGCTTATCTTTGCTGCAATGGCAGGCTATAACCCTCAGGTAGCCACCACCTTCTGGCAGCGCATGGCTGCTCAGGGCACAGGCAGCACATCATGGCAAAGAAGAGAAGATGGCACTGCCTGAGCGGGCAGGAACCCACAGAGATGGACAAGCAGGTGATGTACTGGGAGCAGAAAGGCAAGCTCGTGCCCACACGCGACCTGATAAAGACACCAGAGCAGATAGAGGGCATACGACGTGCCGGCGTGGTCAACACCGGGGTGCTCGACGCCGTGGCAGATGCCATACACGAGGGCATGAGCACGCTCGAGATAGACCAGATATGCCGCCGATACTGCGATGAGCACGGCGCCACGCCTGCATGCCTCGGCTATGGAGGCGACGACCAGACACCGCCATTCCCCATGTCGGTGTGCACCAGCATCAATGAGGTGGTATGTCATGGCATACCCAAGGCTGACGACGTGCTGCAGGAGGGCGATATCATCAACGTGGACTTCACCACCATACTCGACGGCTACTATGCCGACGCCTCCCGCATGTTTATCATAGGCCACACCACACCAGAGAAAGAACAGCTCGTGCGTGTGGCCAAGGAGTGCCTGGAGATAGGCATGGAGGCTGCCAAGCCCTACGGCTTTGTGGGCGACATAGGCCACGCTATCGAGAAGCACTGCAAGAAGTATGGCTACGGCATCGTGCGAGACCTGGCCGGCCATGGCGTGGGACTGCAGTTCCACGAAGAGCCCGACGTCGACCACTATGGCCATCGGGGCACTGGCATGCTCCTCGTGCCGGGCATGGTCTTCACCATCGAGCCCATGATCAATATGGGCACGTGGAAAGTGTTTATCGATGCCGACGACCCCTACGGATGGGAGGTCATCTCGGCCGACGAAAAACCCAGCGCACAGTGGGAGCACACCCTGCTCATGACCGAACACGGCGTGGAGGTGCTCACCTATTGAGCGGCCACACATCGGCACTCGCGACTACTGCCCAAGACACAAAGATTTGCCCACTACACACACAGACAGCGGGGGCTCTCCACACAGAGTCACCCGCTGTCTGTGTGCTGTGAGCACACAATCAGCGATATGTTAAAAAGTTGCAATTATCTGCATCGGCTAAAAAATGTAAGCCGTTTTATTAGGTCATGTCAGAAATAAGTTGTACTTTTACACCCAAATTAGCATTCAACACCTAAAACTCATTCATTAAAAACCCTAGAAAAATGAAAACACAGAAAAGTACATTGCTGGGCATCAGTGCAGCAGCACTGGTGTTTATGGCATGCTCGGGCGGATCAAAGCCACAGTCGGCACTGACCATCTCTGGTCTCGACGCTGCCAAGTTCGACACCACCATCCAGGACAAGGCTGTGAAGCTCTTCACCCTGAAGAACGACAACGGCATGGAGGTGTGCATCACCAACTATGGCGGCCGTGTGGTGTCGCTTGTGGTGCCCGACCGCGAAGGCAAACCCACCGACGTGGTGCTCGGCTTCGACAACATCGCACAGTATGCCGACACACTGAACTCTCCCACCGACTACGGCTCATCGGTAGGCCGCTATGCCAACCGCATCAAGGGCGGCAAATTCAAACTGGGCGACACCGAGTACCAGCTGAAGCTCAACGACCATGGCAACTGCCTGCACGGCGGCGGCACCACCGGCTGGATGAACATGGTCTACGACGCTGAGCAACAGGGCGACTCGATACTGAAGCTCACCATCGTGGCTCCCGACGGCGAGAACGGATTCCCCGGCACGGTGACCGCGGTGACCACCTATAAGGTCACGGCCGACAACACACTCGACATCACCTGGGAGGCCGAGACCGACAAGGAGACCATCATCAACCAGACCAACCACAACTACTACAACCTCAGCGGCGACTTCACACAGCCCGGCTACGACATGGTGCTCTATGTGAATGCCGACAACTTCACCCCCAGTGACAGGCTCTATATCCCCACGGGTGAGATACGCCCCGTCGAGGGCACGCCCATGGACTTCCGCACGGCCCATGCCATCGGCGACTCCATCCGTTCGCAGTATGACCAGATACAAAACGCCGGGGGCTACGACCACAACTGGTGCCTGAACACCTACCGTGACGGCAAGGGCGACGACACTCAGGTGTGCGCCTCGCTCTACAGCCCCAAGAGCGGCATCTTCATGGAGATGTTCACCAACGAGCCCGGCGTGCAGGTCTATAGCGGCAACTTCCAGGGCGTGGGCAACGAGCCCAACATACGCCACAAGGGAGGCGTCTATCCCCAGCACGTGAGCGTGTGCCTCGAGAGCCAGAAGTATCCCGACAGCCCCAACAAGGCAGACTGGGTGCAGCCCACCCTGAAGCCCAGAGAGAAATACTTCAGCCATGCTGCCTACAGGTTCTCGGTGAAGTAGCCAGTCGGCTTTACGATGTTGTCATACTTATTTCTTATGACTATTCACAACTATGGCAAGCGAAAACAACGGTAGCAGGAGCTACCTCGTCAGCATCGTGATGGTGGCCGTGCTCGGCGGACTGCTGTTCGGCTACGACACTGCCGTCATCTCCGGTGCAGAGAAAGGACTGCAGGCCTTCTTCATGGAGGCCAAGGACTTTGCCTACACCGACGGATGGCACGGGTTCACCTCGGCCAGCGCGCTGATAGGATGCATCATCGGTTCGGCACTGTCGGGCTTCCTGGCCACCAGCCTGGGGCGAAAGAAGTCGCTCATCATCGCCGGACTGCTCTTCTTCGTGTCGGCACTCGGCTCCATGCAGCCCGAGTTCCTATTCTTCACCTACGGCGAGCCCTCCTTCGCACTGCTCGTCATGTTCAATGTCTACCGCATCATCGGAGGCATCGGCGTGGGACTGGCATCGGCCATCTGCCCGATGTATATCGGCGAAGTGGCCCCAAGCAATATAAGAGGTATGCTCGTGTCGTGGAACCAGTTTGCCATCATCTTTGGCCAGCTGGTGGTCTACTTCGTCAACTTCTTCATCCTGGGCGACCACATCCAGCCGCTTGTCGAGGAGATGGGCCACGGCATTGCCGCCATCGCTCCTCAGGCACAATGGACGGTGACCACAGGATGGCGCTACATGTTCGGCAGCGAGGCTCTGCCCGCCGGGCTCTTCGCCCTGCTCATCTGCTTCGTGCCCGAGACACCGCGATATCTCGTGAGCATCGGTCAGGACGAGAAGGCACTGGCCGTACTCTCCAAGATCAACGGGCGGCAGCGGGCCGTCGCCATTCTGCAGGACATCAAGGACACTATGGTCGTCAAGACAGAACGGCTGCTCACCTACGGGGCGATGTGCATCTTCGTGGGCATCATGCTCTCCGTGTTCCAGCAGGCTGTGGGCATCAACGCTGTGCTCTACTATGCACCCCGCATCTTCGGCGACATGGGCATGGAGAACCCCATGGTGGTGACCGTCTTCATGGGCGTGGTCAACATCCTGTTCACGCTCGTGGCCATCTTCACCGTCGAGAAGTGGGGACGCAAGCCCCTGCTCATCTACGGGTCGCTGGGCATGGCCGTGGGGGCCTTCGGCGTGGCCATGACGTTCGGACAGAGCGGCATGGAGCTCGTCACCGCTGCATCCATCATGGTCTATGCCGCCTCGTTCATGTTCTCTTGGGGACCCATCTGCTGGGTACTCATTGCCGAAATCTTCCCCAATACCATCCGTGGCGGCGCCGTGGCCATCGCCGTGGCCTTCCAGTGGATTTTCAACTTCATCGTCTCGTCGACCTTCGTGCCCATGTTCAACATGCACCTCACCGAGGGCGACCACTTCGGCCACTGGTTCACCTACGGTCTCTATGGCATCATCTGCCTGGTGGCTGCATGGTTTGTCTGGAGACTCGTGCCCGAGACGAAAGGCAAGACGCTGGAGGACATGACCCAGATGTGGAAGAACAGGCGTTAGGCTATATAGCCTCTTGATAACGAGGTGAATAATACAAGAAAAGCAAACAAAACTATTTTATAACAATTCAGACCCAGGCCCCTGTATCGGTCTTCCCCCCTGAGTAAGAGGGGGATAAAATGGGGGGCATCATTTATGAACTGGAGTTCACATGAATTTATCTGGCTCGACTGGGCGGTGCTCGTCATCGGCCTGTGTGGCGTGGTGGCAGCCGTGTGGTATGCCATCTGGAAAGACAAGAAAGCCCAGAAGGGCGAAGACTCGAGTGCTTACCTATTCGGCAAGGGTGAGCCGTGGTATGTAATCGGCATGGCCATCTTTGCCGCCAACATCGGTTCTGAGCACCTCGTGGGCCTGGCCGGTACAGGTGCCAAGGACGGTGTGGGTATGGCCCACTGGGAGATGCAGGGATGGATGATCCTCATCCTCGGCTGGCTCTTCGTGCCGTTCTATCAGCTGCTCATCAACAAGATGGGCAAGATCATCACCATGCCCGACTTCCTGAAGTTCCGCTACACGCAGCGCACGGGCTCGTGGCTGAGCATCATCACCCTCGTGGCCTACGTGCTGACCAAGGTGTCGGTGACGGCCTTCACCGGCGGCATCTTCTTCAAGTACCTGCTGGGCATCCCCTTCTGGTACGGTGCCATCGGCCTGATAGCCATCACGGCCGTCTTCACCGTGTTCGGTGGCATGAAGGGCGTGATGACGCTCTCCACCATACAGACACCTATACTTATCATCGGCTCGTTCCTGGTGCTCTTCCTCGGCCTCTCGGCCCTTGGCGGCGGCAGCATCACGCAGGGATGGGAAAACATGATGGCCGTGTGCAACGCTGCCCACGACGGCTACGGCACCACACACATGTTCCATACCGACCCGGGCGACCCGATGTATCCGCAGTTCCCCGGCTATGTGGTGTTCCTCGGGGCATCCATCATCGGCTTCTGGTACTGGTGCACTGACCAGCACATCGTGCAGCGTGTGCTCGGTCAGGTGCCCGGCGAGGACAATGCCAAGGTCATCGCCCGTGCACGCCGCGGCACCATCGCCGCCGGTTTCTTCAAGATCCTGCCCTGCTTCATGTTCCTCATCCCGGGCATGATAGCCTATGCACTGTCGCAGAACCCCGACAGCGGCATCGTGATGGACATCAACAACCATGAGTCTACCGACGGCGCATTTGCCATGATGGTGAAGAACATCCTGCCCGCCGGCATCAAGGGTATCGTCACCATCGGCTTTGTCTGTGCCCTGGTGGCCTCGCTGGCCGCTTTCTTCAACAGCTGCGCCACGCTCTTCACCGAAGACTTCTACAAGCCCATGAAGAAGGGCATGAGCGAAGCCCACTACGTGTTTGTGGGCCGTATGGCCACTGTCGTGGTGGTGGTGCTCGGCCTGCTGTGGATGCCCGTGATGATGTCGATGGGCAATCTCTACAGCTATCTGCAGGACATCCAGTCGCTCATCGCACCTGCCATGGTGGCCGTGTTCACCCTGGGCATCTTCTCCAAGAAGATTACTCCTAAGGCAGGCGAGTGGGGCCTCATCGGCGGCTTCTGCATCGGCATGCTGCGACTTGTCACCAACGTGGTCACCGACTCGGGACATGCCGCCATGGACGGTGCCTTCTGGAGCGCCACCACCTGGTTCTGGCAGACCAACTGGCTCATCTTCGAGTGCTGGCTGCTGGTGTTTATCATCCTGCTCATGGTGTGCGTGAGCTGCTTCACGCCCGCACCTTCCAAGGAGCAGGTCGATGCCATCACCTTCTCCTCCGACTTCAAGAAGAGCATCCGCGAGAGCTGGGGCGTATGGGACGTCGTGGGCACACTGGTTGTCATCGGTCTCTGCGCCTGCTTCTATGCTTACTTCTGGTAAAAACTGCTACGAGCGTTCATAGTGCACCGCCATCGCGGCGCACTATGAGCGCTTGCACTATGCATACTCAGCACAATGACCTACTACAGCGAACATTCCAAGCACTTGGTGTCGGTCGACGTTATCATCTTCGGCTTCGACGAGTCTCGTCTGAAGGTGCTTATAGGTCGCCGCCAGATGGACCCCGGCCGGGGCGAGTGGAGCCTCTACGGCGGTTTCGTCAGTGCCGACGAGAGCACAGACGACGCTGCCCGGCGCACCCTTCAGGAGCTCACCGGCATGAAGAAGGTGTTCATCCGTCAGGTGGGTGCCTTCGGGCAGGTAGACCGTGACCCCGGCGAGCGTGTCATCTCCATAGCCTACTATGCGCTCATCAATGTGAAGGACTATAGCGAGAAGCAGCGCATGGAGCACAAAGCCGAGTGGACCGACATCAGCGAGCTGCCACAGCTCTACTCCGACCACCGCGAAATGGTGAGGCAGGCATGGAAGCTCATGAAGCAGAAAATGCGCACGGAGCCCATCGGCTTCAATCTGCTGCCCGACCTCTTCACGCTCACTCAGCTGCAGCGGCTCTACGAGGCAGTAGGCGGCGAGCCGATAGACAAGCGCAACTTCCGCAAGCGCATCAAGGACATGGACTTCATCGAGAAGACCGACCTCATAGACAAGACCACCTCCAAGCGAGGGGCCTACCTCTATCGGTTCAACAAGAAGGTCTACAGCGAAGACCCTACGTTCAAACTATAGGTTGCCGGCCTCCGTCCTTCGATGCACGTGGGACGGCGGCCGTCCTCCGTTTTTCCCGTTTCTCAGACCCGAGCCTCTGATACGGTCGTCCCCCGCCAAGCGAGGGAACAGCAGGGAGGCACCACAGCGATATGTTAGAAGAACTCAAGCAAAAAGTATTCAAGGCCAACCTCGATCTGGTCAAGCAGGGACTGGTCATCTTCACCTGGGGCAACGTCAGCGGCATCGACCGCGAGAAAGGGCTTGTGGTCATCAAGCCGTCAGGCGTGGCCTATGACGACATGAAGGCCGACGACATGGTGGTCGTCGACCTTGAGACAGGCAAGGTCGTCGAGGGCGACCTCAACCCCTCGAGCGACACCCCCACACATCTCGTGCTCTACAAGGCGTTCCCCAACATACAGGGCGTCGTGCACACCCATTCCACCTATGCCACAGCCTTTGCCCAGGCAGGACGCGACATCCCCAACATCGGCACCACCCATGCCGACTACTTCTACAAAGACATCCCCTGCACGCGCGACATGACGAAGGAAGAGGTGGAAGGTCAGTATGAGCTGGAGACGGGCAACGTCATCGTCGACGAGATACTCCATCGCCGCAAGATCAACCCCGACCACACGCCCGCCGTGCTGGTGAAGAACCACGGCCCGTTCTCCTGGGGCACGTCGCCCGACAATGCCGTCTACAACGCCAAGGTCATGGAGCAGTGTGCCAAGATGGCCTTTGTGGCCTTTGCCGTCAACCCCTCTACGACGATGAACCCCCTGCTCATCGAGAAGCACTACAGCCGCAAGCACGGCCCCAATGCCTACTACGGGCAGAAAGGTCAGAAGCACTGAGCTGCCAGTAACCAAAGAGAGTCCCCTCCCTTCCGTATGGAAGAGAGGGGACCCTTTCTTTTCTCCTGTATCGCATGGCTTGCCGCCCTCGGGCAGGCCGGCGTTCCGTCAGTCTATCATCTCAAAGCCCGTATAAGGCTGCAGGGCTTTCGGTATGCGTATGCCCTCAGCCGTCTGGTTGTTCTCCAGCAGTGCGGCCACGATGCGCGGAAGGGCCAGTGCCGAGCCGTTGAGCGTGTGGCACAGCTCCGTCTTCTTGGTGTCCTCGCGGCGGTAGCGGCACTTCAGACGGTTGGCCTGGTAGGTGTCGAAGTTGCTGACCGACGACACTTCGAGCCACCGTCCCTGCGCCTCGCTGTAGACCTCGAAGTCGTAGCAGATGCTGCTGGTAAACGACTGGTCGCCACCGCAGAGCAGCAGGATGCGGTAGGGCAGCTCCAGTTTCTTGAGCAGGCCCTCCACGTGGCTGAGCATCTCCTTGTGGCTTTCCTTGGAGTGCTCAGGCTTGTCTATGCGCACTATCTCTATCTTCGAGAACTCGTGCAGACGGTTCAGCCCGCGCACGTCCTTGCCGTAGGAGCCGGCCTCGCGGCGGAAGCACTCGGTGTAGGCACAGTTCTTCACGGGCAGGTCTTTCTCCTCGAGGATGACGTCGCGGTAGATGTTGGTCACAGGCACCTCAGCTGTGGGGATGAGGTAGAAGTCGTCCACCTCGCAGTGATACATCTGTCCCTCCTTGTCTGGCAGCTGTCCCGTGCCGTAGCCCGAGGCCGCATTGACGACGGTGGGGGGCATGATCTCTGTATATCCGCTGGCCCGTGCCTCGTCGAGGAAGAAGTTGATGAGTGCGCGCTGCAGGCGGGCTCCCTTGCCTATATAGACGGGGAAACCGGCGCCCGTGATCTTCACGCCGAGGTCGAAGTCTATGAGGTTGTACTTCTTTGCCAGTTCCCAGTGGGGTAGGGGATGGTCTATGCCCAGCGTGGGGTTGCAGTCCCAGTTGCCCACGGTGTCGGCGGGCGTGCATTCCTTCAGGTTGCTCTTCACCACGCGGTTGTCTTCGGCAGCAGCGCCCTCGGGCACTTCGTCGTAGGGTATGTTGGGTATCTGGCAGAGCTGCCTGACGAGGTCCTCCTGTGCATCGTTCATCTGCTGCTCCAGCTGCTTGTTGGTGTCCTTCATCTGAGACACCTGCTCCTTGATGGCGTTGGCCTCGTCTTTCTTGCCCTCCTTCATGAGCTGCCCTATCTGTGCTGCCATCTTTTTGGCTTCGGCCAGGTTTTTGTCCAGCTGCTGCTGTGCCTCGCGGCGGCTACGGTCGGTGGCCAGCACCTGGTCGATGGCTTCGCGTGCACCCTTGAAGTGTTTCTTCTCCAGACCACGGACCACGCGGTCAGTATCCTCGGTGATGAGTTTCAGTGTAAGCATGATGTATTACTTGACTATTGTTTTTTTTGTTTTTTACTATGTGCGTTACTAAGTCGTGTGCAAAGGTACTGCAAATCGTGGTAACTACCAAACAAAAGTTTCTTTTTTTGGTTCAAATCCCGCGGAAGATTCAAGTGTGTCTGTTCTTGCGCCTCTTTGGGGGGGCATGTCGGTGTTAGCGTTGAGATGATGCGCTCCGTACAGGAACGGCATTAAGATGCAAAAGTCCCAAATCTCGTAGTGAGATTTGGGAGCTTTTGTTGTTTGTTTGGAAGTAAGTTTTGTTTGTAAGTGTGTGTGTGTTAGGCCTGAACTTCGGGTATGACTGAGACGACGCTCTTGTCGCGCTTTCCTTTGTGGAAGCAAACTGTTCCGTCGATGAGTGCGAAGAGGGTATCGTCCTTACCGATAGCCACGCCGTTGCCGGGGTTGTGGTGTGTGCCGCGCTGGCGCACGATGATGTTGCCAGCCTGCACCTTCTGTCCGCCCCAGATTTTCACGCCCAGTCGCTGAGCTGCGCTCTCACGACCGTTTTTCGAACTACCTACACCTTTTTTATGTGCCATAATGTGTTCCTCCTACGTTTTTAAGCGACTACCTGCTTGATTACTACTTCAGTGAACTGCTCGCGGTGACCGTTGCGCTTGCGCGAGTCCTTGCGACGCTTCATCTTGAAGACGATGACCTTGTCGCCCTTGACCAGCGGGTTCACTACTTCTACTACTACTTTTGCACCGTCTACGGTGGGTGCGCCTACCTTGACAGCGCCGTCGGCATCGACGAGCAGCACTTTGTCAAATTCAACAGTCTTGCCCGCCTCCACGTCTTTGATGTGGTGGACGAAGAGCTTCTTGCCCTCTTCGGCCTTGAACTGCTGACCCTGAATTTCTACAATTGCGTACATTGTTTGTTTATTGAATAGGGGTTTTTCCGAAAGGCGGCACACGTCCGTGCGCACTTCACCCTGCCTCCTCGGACTCGTTTCGGGCTGCAAAGGTACTACTTTTTGCCGACATCGGGGTGATGCTGGGTGATATTTTGTGTCGTAATTAACGTGATTTAACTATTTTGTGTAACACACACCGGCAGGTACAGGCGGCAAAGGCTCGAACTGACCATCGGCTGCAACCATTTGTCTCGTCCTCCCTCGCCACCATCATCCACGCCGTGCTGACGATATCTATTATCTTGCCCGGCTTGGCCGGAAACAAAACTTTTCTCGCCCTTTTTATTTGCATTCTCACATTTTTGTTGTATCTCTGCCGCGTGAAACCTATTAAAGACAGAAACGACATGGCAACAGCAACTTCAATTTCCAAGCCCTCACAGATGATTATCACTCTGGAAGACAATGCACTCGTGGCCGACATCAAAAAGGCACTGAAGTTGATACGGGGTGTAGCATCGGTACGTGTAGCCACCATCAGCGACGACAATACCATTACGCCTGCCATGCGCCGTTCTATCAACAAGGCCCGCCGCGAGTATGCCAATGGCGAAACCATTTCTTGCAGCACCCCAGAAGAGATGCAACACTATTTCGACAGCCTATGATCTACACAATTGAGTATTTATTCACGCCACATCACCGCTCACGACCGGATTATCTACGACATCTATGACGATTGTGTTACGGTACTGATAGTTCAAGCCGAGGAACACTATAACGATAAATGACACAGGTATCATGTCAGGCAGAAACCACCCACTCCGTGATGACGCGAAACGTGGCTTCATCCTCCCTCACCACCATCACCCTTCCGTCAGCACATACGCATCGCTCGCATCCACCATGCTGTGCGGATGCTCGTCCTCGAACGCCCCGCGCACCTGCCCGTAAGTCCACATGATCTCCTCACTCCGCATATCATTCTGTAAGTCCCACAAGGAGATGAAGCCTTTATCATTCTTTGCCATATATACACCATACAATTTTGCTCAATCGAATCTTTCACGCCGTTTTCCTTTGATTATTCAGAATTAATATGTAAATTTGCAGCCGGAATCATGAAAAAAAGTTCGATTATGGAAGCAAAGAATACAACTTTTGATCGTCCGTCCCATGACGAAGTAAGGCAGATGTTTCTTAGAGCCAAAGCCCGTCAACAGCAGTTGGAGGAAGAAGGTAAAACAACCTTTTCTCCTCTTACCATGTATGGGAAGAGTCTAACCGTTTCTATTTCGAAACGGACTATGACCTGAAGTACTTTGTGGACTTCACGATGGAAGACAAACCAAAATTCACGGCATACTGGTTTAATCTTGTCAACATGAGCGGTGCTGCCTCACCTAACGATTCGAAAATTTGGCAGACCGTTTTTTGCATTATTGAAGCATTCTTTCGCTCGAATCCCGACATTCTGCACTATGGCATCAACGAATCATCTACGAACCTACTCCGAGTCTGAAAGGAAACTATTTGAAATAGTCGATAAAAAAGGATGTTGCATCCATCAATGGTTGCAAGTCTTCGTTAATGACTTCTGAAATGACATCAACATCAATATCGAAGTAGCCATAAGCAATTCTGTTCCTTAATCCGAATACTTGATGCCAGGGAATTTCCGAAGAAGGATGTCGAGCACTACTTCACGCTTTTCCAAAGATATCGATTCCATATTTGTCGATTTGGTTCAAGAAAAAGGGACGCATGTTGTTATGCTTACGGATTAAGTCCACATTAGCACCAAGGATAGACTCCAGATAGTCAGCAGCAGCACAAATGTTATAAGCCTTTGGAGGCATGACAACAAAGAGGTCAACATCGCTGCCCTCGTGATGCTCGTCCTTGGCCACAGAGCCAAAAAGCCGCATATAGCTAATGTCATAGTTAGCCCTAAGCACATTAGCATGGCTTTTGAGAATGTCTATGTATTCTTGTCGTGTTCTCATCATCTTTTGTAATAGCTTAAGGTGGGTTCTGTTAATTCCCACGGTTTAGTTTGACATTGATGGGTTTTTAACCATGGGCGGTAGAAAGATGATATAGACATCGTTAGTGCCAATTCTTAATTTTGCGCTTTTATGGGATTCTGTTTCTCACAATAGCCTTTTTGTATTCCGGCCCAGAGGTCTTTATTGCCACGTTAAGGTCGATGATCCAATCCTCCAGTTGAAGCTTGAAGCAGAACTTCGCATCAGAG
>CAJOHP010000034.1 GCA_905234355.1 uncultured Prevotella sp. | reverse complement strand
TGCTCGTCCTTGTCGGCACGGTCAGCGGGTGTGGCAGCTGTAGCGACGGCGTGAGTAGTGGCCGACGCGGTCACTGCTGCTGCAGGCTCGCGGGCAGGCGAAGGAGTCGTGCTCTCCAGTCCGTTCTTACTGCCAAGTGACACGATGGCGCTATGCTGCACATCGGTGGTGGTCACGTCACTGTTGGATACGGGCGTCTGTATGAGGAAGAAAGCCACGATGGCAGCCGCCACGGCGGCTGCATTTCTGAGCCACGACATCTTGATGACGATGGCAGGCTCGTTTTCGATTGCATCGGCCTCAGTGCGCTCGGTCTCAGTCTCATCCTGAGCGGTGGCGTCGGTCTCGTCGGTCTGTTCGGCTTCCACTGTCGTGGTATCAGCGGCGGCACTCAGGGTAGGAGCCACTTCCTTCGCCCCTCTCTTCTTCGAGAGCAGTGGCATCTCAAAAGCACTCAGCCCATAGAGTTCGGGTGTGAGTATGCCAGCCTCACAAGGCTCAAACTCGATGTGTCCCTCATTGTTGAGTCGCAGCACGCCGATGTCGTTGAGCTCGTAGTAGCCGTTGGTCTCGAGATGCTGGCGCAGCTCGGCCACCTCGTCCTCTATACGCCGGAGCGCCTCGGGATAGCTCATGTCGTAGGCTTCGATATAGGACTGCACAAGGAGCGAGTCGTTCATCGTGAGCTGCGGATTGAATCCCAGGGTACGCAGGGGCGGAACGAACATCCCGTCGCTATCGTCGTAGCGTGCATCGACATAGTGCGCCATAAAGCCGCCTAAGTCGGGCAAGATGACGCAGTCGTTGCTCAGCAACAGTATCTCTATATGTCTTTCTAACTCAATCACGAGTGCAAAGTTACAACTTTTTCTTGATACGGCAATGAAAATGAGCATAAAAAACGCTTAAATCGAAAAAAACGCTTTTTTATTCCAAATATAATTAGTACTTTTGCACCTCGAAAACATGGGCCTCGCCAGCGACGAAGTGAACACATTCGTGCAGAGGCACTACACCTTATTAATATATATAAAGAGATGGAATACAAAAAGACAGCCATAGAGGGTGTGTATATCATCGAGCCCCGCGTGTTTGCCGATGCGCGCGGCTATTTCATGGAGACATGGAAGGAGGAAGAGTTTTGCCGGCACGTAGGGCCAGTGAAGTTCATACAGGACAATGAGTCGAAGTCGTCGCGTGGTGTGCTGCGCGGTCTGCACTACCAGCAGGGCGAATGGTCGCAGGCCAAGCTCGTGAGGGTCATCCGTGGCACGGTGCTCGATGTGGCTGTAGACCTGCGCCGCACGTCGCACACCTTCGGACAGCACGTCATGGTGGAGCTGAGCGAGGAGAACAAGCGCCAGTTCTTCATCCCCCGCGGCTTTGCCCATGGCTTCCTTGTGCTCAGCGACGAGGCTATCTTCACCTACAAGGTAGACAATGCGTATCGTCCGCAGGCAGAAGCCGGCGTGAGATGGAACGACCCTGCACTGGGCATCGACTGGCCCATCGAGCCTGCCGAGGTGCTCACCAGCGAGAAAGACCTGAAGCAGCCGCTGCTCAAGGACGCTGTGCTGTTTGAGTAGCGCCCCAAACGGAAATAGCATCAAGCAATCATCTTACTATTACAAAAAAAATCACCCCACTATGAATATCGCAATTGTCGGTACGGGCTACGTAGGCCTGGTGTCGGGCACCTGCTTTGCAGAGACAGGTGTCAATGTGACTTGCGTGGACGTTGATGCCACCAAGATAGAACGACTGCAGCGCGGCGAGATGCCCATCTATGAGCCCGGCCTGGACCAGATGGTGCTGAAGAACGTGAAGGCCGGCCGACTGAAGTTCACCACCGACCTGGCCTCGGTGCTCAACGAGCAGGACATCGTATTCTCGGCCGTGGGCACTCCACCCGACGAAGACGGCTCGGCCGACCTGAAGTATGTGCTGCAGGTGGCCCGCACCATAGGCCAGCATCTGGATAAATATGTCGTGGTGGTCACCAAGTCGACGGTGCCTGTAGGCACTGCGGCCAAGGTGAAAGCCGCCATCAGCGAGGAGCTCGCGAAGCGCGGATGCGACGTGCCCTTCGACGTAGCGTCGAACCCGGAGTTTCTCAAGGAGGGCAATGCCATCAAGGACTTCATGTCGCCCGACAGGGTCGTCGTGGGCGTGGAGAGCGAGAAAGCCAAGAAGCTGCTCACCCGGCTCTACAAACCATTCCTGATCAACAACTTCCGCGTGATATTCATGGACATTCCTTCGGCCGAGATGACGAAGTATGCCGCCAACTCGATGCTTGCCACACGCATCTCGTTTATGAACGACATAGCCAATCTGTGCGAGCGTGTGGGGGCCGACGTCAATATGGTGCGCGCCGGCATAGGTGCCGACACACGCATCGGACGGAAGTTTCTCTATGCCGGCTGCGGCTATGGCGGCAGCTGCTTCCCCAAAGACGTGAAGGCGCTCATCAAGACTGCCGACCAGCAGGGCTACTCCATGGAGGTGCTCAAGGCCGTAGAGCGCGTGAACGAGCGGCAGAAAGGCATCTTGTTTGAGAAACTGCAACGGGCCTTCAAGGGCGAAAGCCTCGGGGGCAAGACCATAGCCCTCTGGGGACTGGCCTTCAAGCCCGAGACCGACGACATGCGTGAGTCGACTGCCCTGGTGATGATAGACAAGCTGCTCAAGGCCGGATGCCACCTGCGCGTCTACGACCCCATCGCCATGGATGAGTGCCGCCGGCGCATAGGCGACAGCGTGACCTACTGCCGCGACATGTACGACGCCGTGCTCGATGCCGATGCCCTGCTGCTGCTCACGGAGTGGAAGGAGTTTCGCCTGCCCACATGGGGAGTCATACGCAAGGCCATGCGCCACCCGCTCGTCATCGACGGACGCAACATCTTCGACATAGAAGAGGTGCTCGAAAACGACTTCGAGTATCACTGCATAGGCAAGTGACCATCACGCACGCATCACAGAAAAAACAGAGAGAGAGACATGATGAGACAGAGCCTTATTCTCGCATTGCTGCTTGCCCTGTGCGCCTCGTGCAAGCAGAAGCCTGACGGCCAGAGTGCCTCGCCGGCACGGGAGGAGAGCCGGCAGGCCAAGGCCATGCTGCAGGGCGTATGGGTGGATACGGAGACCGAGGAAGTGTCTTTTCGTGCCAAGGGAGACTCTATCTTCTTCCCTGACTCAACGAGCCAGCCGGCAGAGTTTCATATCGCGGGCGACTCGCTGTTCATAGGAAGCAGCGCATATCACATCGAGAAACAAGCTGCCCACACATTTTGGTTTAAGAACCAGAACGGCGACATCGTGAAACTAAGCAAAAGCGACGACCCCAACGACGTGCTCGACTTCGACACGCAGCCGGAGCCAAAGGTGCTCAACACCAACCGTGTGGTGAAGACCGACTCGGTGGTGATGCTTGGCGGACAGCGCTATCACTGGTATATCGCCATCAACCCCACCCGCTACAAGGTCACGAAGACCACCTACACCGACGATGGCGTGGAAGTAGAGAATATCTACTACGACAACATCATACACATCAGCCTGTTCCGTGGTGCCGAGCGTCTCTTCTCCCGCGACTTCCGGAAAGAGATGTATCAGGCGAAGGTGCCTAAGGACTTCCTCTCCAAGGCCATCCTGGGCAACATGCAATACCACCATGCCGACGCACAGGGCTTCCACTTCCACGCTACGCTGTGCATACCCGACGGGGCCAGCTGCTATCTGGTGGAGACACTGGTCGGCTTGGATGGTAAGGTAGAAATGAAGCTCTTAGAGTATTAGCAGACCGACAGTCACCGTCAGGCCATAGACGAAAATGTTGCGTGCCGTGCTGGCCAGACACGCGTTGAGCGCACGTCCCTGCCAGAGTCTTTTCATCTGGAGCCATGTGCCCACGTGCAAGGCAAGATAGACCAGAGGCAGCAGGGCAGCCAGCTGATGACCGGTGAGCGTGAAGGCCACAGCACCGATGGCGCAGGCCACGACGCCGCAGGACAGATAGAGCCAGAGCGTGGCGTCGGGCCCGATGCGCACGACAAGGGTCTGCTTGTTGGCCACGCGGTCGGTGTCGCGGTCGCGGAAGTTGTTGACCAGCAGTAAGGCGTCGACCACCAAGCCACAAGCCACCGATGCAGCCAGCACATGCAGCGGCACCTCATGCAGCTGTACATAGTAGCTGACGCACACGGGCACAACACCGAAAAACACCAGGACGAGCACATCGCCCAGCCCCATGTAGGACAAATGGGTGGTGTAGAGAAAGCAGAACACCACACAAAACAGCCCGACCAGAAGCATCTCCAGTCCGCCATAAAGCACTAGGGGCAACCCTACGACACAAGCCAGACAGGTAGTGGCGGCAATGGCATGCTTCATCTTCTCCACATCTATCCATCCCTGGGCACAAGCCCGCTCCGGCCCTAAGCGCGTGGCGCTGTCGTCGGTGCCACGAGCATAGTCGACAAAGTCGTTGACGAAGTTGGCATCTATCTGCATGACAAAGGCAAAAAGCAGACAGAGCACCGCTGCCGTCCAGCTGAACACGTTGCCCTCATAGCCCTGCGCATCGGTATAGGCAAGGGCCAGACCAATCATCACAGGCACGGCAGCGCCGGAGAGCGTCTTCGGCCGTGCAGCCAGAAACCATGCCTTTACAGAGTTTTTCTTTACTTCCATAAGATAGTTTTGCTTGTTTTTTTTGCAAAAGTAGAAAATTATTCGTACATTTGCAAACTTACTCCTGAAAAGTTATGCTAAAGAACACCGCAAGCCTCGATTTGGTCGAGTTTATCGAGACACAGATTCTACCAGCCTACGCCCACTTCGACAAGGCCCACAACATGGAGCACGTCACGCGTGTGATACGCCGTTCGCTGGCCTTGGTGCCTGCCACCGGGGCCGACATCGACATGGTCTACACCATTGCCGCCTATCACGACCTGGGCATGTCGGGGCCGCGTGCCGTCCACCACCTCACCGGCGGGCGCATGCTCGAGCGCGACGCCCGCCTGCGCCGATGGTTCAGTGCCGAGCAAATCAGGGTGATGAAGGAGGCGGTGGAAGACCATCGTGCCTCGGCCGCACGAGCGCCACGCTCCATCTATGGCAAGATAGTGGCCGAGGCCGACCGCGACATCTCGTGCGAGACGGTGTTCAGACGCACCGTGCAATACGGGCTGGCCAACTATCCGCAGCTCGACAGGGAGCAGCAGTGGCAGCGATTTCTGGAGCACATGCACAGCAAATACAGCGAAAGCGGATACATCAGACTGTGGCTGCCCCACTCGCCCAACGAGCAGAGCCTGCGACAGCTGAGGGCCATCATTGCCGACGAGACAGCACTGCACCGGCAGTTTGACAGATACTTCGATGAAGAGACAAAATAAAAAGACCCCTTTACTCCCCTACCCTATGACAAAAGAAGAACTCATGCAGCGTGCCATTGTCCTCTCCAAGGAGAGTGTGCAGCATGGCGGCGGCCCCTTCGGCGCCGTCATAGCCCGCGACGGCCAGATTGTGGCCGAGGGCTCCAACAGTGTGACCATGCTATGCGACCCCACGGCGCATGCCGAAGTGACAGCCATCAGGAATGCCTGCAAGAAGCTCGGCACCTTCGACCTCAAGGGCTGCACCATCTACACCTCGTGCGAGCCCTGCCCCATGTGCTTCGGTGCCATCTACTGGGCCCGCCTCGACGCCATCTATATGGCCAACGACCGCAAGGATGCCGCAGCCATCGGTTTCGACGACGACTTCATCTACCGCGAGATAGCGCTACCTGCCTCACAGCGCTCCAAGCCCTGCCATGTGCTCATGCACAAAGAGGCACAGGAGGCCTTTGAGATGTGGGACGAAAAGACCGACAAGACAGCGTATTGAGGTGGGAAGGCATGAAGACGCCTCCCCACCCCACAGACTCATACCTTCACCAAGATACGGGCATCGACAGCAGTGACGCCGTTCTCATCGGCCAGCAGCGGGTTGATGTCCATTTCTTTTATCTCGGTGGCAAAGCGCAGCAGCGTGGAGAGACGCACGATGATTTCGGCATACTTGCGCTCGTTGATACCCCGTTGACCGCGCGTACCTTTTATTATCTTATAGCCTCGCAACGAACGTATCATGGAGTCGGCCTCCTCGTAAGTGAGCGGGGCCAGACCGCTCGACACATCCTTGAGCACCTCGACGAAGATGCCGCCCAACCCGCAGAGCACCACATGGCCGAAGCGCTCTTCATATTTTGCTCCGATGAACAGCTCGGTGCCTTTTATCATCTTCTGCACCATCACGGCCGTGGCATCAGGTATCTGCATCATGCGCACAAACTCTGCACAAAGCACTTCCTTCGACCTGATATTGAGCGTCACGCCGCCCACGTCGCTTTTATGGACAGGCCCCACGACCTTGGCCACTACGGGATAGCCACAGCGGTCGGCAAAGGCCACGACCTCCTCTTGCTTGGCACTCACAAACTCCGGCACGCTGGGTATGCCGGCACACTCCAGCAGCTCGTGCACCAGATGGGGCGGCAGATAAGCTGCTGTCTCCTCGCCTTCAGCCCACGTGGCACCAGCTGTGGCGTCTGTCTGTCGTTGCCCCCTCAGTCCGTCGATGATGCGACGGATGCGCGGCACGTCTACGCCGTGTATCTGCAGCGACTGGTCGGCCGGTGCCGGGGTCTTCATAATCTGTGTGAGCGCCGTGGCCAGCGTCACCTCGTCGCTGAAGTTGACGTGGCCCCGACGCAGGAACTCCTGAACCTCTGGGCCGGCCGTGTTGACACTGGGCAAGATGGGGAATATGGGTTTCTTGCACTCCAGGATTTTCTTGTGCAGCACGTCGTAAGTCTCATAGACCTTGACAAGACCAGGCGTGCCGAAGATGACCATGATAGCGTCGATCTCGTCGAAGCGGTTTTCGCAGTAGTCGATGGCTATGCCCAGATGCTCGGGCGTGCCCGTGGCAAGGATGTCGATGGGGTTGGCCACGCTGCTTCCCGGATAGAGCTGTGTCTTCAGCTCTTCCGCCACGTGGCCGCTGAGCTGCGGCACGCTCATGCCTCCTTTCGAAAGCGCATCGGTGAGCATCACGCCCGGCCCGCCCGCGTGGGTCACGATGGCAAAGTTGCGCCCCGTGAAGCGCGGCAGGGTGAAGATGCAGCCCACGGTGGTGAGCTCCTCACGCGAAAAACAGCGCACGATGCCTGCCTTGCGGAAGAGGGCTTCTACCGCGGAGTCGCTTGAGGCGATGGCTCCCGTATGACTCGATGCCGCCCTGCTGCCACTCTCGCTCGAGCCAGCCTTGATGGCAGCTATGCGACAGCCCTTGCTGATGAGCGACGTGGCGTGATAGAGCAGCTTGTCGGGGTCGGCTATATTCTCTATATACAGCAGCTTGACCAGCGAGTCGCGCTCGGCATCGAAGTGCTCGTCCATATACTCCAGCACAGTCTCTATGCCTATCTGCTTGCCATTGCCAATAGACCATACCGAGTTGAACTGCAAGCCCTTAGTGACGGCGCTCTCAAGAATAAACACCGCCGTAGCCCCCGACCCGGAAATGAAGTCGACCCCCTTGCTGCTCAATGTGGGTATGGGCTTGGTGAAGACGGAGTGATGCCACTGCGTGAGCAGCCCGATGCAGTTGGGGCCTATGAGCGCACAACCATAGTGCTCGCACGTCTGTAGTATCTGCTGCTCCAGCCGGGCACCCTCCGATGTCTCCTCGCCGAAGCCGGCAGAGAGGATAATAAACGCTCGCACGCCTTTCTCGGCCGCCAGATATTCCACATACTGAGGGCAATACTTGGCTGCCACCACCACGATGGCCAGGTCGGTGGGAGGCAGCTCCTTGGCATCGTGAAACACTTTGATGCCCTGCACCTCGTCTTCCTTAGGGTTGACGATGCGCAGCGTGCCCTGATACTTCCCGCCCAGCAGGTTTCTCACTACAGCGCCGCCAGGCTTATGCACATTGTTGCTGCCGCCGATGACGACAATACTCTCGGGTTCTAACAGTTGTTTGTTGATCATAGATTGTCAGGTGTTTTCTTTTTTTCGACTGCAAATTTACTAAAAACATCTGAATAATCGGCAAATATTGTCACGATTTCTGCCGCCGTTCAGAATAAATTGCTTAACTTTGCAGCTGTCTTACATGGAGCACAGACCGAAACAGCGCTCGCCGTCTTGTCACCGTATGAGCAGGCCTCGGATGCATTTAGGTTCGCGTCCATAGACAAATCCAATGTAGCAGAAAGAGCTTATGAACGATATACTAGAGTTTACCGCAGAGGAGCGCCAGCAGGCCCTGACGCTCTACAGCGAAGTGAGAGAGAAGATAGCCTCATCGCTCGAAGCCGGTGATGAAGCCATGCTGCGCCGTCAGCTGTTCGAGACGATGGAGCAGCAACAGCTGCACCGTGACGCCTTCGGACTGAACCCCATCGTGTGCAGTCTGCAGACGGCACAGCTCGTGATTGACGAGATAGGCTTGCGGCGCGACGCCGTGCTGGCCGTGATGCTGCGTCCGTGTGTCGATGCCGGCTGCGTCAGCACCGACGAGGTAGGCACCCACTACGGACCCACCGTGGCCCGCATACTCCACGGACTGCAGCGCATCAAGGAGCTGTACAGCAAGGAGGCCGTGGCCGAAAACGAGCAGCTGCTGCGCTCGCAGGGAGAGAACTTCCGCAACCTGCTGCTCTCGTTTGCCGAAGACATGCGCGTCATCCTCATCATGATAGCCGACCGCGTGAACCTCATGCGCCAGATACGCGACACGGCCAACGACGAGGCACGGCGCGAAGTGAGCCAGGAGGCGGCCTACCTCTATGCGCCACTGGCCCACAAGCTGGGACTCTACAAGCTGAAGAGCGAGCTGGAAGACCTCTCGCTGAAATATATGGAGCACGACGCCTACTACCACATCAAGGAGAAGCTGAACGCCACCAAGCAGACACGCGACGCCTATATCAGCCGCTTCATCGGCCCTATCGAGGAGAAGCTGAAGGCTGAGGGCCTGACGTTCCACATGAAGGGGCGCACCAAGTCGATACACTCCATCTGGCAGAAGATGAAAAAGCAGAAGTGCGACTTCGAAGGCGTCTACGACCTCTTTGCCATACGCATCATCATCGACTGCCCGAAGGAGAAGGAGAAGCAGCAGTGCTGGCAGACGTTTGCCATCATCACCGACATGTACACGTCGAACCCGAAACGCATGCGCGACTGGCTCTCCGTGCCCAAGTCCAACGGCTACGAGAGCCTGCACATCACCGTGCTGGGTCCCGAACAGAAATGGGTGGAGGTGCAGATACGCACAGAGCGCATGGACGAGGTGGCCGAGCGAGGCGTGGCCGCCCACTGGCGCTACAAGGGCGTGAAGTCGGCCGAGGGAGGCATGGACGAGTGGCTCGCCGGCGTGCGGCAGATGCTCGAGAATGCCGACGACGGACTGAAGGCCATGGACCAGTTTAAGATGGAGCTGCAGGACGAAGAAGTCTATGTCTTTACGCCTAAGGGCGACCTGATGCGCTTCCCCCATGGTGCCACGGTGCTCGACATGGCCTACCACATACACTCCAAGCTGGGCAACGTGTGCACAGGCGCACGCATCAACAACAAGGTGGTCACCTTCCGTCAGGAGCTGCACTCGGGCGACATGGTCGAGATACTCACCTCGTCGGGCCAGCGCCCCAAGCAGGAGTGGCTCAGCATCGTGAAGACCAACCGTGCCAAGTCGAAGATAAAGCTGGCCCTGAAGGAGACGCAGCAGAAAGACGCGCTCCTGGTCAAGGAGATGCTGGAGCGCAAGCTGCGCAACCGCAAGATAGAGCAGGAAGAGAGCGTGATGATGCGCACCATCAAGAAGCTGGGCTACAAGGAGGCCAGCGACTTCTACCGCGACCTGGCCGACGAGGTGCTCGACACCAACACCGTGATAGACAAGTATGTGGAGGTGCAGCAGGCCGACCGGGGCACCGCTGTCACGACTGCCGCCACACGCTCGGCTGAGGAGTTTGTGCTGGAAAGCACGCCAATGGCAACAATCAACATGCCGGCCAGCGACGATGTGCTCGTCATCGACAAGAACCTCAAGGGCATAGACTACCAGCTGGCCCGGTGCTGCAACCCCATCTACGGCGACGACGTCTTCGGATTTGTCACCGTCAACGGTGGCATCAGGATACACCGCACCGACTGCCCCAACGCCCCTGAGATGCGCCGGCGTTTCGGCTACCGCGTGGTCAGGGCTAAGTGGAGCGGAAAGGGCTCGTCGCAATACAGCATCACCCTGCGCGTCATCGGCAACGATGACCTGGGCATCGTCAACAACCTGACGAGCATCATCTCCAAGGACGAGAAACTCGTGCTGCGTTCCATCAACATCGACTCCAACGACGGTCTCTTCCGCGGCAACCTTGTCGTGATGATCAACGACAACACCCGGCTGGAAGCCCTCATCAAGAAGCTGCGCACCGTCAAGGGCGTGAAGCAGGTGGAGCGCATATAGACAACACAAGAATAAACGATGACACTGAAAGACTTTTTCCATCGCGACCGCTTTGCCCTCCTGGCTGGCATTGAACTGCTGGAGGCAGGAGATGGCAAGGCGAAATCGCGCATGCTCGTGACCGAGCACCACCTCAATGGCGGCGATGTGTGTCAGGGCGGTGCCCTGTTCACACTTGCCGACCTGACATTTGCTGCAGCAGTCAACAGCCACGGACGACTGACGGTCTCCACCACCTCCAACATCTCGTTCTTCCGCCCTGTGCCCCTGGGCAGCTGGGTCTTTGCCGAGGCTCAGGAACTGGTCGACCACCACCGCCTGCCATACGCTGAGGTGCGGCTCACCGACAAGCAGGGACGCCTCGTCGCGCTGTTCACTTCGAGCGGCTATCGCAAAGACACCCCCTTAGATACCACTGACGAATAGCGCTTCCGTCGTGCCGCAGCCATCTCATTCTGTCTGTGCCTGCTGTGCGGCAAGGGCCTGCAGCCGGCTCCACTGCTTCATAGCAGCCTCATAGCCGGCATTGACCATACGCCTCATGTTCTTATTGCCGAAGCTCGACACATCCTGGTCGGTCAGGCGCGGACTGATGCGGATATCGGCATCGGCACTATTGGCCAGATAGCGACTGATGTCGGGCCGGGCAAAGACCCAGTCTATCACGCCGCCAAAGCCGAACAGGTCGCCGAGGCCCAGCATGTCGGCTATGTCGGCAATAGGCAAGCCGTTGCCCGCGGGTGCCTCGGGGCGCTCCTGCTGCAGGTCGATGGCTATCACCACGTCGGCCCCCATGGCCCGTACCACGTCGACGGGCAGGTTGTTGAGCATGCCGCCATCGACCAGCTGCCTGCCCCCCACCTCAGAGGGTTTGAAGATGCCCGGTATGGCTATCGAGGCACGCACGGCCTGCGGTATGGTGCCCTCGCCAAGTACCACCTCGCTGGCCGTGCGCCACTCCGTAGCCACACATCGGAAGGGGATGGGCAGACACCCGAACTCCACACATCCGCGCAGGGCAAGCATGGAGTCGAGCATCTGCTCCACGACCTGTCCGCGCAACAGGCCGAAGCTCTGGCTGTTCTTGTCGAGGATGGGGAAACCGAAGACGTAGGTGATGCCACGCACCTGGCGATAGGGCTCGCGGCTCAGGTCTTCACGACGGTCGGTGAGCAGGTTGAACCACTGCTGATGGCAGAACAGGCTGTCGAGCTCGTCGGCACGATAGCCTGCGGCATAGAGCGCACCCACCACACTGCCTATGCTCGTCCCGGCTATGTAGTCTACGTGTATCCCGGCCTGCTCTATGGCCCGCAAGGCCCCCACCTCGGCAGCGCCCTTGGCACCGCCGCCGCCAAACACCAGTCCCACCTTGGGACGTGCAGCCATGGCCGCACTGGTCAACAGAATGATGGCAAGACATGCCATCGTCAGCCGTTTCGTCTGCATAAGCGTCTATAAAAAAGCTCGCGCTCAGCCCCCCCAGAGATTCCCATAAGGGGGCCAGACGCGAGCCGCTATGATGAATAGGTTATTCCTGACTGATATTAGGCAGTTCCAGTCCGAGGCCTTTCTTCTTGTCAATGGCCTTGAGCACAAAGCCCAGGAGCAGGGCGGCCACACCCAGGCAGGCGAGCATCACCAGCGGAGCGGTATAGTCGAGCTCAGTGGCGCTGACACCCTCGGGATTGGTCTTGTCGAGCACCTTGCCGATGAGCAGGGGGAAGAGCCACAGACCGATGTTCTGTATCCAGAATATCAGGGCATAGGCCGAACCTATCACCTTGGCATCGACCAGCTTAGGCACCGAGGGCCATAGCGAGGCGGGCACCAGCGAGAACGATGCGCCGAGCACGAGTATGGTGGCATAGGCAATGATGATGCCTCCCACGGCACTGCCCTTGAACAGCGGCAAGACAAAAGCGAACGTGAGATGACAGCCTATGAGCAGCAGCGAGCCCAGCACGAGCATCGACACGGCTTTGCCCTTATGGTCGAGATAGCTGCCCAGAATAGGTGTGATGAGCACGGCCAGCAGGGGGAACACGGCAAAGATGGACTCGGCCGTCTGGCGCATGAAGCCCATGTAGCAGTAGGCTATGAGCGCAGCAATAGAGACGCCCAGCAAACTATACTTCATCTCGGCTTTCTTCTGGAAGTTGCTGGCAAAGCCGGCAGCGGCCACCACAAGCATGATGACATACTGCACAATGGTGACCGAGGGCGAGGCCCAGAACGAGTCGGCGGCTGGTGGCGTGAGCGTGAGGTTGCACTGCAGCATGTTGACGGCATATTTCTGGAAGGGGAAGATGGCCGAATAGTAGAGCACGCACAGCAGGGCTACAATCCAGAAGCCGCTGTCGCTGAGTATCTTGCCAATGTCGCTCACCTTGAACGGGTCGTCTTTCTCCTCGGCTTCACCCGTCTGCTCATCGAGCTTACGGTCCATGAAGAAGTAGACGATGGTCATCATCAGCGCTATGCACATGAGCACCACGCCGAAGGCCACGGACCGGCTCACGCTCACCTCGCCGCCCAGTCGGGCGAAGAAGGGCGAGAAGATCATGCAGGTGGCCACACCCAGACGGGCCAGCGCCATCTCGCTGCCCATGGCCAAGGCCATCTCACGTCCCTTAAACCACTTCACGATGCCACGGCTCACGGTGATGCCGGCCATCTCGCAGCCGCAACCGAAGATCATGAAGCCGCATGCGGCAAACTTGGCCGAGGCGGGCATGCCGGCATAAAAGGGGCTCACGCCCAGCTCGTCGAACACGGGGATATAGTTCAGGTTGTCGGTAAACCACACCTGCAGGCCACTGCCCGTGAAGGCGTCGCTCACCGCATACCATTTCACGCAGGCGCCCACAAGCATCAGTGCCGTAGAGAGCACCATGGTGAAGCGCACGCCCATTTTGTCGAGGATGATGCCGGCAAAGATGAGGAAGAAGGCGAAGACATTGAGAAACACCTCGGCCCCCTGCATCGTGCCAAAGGCGGTCGAGTCCCATCCGCGCGTCTCCTGCATCAGGTCCTTGATGGGCGAGAGAATGTCCATGAAAATGTAGCTGCAGAACATGGCCAGGGCCAGCAGCAGCAGCGCCGTCCACCGCATACCGGCAGAGTCGCGCAATGTTTTTCCGATTGTTTGTGTCATTGCTTTATTTATATTTGTGATTACATTTCTCTCTTTGCGGGTGCAAAGGTACATAAAAATATGGAAACGCGCACCTTTTTCACGAGAGAATCGTTCATCGCAGGGTCGGAACGAGGGCTACAGACCAAGTTTTTAGCATGGCGACACACAAAAAATCACAATAAATAGGTAGTATGTCGCAAAAAATTTGTAACTTTGCGGCCTAATTGGGATGAATCTCAACATAACATCTTTTATAATTAACATCTGATTATGATTTATTCAAAGGAAGTTGAAAACATGTGCGTTGTGGCCAAAGGCCCCAACCACGGTCCTGCTCCCATCCCCGAAGAGGGCAAGTGGATTCAGGCCAAAGAGATCAAGGACATTTCGGGCTATACCCACGGTATTGGCTGGTGCGCTCCTCAGCAGGGTGCTTGTAAGCTGAGCCTGAACGTGAAGGACGGCGTCATCCAGGAGGCACTCGTCGAGACCATCGGCTGCACAGGTATGACTCACTCAGCTGCTATGGCTTCTGAGATTCTGCCTGGTAAGACCAT
>CAJOHP010000033.1:14287-14794 GCA_905234355.1 uncultured Prevotella sp. | reverse complement strand
ACTTACAAAATGGAGGCAAAAGAGCCAGAAAGATGGCAAAAGGTTAATATCCCATCTATGTCAACACAAACCGTGGGAATTAATAGAACCCACCTAAAATATGTGGATGAATGCAAATATGACCGGGCGAGACATGGATTGAGGGCTCCATTGGTCACGGTTTACCCCCTAAACGACCCGCGTCTAGGGGGTAGCGGGGTGTCGTCTAGGGGGTAGCCAGTGTGCATTTAGGGGGTAAACGGGGGTCGTTTAGGGGGTAGACGCGAGGCATGGCTTACGCCTACCTCAAGTCTTTGATGCTAAATGCTTGTATTTTAGCAGCTTGGAGATCTAATTATCGCACCCATATATCATCACAAACAGCATTCCGACTGCTGTAGGGACGGGCTTTATGCCTGTCCGAAACAGGGTGTCTTGCTATATGAGTCCACTTGAAAAAGTCGTTTACACCATCGAATGCCATCGCGTAGCCACTCCCCTCCCTTCAAGGGGAGGGGTGCCCGAAGG
>CAJOHP010000033.1:0-14255 GCA_905234355.1 uncultured Prevotella sp. | reverse complement strand
GTACAACAGATTGAGCAACCTATGTCCGAAACGAAGACGCCCATCTGTCGGACCATGGCGGACAGGCATAAAGCCCGTCCCTACGGCGAACCGACATCATGCAAAAAAGCACCGGCAAGAGAAAAAAACAAACTTTTTATACACATCTTAAACATCATATAAGAAAAAAACAGTATATTTGCACCGTGCAAAACAACTAAGAACATGAAACCGAAACTGAACCTACTGCTGGCCGGCATGCTGGCCGCGGCCTCGTGGCAAGGCACACAGGCGCAAAGCATGCTCTATCCCAAGCACTTCGACCTGGAGCAGGTGACGCTGCTCGACGGTCCGATGAAGACGGCGATGGACAAGAACATCGAGCACCTGCTCAAGTACGACACCGACCGACTGCTCACCCCCTACGTGCGGCAGGCGGGCCTGGCCGCCACCACCGACAGCCAGAGCCCCTACTACCAGTGGCTCACAAAGCACCCCAACTTCAAGAACTGGGGCGGCGACGCAGGCTTCGACCTCAGCGGCCACGTCGGCGGTCACTATCTCTCGGCCCTGGCCCTGGCCTACGCCGCCTGTCACGACGAGGCCATGCGCCAGCAGCTGAAGGCGCGCATGGACTACATGCTGCAGGTGATGAAGGACTGTCAGGACGCCTACGACAAGGACACCGAGGGCCTCTACGGCTTCATCGGCGGCCAGCCCATCAACCAGTCGTGGCGCGACCTCTACAAAGGCAGCACCGCCACCATCAACAGCAACTGGGGCTGGGTGCCCTTCTACGTGCAGCACAAGATACTGGCCGGCCTGCGCGATGCCTACGTCTACGGCGGAAGCAACGTGGCCAAGGAGCTCTTCCGCAAGTTGGCCGACTGGAGCGTGAACGTCGTGGCCAAGGTGAGCGAGAACGACATGCAGAACTGGCTGAACTGCGAGCACGGCGGCATGAACGAGTCGATGCTCGACGCCTACCAGCTCTTCGGCGAGCAGAAATACCTCACCGCAGCAAAGAAGTACACCCACAAGAGCATGCTCAACGGCATGCAGACACTCAACACCACCTTCCTCGACGGCAAGCACGCCAACACACAGGTGCCCAAGTACATAGGCATGGAGCGCATCTTCGAGCAGGATGCCACCGCCACCAGCTACCGCAAGGCTGCCGAAAACTTCTGGCAGGACGTGGCACAGAACCGCACCGTCTGCATCGGCGGCAACTCCGTGGGCGAGCACTTCCTGGCCCGCGCCAACGCCAACCGCTACATAGACCAGCTGGACGGACCCGAGTCGTGCAACTCCAACAACATGCTGAAGTTCTCGGAGATGCTCTTCGACCGCACGGCCGACGCCAAATATGTCGACTTCTATGAGAACACCATGTGGAACCACATCCTCTCCACACAAGACCCTGAGACAGGAGGCTACGTCTACTTCACCACACTGCGTCCGCAGGGCTACCGCATCTACTCACAGCCCAACCAGGGCATGTGGTGCTGCGTGGGCACTGGCATGGAGAACCACTCGAAGTACGGCCACTTCATCTATACCCACGATGGCGACAAGACGCTCTACGTCAACCTCTTCACGCCATCAAAGCTGCAGAGTGCCGACTTCGCCGTCACCCAGCAGACGCTCTTCCCCAACATCAGTCCCACAGCCTCCAACATCCCCACGCCACAAACGGCCACCACCGACATCACCGTGGAGAAGGCCGGCACCTATACCATCGCTGTGCGCCACCCGTCGTGGGCGGGCAAAGAGTATGCCGTGATGGTCAACGGCACCCCCGTCAACCAGACCGTCACGCAGGGCATGGCCAGCTATGTGAGCATCAGCCGCACGTGGAAGGCAGGCGACAAGATCACCGTCTGGCTGCCCATGGAGCTGCGCTACGAGGAGTGCCCAGGCTATACCGACTATATCGCCTTCAAGTTCGGCCCCATCCTGCTCGCTGCCCAGACCACGAAGAGCCATGACGCCGACCACAGCGCCACGGGCGACGTGCTGCCCCCCTACGACCCCTCCTTCCTGCCCACTGAAAAGCTGAAGAACGAGTATGGCGGCGAGGGACGCATGGACCACGCCCCCGGCAGCCGCGCCACGGCGAAGAGCCTCATCGACGCACCCATGCTCATCGGCAACCGTGCCGACGTGCTGGGGCGCATCACCTACCTGCCAAGCGACGAGCTGGCCTTCCACATCGACGTGCAGCGACCCGACGTGGCCTCCTACCAGTGGAAAGCCCTCATGCTTACGCCCTTCTACAAGATACACCACGCCCGCTACATGTGCTACTGGTATCAGCAGACAGCCGAGAACTATGCCAACAGCACCATGGCACGGACCGAGGCTGAGCGCGAGGCACTGGCACAGCGCACGCTCGACTTCGTGGCTCCCGGCGAGCAGCAGAGCGAGGCCGGACACGAGAGCCAGCACTCGCAGGACAGCAACACCGGCGACTACAACACCGAGCGCTACCGCGACGCACGAGCCAACGGCTACATACAGTACACACTCTATAATCCCACCAAGGAGAGCGACAGGCTGAGCGTGATGCTGCGCTTCAACCTGGCCGACCGCGGACGACAGGCCACACTCACCGTCGACGGACAGAAAGTGGCCGACATCACCATACCCGCCAGCGCCAAGGGCAGCGACGCCAACGGCTTCTACAACGCGGAGTATCTCTTGCCCACAGAGCTTGTAAAGGACGCTCAGGGACAGGTGAAGACACAGTTTGTCGTGCGACTCACCGCATCGCCATCGACCCTCTGCCCAGGCATATACTACGTGCGGCTGATGAAGGGCTACGACCTGCATGCCTACGAGTTCCGCGCCACCGACTGGACCACGGGCGACGCCAACCGCGTGTCGGCACAGAACATCAGCTACGACACGGAGAAGAACATCATCCACGTAGCCGCCGGCACCGGCCAGAACAACGTGGCGCTGATGATGAAGTACGGCGAGCTGGACTACACCATCGACAAGACCAAGACCTGGCTGATGGTGCGCGGCACCAACCTCAAGACCACCACAGGAGCGAGCTACCTGTGGTGGCTCAACGGTGCCAACAGGGGCACGCAGGTGGCACCCAGCCTGACACGCACGCTCACCATCGACGGACAGGAGCAGCAGCTCTTCGGATGGGACATGACCAAGAGCGGACTCTACGACAACTTCAGCGGCGACCGTCCCTCGGTGTGCATGGGCCAGACCATCTTCGGACTCACCTCGACGACAGGCACCAGCGACATCTGCGACATCAACTTCGCCGCAAACGAGGCTGATTATATGGGCCTGCTCACCGCCATCACCCCCACCGCCACACAGCGGCAGCACAGCACCACCGTCTACGACCTGCAGGGACGCCGTCACGACAACGCCACTGCACGCGGCATCTACGTGGAGCAGGGACGCAAAGTGGTGAGGTGACATGAAGAGCTGTTTATCCATAGGCTGCCTGGGCACACTGGCCGCCACGGCTGTACTGGCCGTGGCGATGGCCATGACCTGCCCCAAGCCGGCCGAACACTACGCCGCACTCAACGAGCTGGTGGGACAGACCATCGACCAGCAAATCACCGGCACCGACGACCTGGCCACACAGGTGGTGGCCGCCCTGGGGCGCGTGGCCTTCGACAAGATGGGCACAGGCATCGTGGAGCGCATGGTGAGCGTAGACGACTACGTGGTCGTCAGCATAGGACGCATGCAATGGCACGGAGAGAAGCACATCGTCTCAGTGGGCATCATGCGTCACGTCTTCACACCCACCAAGGAGCAGGTGGCCAAGGCTGCACAAGAGGCGCTCTGAGCAAGCGAAAACGGTTGACCTATGTCAAAGAATCGGCAACAACCCGAACAAAAACCACGACAAACGCTTGCAGAAAAATAGAAAACACGTAATTTTGCACCTGTAGTCGTGACGACTACCCATGTCATTCATTAGGTTAGTAGTTAATAGATTTAAGGTAAAGATTATGTTATTAGATTTTCAAACAACGGCCATGCTGGTCACCACAGGCGTGTCGACGCTTCTGAGCATCATCACACTGACAAAGACCAACATCCGTTAGAAGGAGTGCGGGGTGAGCGATTCATACCGCACTCTTTTTTTGCGGGAGTGCGGAGACGCGAGGCGCCCCCGTACCCCCGATGATTATTTAACGATTACTAAAAAAAACGCGCGTATTCCATATTTTCTTTAATTCGTCGGCTCTTTTGTCGCATTTTTCGGGAATTGTGAGTACCTTTGCACCCAAATGTCAAGACGCATGAAACAGATATTCCGAATGCTCAGCCTCCTGCTGGCCACCACCACCATGCTCACCGCATGCCTGCGCGACGACGACGAGTCCGTCGTGACCACCTACGGCGACATGATGATACAGAGCTTCACGCTGGGCACGCTCAACCGATACCAGACGCTCACCTCGGCCGTCACAGGCAACGACACCACGGTGAAGACCACCTATGCCGGCTCGGCCTACCCCATGACCATCGACCACATCGGCGGGCGCATCTACAACCAGACGCCACTGCCCGTGGGCACCGACAACAAGCACGTCGTCTGCACTATCACGACAAAGAACAACGGCGTGGTCTACCTCAAGCTGCTCGACCGCGACTCGCTCTACTACCACAACTCGGCCGACAGCGTCGACCTGTCCGTAGACCGCATCTTCCGCGTCTATGCCATCAACGGCACCGGCCACCGCGACTACACCGTGCACCTGGACGTGAGCGAGTTTACCGGCACACACTTCGACTGGCAGTACGCCTCACGCCCTGACACCGGCATCGGCGACGGCGAGCTGGACGCCTCGCGCCTCATACGCCTCGGCGAGAGCATGCTGTTGCTCGCACGGCAGCAAGGCCACACCACCGTCTACTACGCCGCCACTGACGGCGAGACACTCTTCTGGCAGGCGGCAGACGACACCACACTCGACGCCGACGCCTGGCAGAACGCCGTGAGCAAGGGCGACAGCGCCCTCTACGTGCTCAGCGGCCGACAGCTGCTCTGCACCACCGACGCAGCCGAGTGGACCACCATGAGCGACGACGCACCCGTAGCACGCCTCGTGGCCGCCAGCTCCAGCGAGCTCTACGCACTCAGTGCCGACGGCACGATGATGTGCTCGGCCGACAACGGCCACACATGGCAAGCCGACAGCCTGGAGCATGCCGACGACGCACCCCTGATGCCCACCGACAGCCTGGCCACCATCTGCTGGCCCTACGCCGGCAGCGACAACGCCCAATGCGTGCTCATGGCAGGACTGAGACAGGACACACACGACGGCAACATGCTGATATGGAGAAAGATATGCCAGAACGACGCCACAGGCAGCAAAGGCCGATGGACCTACATGCCCTACGACCACAACAACCCCTACCGCCTGCCACGCGCCAAGCAGCCCAGCATCGTGAGCTACGAGGGCACACTGCTCGCCATCGGAGGCGACCAGAGGGTCTATCAGTCACGCGACCAGGGACTCTCCTGGCGACCCAACAGCACATACCGACTGCCCGTGACCAGCATGGACATGCAATACACCATGGCCACCGACGCCGACGGCAACATCTGGCTGAGCGACAGCACCGGACAGATATGGATAGGACACATGCGATAGGCCACACAGAGAAGTCTGTCGGCAGACAACATAAAAAAAAGACACACCCCGAGTGAAAGCACTGCTCATCGCCATAGCCATGACCACGGCCGCCACCACAGCCACGGCACAGAGCCAGCCCCAATACCGCATGGAGATAGGCGCGGGAGCAGGGCTGGCAGCCTATGTGGGCGACCTCAACGGCAGCATCGTCAAGGGCATGCAGCCCTTCGGCGCAGCCGTGCTCAGATACAAGCTCAACCCACGCATGGCATGGAGCATGCAGCTAGGCTACGGGCAGCTCAAGGGCGAAGAGACCATCTATGCCGCCCACCCCGAGGGCGAGACAGGACAGGTGGACACCTGGAGCGAGCACATCAGGTTTAAGACACCGCTCGTGGACTGGCACGTGCGATACGAGTACAACTTCTGGCCCTTCGGCACAGGCAAGGAGTACTACGGCGCCAGGCCGCTCACGCCGTTCATCGCCCTGGGCTTCGGACTGGCCTTCACCAAGACCGGCTCACAAGCCGTCGGAGCACAGCTGCCCATCGGACTGGGCGTCAAGGCCAAGATTGCCGACCGCGTGAACCTCACGGCCGAATGGCTCATGCACTTCACCGGCACCGACAAGATAGACGGCACGCCCGACCCCTACGGCATCAAGAGCACAGGACTCTTCAAGAACACCGACGGCTACGGACTGCTGCAGCTCTCCCTCACCTACGACTTCTGGGAGAAATGCAAGACGTGTCACAACGACAACGACTAAGCCTCAGAAAGATAATCATTTAGCTATGGACTACCCAATAGACAAAACCCGCATTCCACAGCACGTGGCCATCATCATGGACGGCAACGGACGATGGGCTACCGAGCGCGGACTGGACCGCACCTTCGGACACAAGGCCGGACTGGACACCGTGAAGAAAATCACGGCCGAGTGCGCACGCCTCGGCGTGAAGTACCTCACGCTCTACACCTTCTCCACCGAGAACTGGAACAGACCGGCCTACGAGATAGAGGCCCTCATGGGACTCGTCCTCTCGTTTATCGAGATGGAGCTGTTCACCGACAACAACGTCAGGTTTCAGATGGTAGGCGACATCGAGCGGCTGCCCGATGGCGTGCAGAAGAAGATACACTACATGGAAGAGCTCACCGCCCAAAACGACGGCATGACCATGGTCGTGGCCATGAGCTACTCATCAAAGCTCGAGCTCGTCAGGGCCATCAGGCTGATAGCACAAGAGGTGAAGGAGGGAAGGCTCAGCCCCGACGACATCGACGAGCACACCATCAACGCCCACCTCTGGACACACTTCATGCCCGACCCCGACCTGCTCATACGCACCGGCGGCGAGCTGCGCATCAGCAACTACCTGCTCTGGCAGATAGCCTACAGCGAGCTCTACTTCTGCGACACCTACTGGCCCGACTTCGACGAGCAGCAGCTGCACAAGGCCATTGCCAGCTTCCAGCAGCGGCAGCGACGATTCGGAAAGACTGAGGCACAGGTGGAAAGCGAGGAGGCCGACGCCAAGGCCTAAAGGACAGATGACAACTGACAACTGATAAAAGACAACCGACAATAGACTAATTGTAACGACGTGGCAACACTAAAAAGACATAGAGCAACCGACAAAAGCCCATGGAGGAAGGTGATGGGCCTCACAGCCATCGCCTGCCAGCTGTCGCTGTGCCCCGCTGTCGCACAAGACGTCGTCGTCAGTCCCGACATCAGCTATGCCGGCACCCCCAGACAGTGTGAGATAGGCGGCATCAGCATCAAGGGCGTCGAGGGACAGTACGAGGACTTCCTGCTGGCCAACATCTCCGGACTGCAGGTGGGACAGACCATCGACGTGCCGGGCAGCGAGCTCACCGAGGCCATCAAGCGATACTGGAAGCACGGACTCTTCTCCAAGGTCAGCATCTTGGCCGACTCCATCGTGGGACAGAAGATATACCTCACCATCAACCTCGCCATACGCCCCCGCATCAGCACCATCAACTACAGCGGCGTGAAGAAAGGCGAGCGCGACGACCTCGAGGCCAAGCTCGGCATCATGAAGGGCTCGTCGGTCACGCCAAACCTCATAGACCGCGCCAAGATACTGGCTAAGAAATACTTCGACGACAAGGGATACAAAAATGCCGAAATCGTCATCACACAGCGCGACGACGTGGCGGCTAAGAACAGCGTCATCCTCGACGTCGACATCGACAAGAAAGCCAAGATGAAGGTGCGGCACATCATCTTCGAGGGCAACGAGCAGCTCAGCGACTCCAAGCTCAAGGGCACACTCTTCACCAAAGGCGCCTTCGGCAAGATACACGAGGCGGGAAAGATAGCCAACCTCTTCAAGGCCAAGAAGTTCACGCCCGAGCGATACGCCGAGGCCAAGCAGCAGCTCACACAGAAGTACAACGAGCTGGGATACAGAGACATGACCATCACCGGCGACTCCATCTGGAACCACGACGAGAAGCACATCAACGTGCTCGTCAAGATAGATGAAGGACAGAAGTACTTCCTGCGCAACGTCACCTGGGTGGGCAACACCGTGCTCACCACCGACTACCTGAACGCCGTGCTCGCCATGAAGAGAGGCGACGTCTACGACCAGAAACTGCTCAAGAAACGACTCAACGAAGACGAAGACGCCGTGGGCAACTACTACTACAACAACGGCTACGTCTTCTCCAGCATCGACCCCGTGGAGATCAATATCGTGGGCGACAGCGTAGACCTCGAGGTGCGCATCAGCGAGGGCCCGCAGGCCCATCTGAGCCACGTGCGCATCTTTGGCAACGACCGCCTCTACGAGGAGGTGGTAAGGCGCGAACTGCGCACCAAGCCCGGCGACCTCTTCTCCCGCGACGCACTCATGCGCTCGGCACGAGAGATAGCCTCCATGGGCTACTTCGACCCGGAGCAGGTGCAGCCCGAGGTGAAACCCAACCTCGACGACGGCACCGTAGACATCAACTGGAACCTGCAGCAGAAGTCCAACGACCAGCTAGAGCTCTCACTCGGATGGGGACAGACTGGCATCATCGGGCGCATAGGCGTAAAATTCAACAACTTCTCCATGCGCAACCTGCTGGGCAAGAACAAGTTGCATCGCGGATTCCTGCCTGCCGGCGACGGTGAGCAGATAGGTCTGAACTTCCAGACCAACGGCCGCTACTACCGATCCTACAATGCCAGCTACAGCACAGGATGGTTCGGAGGCAAGCGACCCAACGCCTTCAGCGTGAGCGCATTCTACATGAAGCAGAGCGACGTGTCGAGCACCTACTACAACTCGTCGTGGATGAACTCCATCAACAGCTACTACTCGGGCTACGGCACATACAACAACTATTACTACAACAACTACGAGTCGTTCCTCGACGACGACAAGTACCTCAAGATGCTGGGCTTCTCCATAGGCTGGGGCAAGCGCCTGCGCTGGCCCGACGACTACTTCCAGCTCTCCACCACACTGGCCTACCAGCGCTATATGCTGAAGGACTGGCGCTACTTCATGATAGCCAACGGCAACTGCAACAACCTGAACCTCAGCGTGGCACTGACACGCTCATCGACCGACAACCCGCTCTTCCCGCGCCACGGCTCGGAGTTCAGCGTGAGCGTCACGGCCACGCCACCCTGGTCGGTCATCGACAAGAGGGACTACGAGCACATGGCCACCGACTACACCAAGGCCACCTACCAGTCGGAGCAGCAGGAGAAGTACCGCTGGATAGAATACCACAAGTGGAAGTTCAAGAGCCGCACGTTTACCGCACTGACCAGCGGACAGAAGTGCTTCGTGCTCATGACCCGCGTAGAGCTCGGACTGCTGGGCTACTACAACCGCTTCAAGAAGTCGCCCTTCGAGACCTTCTACATGGGCGGCGACGGCATGAGCGGCTACAGCACCAGCTATGCCGAAGAGACCATCGGCCTGCGCGGCTACGAGAACGGATCGCTCACCCCCTACGGACAGGAGGGCTACGCCTACGACCGCTTCTCCCTGGAGCTGCGCTACCCCTTCATGCTCGGCAACACAACCATCTACGGACTGGGATTTGCCGAAGCAGGCAACGCATGGACAGAGACGGCTAAGTTCAACCCCTTCGACATGAAACGCTCGGCAGGCGTCGGCGTGCGCATCTTCCTGCCTATGGTGGGACTCATGGGCATAGACTGGGCCTTCGGTTTCGACAAGGTCTACAAAGGCACGACCAACGAGCAGCGGGGGGGAAGCCAGTTCCACTTCGTACTGGGACAAGAGTTCTAAAGTCTATCCTCGTAACGCCGCCCCACTCGAACGACAAAAAGTCATCACGTAAATGATTTCTCACTAAAAAACAGAATGTTATGATAAAGAAAATCGTTATCTGCGCTGTCTGCGTCTTCTGCGGTTTACTCGAGGCAAGCGCACAGAAGTTTGCCCTGGTCGACATGGACTACATCTTCCGCAACATACCGGCCTACGAGCGCGCCAACGAGCAGCTCGCACAGGTGTCGAAGAAATGGCAGGCCGAGGTCGACGCACTCACCACAGAGGCTCAGACACTCTACAAGAACTACCAGAACGAGGTAGTCTTCCTCTCCAAGGAGCAGAAGCAGGCCCGGCAGGACGCCATCATGGAGAAGGAGCGGCAGGCCGCCGAGCTCAAGCGCAAGTACTTCGGCCCCGAGGGCGAGCTCTTCAAGAAGCGCACCTCGCTGATGAACCCCATCCAGGAGGAGGTCTACAACGCCGTCAAGGACATTGCCGACCTGCGCGGCTACCAGCTCGTGCTCGACCGCGCCAGCGATGCCGGCATCATCTTCGGATCGCCGAAGATAGACATCTCCAACGAGGTGCTCACCAAGCTCGGCTATGCAAACTAAAGAGAAAGCCCCATAGGCCCCATAAGCCCCATAAGCCCCATAATCCCCAGAAAAAAACAACCCCAAAAAAATAAAAAAAGCAATGAAGAAGTTATTTTTAGCACTGCTGATGCTGGCCCCCATAGCCGCATTCGCACAGAGCACACCTAAGTTCGGCCACATCAACTCACAGGAGGTCATGCAGGCCATGCCCGAAGCCACGCAGATGCGCACAGAGATGGAAGCCCTGCAGAAGCAGTATGAGGCCGACGAAAATGCCATGATAGCCGAGTATAAGAAGAAGGTGGAGGACTTCCAGGCCCAGGAGTCCACAATGCCCGACAACATGAAGCAGCGCAAGGTGCAGGAGATACAGGAGATGGAGCAGAAGATACAGCAGGCCCGTCAGGACAACCAGCAAGCCCTGCAGAAAGCCTATGCCGACAAGCTCACGCCCATCCAGACCAAGGTGATGGATGCCATCAAGGCGGTGGGCAACGCCGGTGGCTACGTCTACATCATGGAGACCAACTCCATCCCCTTCATCAACACTACGCTCTCTACCGATGTGACCGCACAGGTAAAGGCCAAGCTTGGTCTGAAGTAAGCACCCGATATAATATCATGTCGCGACATGAATAAGACCTCTCACACCCTCAGTCTGCGCTGCCTGCGGCCCCTGGCCCTGGCAGCGCTGCTCTGCCTTTTGTGCCCGGGCAGCATGCGTGCACAGCAGAGCGTGCCACAGCTGCGCTTCGGCTATCTGAGCTACGACTCGGTGCTGGTGTCGATGCCCGCCTACAGTGCGGCACAGCAACAGCTGCAGACGCTGCGCGAGGCCTACGAGGCCGAGATGAAGCGCGCCGAGGACGAGTTCAACGCGAAGTATGAAGACTTCCTTGACGGTCAGCAGGACTTCCCCCGCACCATCCTCCTGAAGCGCCAGAACGAGCTGCAGGAGCTCATCAGCCGCAACGTGGCCTTCCGCAAGCAGGGACTGCACGAGCTCGACAGTGTCCGGCAGGAGACCATCAAGCCGCTGCGCGCCCGCCTCGACACTGCCATACGGCAGGTGGCACGCGAGCGCGGCTACGCCATCGTCATCAACACCGACGGCAACGCATGCCCCTGGATAGCCCCCGAGCTGGGCGTCGACATCACCGCCGAGGTCAGAAAGCTGTTGGGCAAATAAGCTCAGCGTAAGCTCCGCCTAAAGAAAGAAAAACGTCACAACCATGCTATTGCCCCACGAGCCAGGTCCCATCGGCGTGTTCGACAGCGGGTATGGCGGTCTCACCATCCTGCACGGCATACGTCAGCTGTTGCCCGAGTACGACTATCTGTACTTGGGCGACAATGCGCGTGCCCCTTATGGTCCGCGCTCGTTCGACGTGGTCTATGAGTTCACACGTCAGGCCGTGGTACGCCTCTTTGAGATGGGCTGCCATTTGGTCATCCTGGGCTGCAACACGGCGTCGGCCAAAGCGCTGCGCACCATCCAGCAGCACGACCTGCCCCAACTCGACGCCCGCCGCCGCGTCCTGGGCATCATCCGCCCCACGGCCGAGGTTATCGGCAAGCTCACCACGTCGCGCCACGTGGGTGTGCTCGCCACCGAGGGCACCATCAAGAGCGAGAGCTACCGCCTGGAGATACAGAAGCTGTGGCCCGACATCAGTGTGACGGGCGTGGCCTGTCCCTTCTGGGTACCGCTGGTGGAGTATAACGAGGCCGACTCCCCCGGTGCCGACTATTTCGTGAAGAAGCGCATAGACCAGCTCATGCGCCTCGACCCGGCCATCGACGCCGTCATCCTAGGCTGCACCCACTATCCGCTGCTCATGCCCAAGATACTGAAGTATATCAGTCCCGGGGTGCGCATCGTGCCCCAGGGCGAGTATGTGGCGAGCTCGCTCCAGGACTATTTCGCTCGCCACCCCGAGATAGAGCAGCAGTGCGCCAAGCACGGCATCGCCCACTATCTCACAACAGAAAACCCCGACAAGTTCAAAGAGCAGGCCCAGTTGTTCCTGCACGAACCTGTCGAGGTAGAGAATATCATGCTGGGGTAAGTGCCCCACCCTCATCCATCACTTTGTCATATCAAACCCGATGCGCAGTCCGTCGTAGTTCTTGCTCAGGTCACCCACGGTCTGCAGCGTCTGGTTGCCGCTCATGGCGCTCAGTGTCTGCATGAGGGTAAGCAACTTGCTGGCCTCGAAGAGTATGGCTATGCCGTTGGCATTGCGCTTGGTGTAGGCCGTGAAACTGAAGAGCAGCGTCTGCATGGTCAGCTTGTAGTTGGCCTCGTCGAAGGTGTACTTACCGCTGATGTTCTTTCCGGCGATGGTGGCCGTGAAGGTGCCATCCTGGTTGAACGTCATCTGCGTGTTGGCGCTTGAGAGTCCCACGGTCTGGTAGGGCGTGGCGAGCTTCTGCTTGATTTGCGCTGCCACCACCTCGCCGCCAGCCTTGCTGAGCAGGTCGGAGCTGGTGAAGGCACATCCCGGCTGGCTGTAGCGCCATGTGCCGATGAGCTGCTGCTTGGTCATCTTGTCTAACCCAAGCACACTGGTGATGAGGCCAGCCACGGCGTCGCCGGCCGATCCAGCCACACCGGCGCCCATTCTGTCGAGCACCTTGCTGCCTGTCTGCGAACCTGCAATGACGCCGAGCGTGCCGGCGCCGCAGCTGCTCATGAGCACGGCTGCGGCCATGAATGCGGGAATAATCAGTTTTTTCATAATCGTTTTGTGTTTAAGAGTTCTATTTTGTTGTTGATAAATAGCTTGAAAGCATCGTCGCCCAGCACCTCGATGTCCTCGAAGAGTCCGAGCACAAAGCGCCCGATACCGATGTAGGAGCATACGGGCATCTCTACGCGCCAGTGTCCCTCGCCGTCGGGCTCGATGAAGCGCTCTGCCTTGGGATACTCCTCGCCGAGCACCTGCATCGAGAGCCGTCCGAGCCTCAGCACGACGGTCATCGTCTTCTCGCCCGAGAACATAAACACGTCGGTAAACATGCTGCGGTGCTTCTGCTCGTTGCTCCACAGCAGCTCGAGCATCTCCACGTCGTCCATGCGCGAGAGTTTGAACGTCTTGTTCATGGCCGAGTCGAGCTCGTAGCAGCGTATCTCGCGGTTGCCGTTCATGAAGAGGAACGGCTCTACGACGCGGTCGCGCTCGCTGTTGCTGTGCGGCGAGGAGTAACGCCGGAGCACCACGACACGCTTCTGCTTGATGGCCTCGTAGAGGGTGTTGACGTTGCGGCTGAGCTGTTCGCGCAGCTCCACGTTGTTCACTATCTGCAGGTCGTAGAGTTTGTCCAGCTTCTGCATGAGGCGCTGCACGGTGGGTCCCTGGTCACCCGTCTTCTCGAGTATCTGCCGCATGGTGATGGCCTCGTCTTCGGTGAAGTGCACTGCAGCGTCGAGCTTGCGGAAGAAAGGCGACTCCTTGGCTATGCGGTAATAGGGTTTGACGTGCTCCACGATGAATCCGGCGTCGCGGAAAAACTCCAGATAGTAGTAGAAGTTGCGCCGTGAGATCTGCTGTCTGTCACAGATGTCGCTCACCGTGTAGTGGTGGTTCTCTATGAGCATGAGCAGCAGTCGCAGCTCGCGTTCCAGTTTGTCGTGGCGCATGGCGTGTGGGGCATTTAGTTTATTCGGCGAAGGGCAGCTGCAGCTGTGTGTCGCCCAAGAGGTTGTAGCTCATGCGGTGATAGGGCGTGGTGCCGTGCTGGCGGATGGCGTCGCGGTGCTTGCTGGT
>CAJOHP010000032.1 GCA_905234355.1 uncultured Prevotella sp. | reverse complement strand
TCAGCGACCTGCTCACCGACGTGAAGATGCCCGTCACCGACAAGCGACGGCAGCTCGTGCTCACCGACTCCGCAGGACACGTGCTGTGGTTGCCCGGCATCAGGACAGCACAGCAATGCCGCATCACACCAGAGACACACAGGATGATGAGACTGACTTTCACACCAACGTGAGTGCATGACCATCGGCCCTGCTGTGCGCCACCATGTGCTTCTGGCGTTCTAATTATTTTTTTCGAACGGGAGATTTTTTGTGAATTGGAGTTAGCTTTTCGCCCCTCCTTCCTGTCTATAATAATAGAATGAAAGAGAAAGAGACAGAACGGCTGTTCCGTGAGCACTATCAACCGATGTTACGGCTGGCAGGGACGATGCTCCATGATGAAGAGGAAGCCCGTGACGTGGTGAGCGAAGTGTTTGCCACGCTGATGCAGACGGACATCATGCCGAAGAATGTGGAGAGCTATCTGGCAGCGAGCGTCAGGAACCGTTGCCTGAACCAGATAGAGCACAGGCATGTGAGAGCCAGGTTTGAGCAAGCCTATGCTATAGAGATGAGTCAGCACGACAGCACCGATGACGTGACGGCCACGACCGTAGATCAGCAATATCAGCAGCTGATGGTCTATGCCAGGCACCAGCTGACGGAGCAGACGCTGCGCGTGTTTCAGATGCGCCATCAGCAGGGCATGAAGTATCAGGAGATAGCCGACCGGCTGGGCATCAGCCGGGTGATGGTGTACAAACATCTGTTGAAGGCCAGGATGTCGATGAAGGAATACAGACTCGTGGCCACAGCCCTTGGCGTCCTGCTCGTGTCGGTCGTGGCCCTTGCTGCCATACACATCGTCAGGCACAGGACGACGGACACAGGACAACCGGTGATAGAACAGCCGGCCGGCAGTCGCCAAACGACATCTGCCTCGCCAGACTCCGTCGGGGCAGACACCGCCACGGGCAGCATCGTGCGCTACGAAGAGGCCACGCTTCAAAAAATTCTCACCGACATAGCCGACTACTACCACCTGCGCATAGAGTGGAGAGACGAGGAAGTCAAGACTATACGGCTGTTCTTCCTGTGGGACCGACACCTGGAGCCGGCCGAGGCGATAGGACAGCTCAATATGTTTGAACGCATCCACCTGGAATGCACCGACAGTACGATTATAGCGCTACGACCATGAGAATACTGACCATTCTCGCGTTGCTCTGCCTGCTCACTTGTTTCCCGAGGGCCATCCGTGCACAGACCATAAGCCGGCATTACGCCGATGTGCCGATGCCGGAGGCCCTGATGGAGCTCAACAACTTGCAGCAGGCATACACCATCAACTTCATCTACGACGATCTGGAGGACTTTCGGGTGAGCACCAGCTTCAGGAATCTGTCCGTACCCGATGCCATCCGCCAGATGATAGGCTTCTATCCCATACAGGTGACGGAGACGAGAGCAGGCACATTGTTTGTTGAGTGCACCCAAAAGACATCTTCCCGTTACAAGGGGACGGTCGTCGACGAGTTGGGCCGTCCATTAGCCTTTGCCAGCATTGCCCTGCTTTCGCCCAGGGACTCTACGCTCCTCGCCGGCGGCGTGACCAACGAGAGCGGACGCTTCGTCGTCCCCTGCGAGGCAAGTAGCACACTTGCACGCATCTCCCACATAGGCTATGAGACCTTATATATAATAATGTGCAGTCAGGCCGAGACCGCAACGATACGGATGCGGACGAGGACACTGTCGCTCAGCGGGGTGACCGTAGAGGGGCAGACACCTATCGTGCATCGAGAGGCCGGGACGCTCGTCTTCGACACCCGTCATGTCGCGGGAGCTACCCATGCCTCCGACTTGCTGCGCCAGGCGCCGGGCGTGCTGCTCACCGACGGCGACGTCACGCTCTTCGGCACCGGCGGCATCTGCATCTGCATCAACGGCAGGGAGCAGTGCTTAGGGCAGGAAGAGTTGCTGCAGATGCTGAAGACTGTTCCGGCCAGTGATGTGGAGCGGATAGAGATGTCGCAGACACCTGGGGCCAGACATGCAGCGGTGGGACAGACGGGTATGGTCAACATTGTGCTAAGACAGCATGGCAACGACTATGTGGGCGGAACACTTGGTTATGCTCATGCACAGTCGGAAGAGTATGGCGATGAGGCTACTGCCAGCATGACCTACAGCAAAGGTAAAGTGTCGACGTCGCTGAACCTTGCCGCCACAAGGGACCATACACGCCATCTGGCGACCAACGATGTGCAGTTTGCCGAAGTACTCCGCCAGAGCACAGACAAAGAAAGGATTGGGAAAGAAAACTATTCGCTGCGATGGCAGTTGGACTACGCCATTACTGCCAGGACAGACTGTGGGGCATACGTCATGTATGCCGACGGAGACCGCAACCTCTGCGTTGACGGGGCGTATGTCTTCGAACCCGCTGCCCACTTTTCCAGCAACACATTCACCACACAGACCAGCAGGGTTGAAGAGACAAAGACATGGGCAGTGAACATCAATGCCAGTCAGAAGTTAAACGACAAAGGCGCAAAGATAGACTGCAACCTCGACTACTACAGCATGAGCATGGGTGACAAGTGCCATTCCTTGGGCGACTACGGCTATGCTGTGCAGCCACAGGGAAATGACACTGTGGAGTTTGACTACCGCAATCACATCACCTTGCATGTTGACAACTATTCGGCAAAGGCCGACATCAGCTGGGCCGGAGTCAGACTTGGCGTGCAGTATGCCTATGTGCGCAGCCACCGCGACTTGCACTATACAGGGGTTGGCACCTACCCCTGTGTGGCAAACATCTACGACGAGCAGTTGCTGACGGGCTACGCAGAATACGCAGGAAAGTTGGGCCGGCACTGGACGGCCCGCATAGGCGGACGCTATGAGCATCTCTGGACGGAGATTGCGAACCAGCCGTCGGCAAATGCTGACAGGGCGAGCTATGGGAGACTCTTCCCCTCGCTTCACGTGGTATTCAGACCTCAGCCGTCGCACGACTTCACTTGTAGCCTCGGCAGTCGTATCACACGGCCGAACATCGTCAATATCAATTCTGACTGGGTCTGGAGAGATGTCAGCCATGTGTCCTTCGGCAACCAAAAGCTGAAGCCCTCCTATCTCTACAGGGCCACGATGGGCTACACCTACGGCGGCGTGCTCGGCTTCGACCTGTATTATGCCTGCGAGCCAGACAGGATAGACGCCGTCTATATGGTCGACAGGCAAGTGACTTATAACTCCTGGGACAATGCCAGCGAGGCATACGACTTCGGCATCAACGCCTTCTTCTATCTCGACAAGCTCAGCTGGATGCAGGCTATGCTGACGCAGCACGTAGCGTGCCTGAAGACGGTCATGAAGCAGGAGCGGTCTGTCTTTGGAGTAGCGAGGAGGTCTATGTGTTCGCAAGTGACATCCATAGCCTGCACTGGTGCCGTACAGGTGTCGCTTTTCCTTGATGCCCGCCGCAAATGGACTGCTCATCTCAACGCTACATACAGTTCTGCAGAGAAAGATGTGGTACGCCGTCTGCATGCCCGATATGCGGTGGATGCAGGCATGCAGGCCCGCTTCTGGAAAGACCGCCTGACGGTCGGGATGACCTGCCGCAACCTCTTGGCCTCACGCATCCGAGGGACGGAATATCTCGGTATGGAGGCTATGGACTTCGACAACAAAATCAACTATCGTCAGCTGTGTCTGACGCTGACCTGCAACTGGGGCGCTCGTCTTCGGCACAGCCAGCAGAAGCATGAAAGCGACAAGATGCAGGAACGCATCGTAAACGATTTCTAAACGTGCGCCATGAACAAGTGTCACTTTGCATACGTCCTGCTGTCGCTGGCCTTTATCGTTGCCAACTGGTTCACGCTGAGCCGTCTCATGCCTTGGATAGACGAGGTAATGATGCTCGACACGGCCTACAACACCGCTTTTCACGGCCGATGGGAAACCACGGCCTGGTATCGTGTGGTCGGAGAGTATCCCTTTTCCACCTACCCTCCGCTCTACCAGATGCTGGCCGCCGTCTGGATGTGGCTCTTCGGCAGCAGCCTGTGGGTCGTGAGGAGCATGAACCTGCTCACGACGTTTCTGCTGGGTGGTGTCTGTCTGCGGATGATGGAGCGTCGGGGACTGGCTATGTCTGTATGGCCGACGCTGCTGTTCACTCTGCTGTTATGGGGTACCGGCGAGATGGCCTGGATGTATCGTAACGGACGGCCCGACATCCTGTGTGCCCTGCTGGCGACAGCCACGGTGCTTGTCGCCCACCGTCATTTGGAGCAGCCGTCCCCCTCAGCACGCATCGCCCTCGTCGCAGCATCGGCCGCGCTCGTGTGTTCCGGTCTTCAGACGGTGGTCTGGATTTGGGCTCTTTGGGCGTTTTGCTTCATGGCAAGGAGAGGATGGCGCAGGCAGCTTATACAGCTGTTTCCCATGATGCTCACCGGCATCACCCTGGGCTTGCTCGCACTGGCACTGTTCATGTTGGCGCATGGCCGGCTGCTGGCTTTTGTCAGTAGCATCGTGCAGTATTCTGCCACGCTGTCGGGCATTGCCCTGACCGTGATTCCCTGGGCAGGCGATCTGTTCGGTTTCGATGCGACACCCTGCACCCAGAAACTGCTCGAGCTGACTGCCGGGATGAGTCTTGGCCGGCAGCTGCTCAGCATGGCAGCCTATCGTAGCTTCCTTGTCCTGTGGGTCGTCACGCTGGCGGCATACGTCACCAGGTTTAGGAAGAGTCTGCATCGGCTTTTTTCCGACGATGGCTTCCTGATGCTGCTGTTCGCACTCTGTGCACCAGTCGTGATGGCATTGGCAGGACGGTTTCCTGACTATTACCGCTGGATGGCATTCCTGCCACTTCTGGTCTCTGTCACTTCAATAGCCGTCAGGAGCCGGGGATGGTGCGCCGTCTGCTGTGTGGCTGCTTTTGCGGTGTCTGCCTCCGGCGTCAAAACAGTGTTGACTGACGATAAAGACGACTACGGCAACCTGCAGACGTTCGTCGGCCGGCAGGGGTTCAAGAAGTCTGATGTCGTGGTCTGTCCTTTCTCATTGTTCTACGAGATAAAGCCGTTGTGTGACACCTGCTATTTCGCCGGCATCTTCCCCGCAGAATATATCAGCCATGCCGACTATATTGTCGAGGCCCCCGGCGGCGATGCCTACGACAAGCCCCTCAGCGCCTACATTGGTATGCTAAAAGCCGACACATCCCTGGCTGTCACTGCTATAGACAGCTGCGACCATCCCTCGCTCACCCTCTATCAAGTCAGGAAGAAACCATGAATAGAGACATCGTCCGGCTCCTTCGCCCCCATCAATGGCTGAAGAACATCTTTGTCTTCATGCCCCTGTTCTTCAGTCGCCATGCTGCCGACTGGTGCTGTGTGCGGCCCTGTCTGCTGGCATTTCTGGCTTTCTGTCTCGCTGCCAGTGGTGTCTATTGCTTCAACGACATCCGCGATGCCGAAGCTGACAGACTCCATCCCGTGAAAAGGCTGCGGCCAGTAGCCAGCGGGAGTGTCACGCGTTCGGCGGCATACGCCACGATGGTCTTGGCGTGGCTGTTGGCCTTCGCCCTGACACTCTCGGGGAGTCTCGAGGGCGGCAGCATGCAGCAGGGAGTGACGCTCACGCTGTTTTGCTATGTCGTCATCAACGTGGCTTACTGTGTGAAGCTGAAGCAGACGGCCCTTCTCGACGTCTTTGTGGTTGCTGTGGGCTTCGTGCTGCGTGTCGTGGCGGGCGGACTGGCCGCAGGCGTCGTCTTGTCGCACTGGATAGTGCTCACCACGTTCTTGTTGGCTCTTTTCCTAGCACTGTCCAAACGGCGCGACGACGTGACGGTCTTTGAGGCCTTGGGGGTGAAGGCACGGGCCAACGTGGAGCGCTACAACTCATCGTTCCTTGCCGCCGCCACAGCTGTGCTAGGCAGCATCACCGTCGTGTGCTACATCCTCTACACGGTCTCTGCTGACGTCCAGCAGCGGGTGGGCAGCCGATATCTCTATGCTACATCGGTGTTTGTGCTGGCTGGCATCCTGCGCTATATGCAACTCACCATGGTCGACCAAAGAGGTGGCAGTCCTACGGAGGTGCTCCTCCACGACCGCTTCATCCATGTCTGCATCGCAGGCTGGGCTGCAGTCTACGCATTCATTCTCTATGTATGAATCTGGGACTTACGCATGGGAATGTTATTGTGCTGTTTTTTGCTTTCATTTCGCAAGTCCTGGGCTACTTGCTTATTGGTCTTTCAGACCGTTTTCCCGGACAATAATAGAACTGAAAGAGTCGTTTTGCAAGTTATTGGAAATGAGAGTATTATGGTTTTTGATTTGCTTTGCTTTCGGTTTACCCCCTAAACGACCCTCCGCTACCCCCTAGACGAGGGTCGTTTAGGGGGTAGCGGAGGGTCGTTTAGGGGGTAAACCGAAAGCAAAGCATGCTAAAAAGCGTAACGTCTTTATTTCCAGTGATTTGCAAAACGCATTTTTTGTTCACGAAATCCAGTGACTATGCACCCCTGTAAGGGGAGGGTTTTATGTCTGTCCGCCATATCCGCAAGAGGGATGTTTTTGATTTCGGACAAGCATAAAGCCTTACGGCGGGTGGCACAGGCATGTAGAAGGACAACGGCGGCATACAGCCCCCCCTACAGTGTGACGCCATTCTTGAAGATGGCTATTTCGCGATAGCCGTTCTCCTCGTTGCGTGACGGCTCTCCGCTGGCCACGGCGATGACCTTGTCGATGAATTCGGGCAGGAGCTCGTCCATGGTGCGTCCCTCGACTAGCTGTCCGGCGGAGAAGTCCACCCAGTGGGGTTTGCTGCTGGCGAGGGTAGGGTTGGTGGCTATCTTCATGGTGGGCACGAAGGTACCGAAGGGCGTGCCCCGTCCTGTGGTGAAGAGCACGAGATGGCATCCGCATGCGGCGAGCGCAGTGGCGGCCACGAGGTCGTTGCCGGGCGCCGAGAGCAGGTTGAGCCCGTGGGCGGTGAGCCGCTCGCCATAGTCCATGACGCCGCTGACGGGTGCCCGTCCGCATTTCTGTGTGCATCCCAGTGCCTTGTCTTCGAGGGTGGAGATGCCGCCGGCCTTGTTGCCGGGTGAGGGGTTCTCGCCCACAGGCTCGCCGTGGGCGAGGAAGTACTCCTTGAAGGAGTTGATCATGTCGACGGTCTTCTCGAAGAGCTCGGGCGAGGTGCAGCGGTTCATCAGTATGGTCTCGGCGCCGAACATCTCGGGCACCTCGGTGAGCACGCTTGTGCCGCCCTGTGCCACGAGCCAGTCGCTGAAGCGGCCCACGAGTGGGTTGGCGGTGATGCCGCTGAAGCCGTCGCTGCCGCCGCACTTCAGCCCCACGCGCAGCTTGCTCACAGGCACGTCCTCGCGGCGGTCCTGGCTGGCGGTGGCGTAGAGCTCGCGCAGCAGCTGCATGGCGGCGGCTGTCTCGTCGCCCTCGACGCGCTGGGTGACGAGCAGGCGGACGCGCTGCCTGTCGTAGTCGCCCAGAAGCTGCATGAAGTCGTCGGGCTGGTTGTTCTCGCAGCCCAGGGAGAGGACAAGCACTCCGCCGGCGTTGGGGTGCAGGACGATGTCGCGCAGCACCTTGCGTGTGTTCTCGTGGTCGCCGGAGAGCTGAGAGCAGCCATAATTGTGGTGCCAGGCGAAGACGCCGTCGATGTCTTTGCATCCCGTCTCGTCGCGCAGCTGCTGTGCCAGGCGCTCGGCTATGCCGTTGACGCACCCCACGGTGGGCACAATCCATATCTCGTTGCGCACGCCCACGTCGCCGTTCTTGCGGAGATAGCCCTTGAAGGTGCGGTCGGCGTATGGGATGTCAAGCTGCTCGTCTACAGGATGATATTCGTATGTGAGCGTGCCAGAGAGGTTGGTCTTCAGATTGTTCTCGTTCACCCATTGGCCAGCCTTCATGGCTTTGCGTGCATGGCCTATGGGATAGCCGTACTTGATGATGTTGTCTCCCTCGGCCACATCCTTTATGAGTACTTTGTGGCCGGCGGGCACGTCGTCGAGCAGTGTGACCTGCCGGTCGTCGGCGGTGATGATGTCGCCTCTTTTCTTTTCCGTCAGGCAGACCACGACGCTGTCTGCAGGGTTGATCTTCAGATAGGTTTTCTGTTGCATGATTTGTGTATTTTAGTCAGATTAGTTTGTCCTAGCCGTTGTAGGTTCGGCGGTAGAAGCCTACGTTCTCCTTAGTGAGCAGCTCGATGGGCATGTAGTTCACGGGGTTGACCTCTTTTTTCAGTACGATGGCCTCGAAGAGCGACTCCACGCAGGAATAGCCCTGTCTGTAGGCATGCTGTGCGATGAGGAAGGAGATGCTGCCCTGCCTGACGCACTCCTCGTTTTTAGGCACCATGTCGTAGCCCATAATCTGTATGTTGCGCCTGTTGGTACGCAGGAGGAAGTCGCCCACGAGATGGGCTTTAGAGTTGAACGTGATGCAGTGGTGCACGTATGGGTGGGTAGTGAAGAAGTCTTCCAGTATGCTGTCGTAGTCCTCATGTCGCTTGTCGAGGGGCAGGTCGAGCTCGGTGATGACGATGTGTGGGTAGTGGTCGTGCATGTAGTGGCGGAACCCGGTCTCGCGGTTGGACTGCTGCTTGCTGCCTATGTGTCCGTTCTTGAGCTGCTTCATGAGCATGATCTCCTTCTCTCGGAATGCGAGGAGCATGAGCATGCGTGCAGCAAAGTATCCGCTCTGGAAGGAGTCCTGGCCGTAGAACGAAAGAGGCTTGAGGTCGGGCAGGTAGGAGTCCAGAAGGATGAAGGGCACGCCGGCGTCTTGCAGCTGCTGGGCAAAGCGGGTGGTGACGTCGAGCTGGGCGGGCACCATGATGACCCCGTCGGGCTGCTGCTTCAAGCAGTCGGCGGCAATTCGCGTGAACGAAGGTGTGTTAAACCGCTCATAATAAAGTATTTTCAGTCTGATGCCGAAGTCTCTGCGCCGCTCGGTGGCAGCTTGTGCCCCCTGCTCTATCTCTTCCCAGTAGGCTTCGCTCTCATGGCGGGGGATAAGGCAGATGAAGGTGTAAGACTTGTTGTAGGCCAATGCCGAAGCATACATGTTGGGCTGATAGTCTACCTCTTCAAGGGCCTTGTTGACCTTTTCCAGCGACTCTTTCGACACGTTGGGCCTGTTGTGAAGCACGCGGTCCACCGTGCCCACGCTCACGCCGGCCCGGGCGGCAATGTCTTTTATCCTTATTTTGTCTGATGCCATATTCTCCTTACCTTAGTTATTATTGACTTTGCAAAAGTACAACAATTTTCGTTATCGGCCAAAAATAAGCGGCGAAAAATGCTTCTGAAGCTGTTTTGCACCCTTCGTCGATACCCGTTTGCGCAGAAAACAGAAAATAATTGCCGATAAGCTTTGGCAGAAAGGAAAATTATTCGTAATTTTGCAGCAGAATCCAGAATACAGCGAATAACTTAAATAACAAACAACGATTTTATGTCACAGATTAAAGGACATATTTCCCAGATTATCGGCCCGGTGATTGATATCTATTTCGACACGAAGGGTCAGGATGCTGAGAAAGTGCTGCCGAAGATTTACGAGGCTATCCGCATTGATCGTGGCCAGGGCAGAGAGCTCATCGTCGAGGTGCAGCAGCACATCGGCGAGGACACTGTGCGCTGCGTGGCCATGGACAATACCGACGGACTGCAGCGCGGACTGGAGGCTGTGCCCCTGGGCTCACCCATCGTGATGCCTTCGGGCGACCAGATTAAGGGTCGGATGCTGAATGTGATAGGTCAGCCCATCGACGGTATGAAACAGCTCGACATGAAGGGGGCCTATCCCATCCATCGCGAGGCTCCCACCTTCGAGGAGCTCTCGACGAAGAAGGAGATCCTGGCCACGGGCATCAAGGTCATCGACCTGCTCGAACCCTATATGAAAGGCGGAAAGATTGGTCTCTTCGGCGGTGCCGGCGTGGGAAAGACGGTGCTCATCATGGAGCTGATCAACAACATTGCCAAAGGGCACAACGGCTTCTCCGTCTTTGCCGGAGTGGGCGAGCGCACACGTGAGGGCAACGACCTCATACGCGAGATGATAGAGTCGGGCGTCATACGCTATGGCGAGAAGTTTCGCAAGGCCATGGATGAAGGCAAGTGGGATCTCTCGCTCGTAGACCCTGAGGAACTGAAGAAGAGCCAGGCCACGCTCGTCTACGGACAGATGAACGAGCCGCCAGGCGCACGTGCCTCGGTGGCTCTCTCGGGACTGACAGTGGCAGAGGGATTCCGCGACGGGGGCGGCAAGGACGGCGGCGCGGCCGACATCCTGTTCTTCATCGACAACATCTTCCGATTCACGCAGGCTGGATCCGAGGTCTCGGCACTTTTAGGACGCATGCCGTCGGCTGTGGGATATCAGCCCACATTGGCCTCGGAGATGGGTACGATGCAGGAGAGAATCACCTCGACCAAGACGGGCTCAATCACCTCTGTGCAAGCCGTTTATGTCCCTGCCGACGACCTGACCGACCCCGCACCGGCCACCACCTTCACCCATCTCGATGCCACCACCGTGCTCGACCGTAAGATAGCCGAGCTGGGCATCTATCCTGCCGTAGACCCGCTGGGCTCCACCTCGCGCATCCTCGACCCGCTCATCGTGGGCAAGGCGCACTACGACTGCGCTCAGCGTGTGAAGGAGATACTGCAGCGCTACAAGGAGCTGCAGGACATCATTGCCATACTGGGCATGGACGAGCTGAGCGACGAGGACAAACTGACCGTCAATCGTGCACGCCGCGTGCAGCGATTCCTCAGCCAGCCCTTCGCCGTCGCCTCACAGTTCACAGGACTGCCGGGCGTCATGGTGCCTATAGAAGAGACCATCAGGGGGTTCAATGCCATACTCGACGGCGAGGTGGACGACCTGCCGGAGCAGGCTTTCCTCAACGTGGGCACCATAGAAGATGCCAAGGAGAAGGCCAAGAAACTCCTCGAGGCAGCTAAAGCATAACGACTATGATGAAGCTGAAGATCGTTTCGCCAGAGAAGATAGAGTTCGACGGTGAGGTGGAAAGCGTGAAAGTGCCTGGCACACAGGGCTCTTTCGAGATACTGAACAATCACGCACCTATCATCTCCACACTGCAGAAAGGCATGGTGGAGTACGACGGGAAGCAGTTGGCCATACTCGGAGGTTTTGTCGAAGTGCAGAAGAACGTGGTGTCGCTCTGCGTGGAGATAAACGAGTAGGGGGGGAGGGAAACCATGGCGCAGGCTATCGAGTTGCTCCTTCTCGCCCTGTTCTTCACCATCTTGGGAATGGCCTATGTGAAGGGCTACGACGTGGTGAAAGCCAGGTCGGCCGCCCATCTGCCTCACTACTATCTCATCGCGGCCACGGTGCGCATGATGCTCGTACTTACCGTCGTTGGTATCTACGTGTTTCTGACCGACAGTCGCGACGACGCCATCCGCTTTGCGATAGCCTGCATGCTGATGTATGTGGCGATGATGGCAGTGACACTCTCGCTGAGACATTAAAACGATGAAAATATGAATCTTGAACAAATAAAACGACTGTTCTGCATAGCCCTGATGCTTGTGGCACTGGCTCCCGCCACGGCGAGGGCAGCCGACTTCTCGGCCAAGGAGGTTGTGCTGGAGCATATCAAGGACTCGCACGAGTGGCACGTCTGGGGCGAGGGCGCCAACAGCGTGGTCATTCCGCTGCCGGTGATTGTCAGCAGTTCTACAGGATGGCATGTGTTCAGCTCGTCGCAGTTTGAGCACCATGCCGACGGGCAGGGACTGCGCCATGGGCCCTATGGGCTGGCCATAGCCACCCAGGGCGACAATGCCGGAAAGATAGTGGAGCACGGACAGCCGGTGCTCGACCTCTCAGTCACCAAGACCGTAGCAGTGATGTTTGTCAATGTGGCCATACTGCTGTGCTGCATCCTGCTCAGTGCCCGATGGTATAAGAAGCGCACGGCTCAGGACAAGGCGCCGGGAGGCTTCGTCGGCTTCGTGGAGATGATGGTGATGTATGTGGTGGACGAAATCATCAAACCCGGCGTAGGCAGGGGGTATGAGAAATACGTTCCCTACCTGCTCACCTGCTTCTTCTTTATCTTTACCTGCAACGTGATGGGGCTTATTCCGTTTCCGCCAGGGTCGGGCAACGTGACGGGCAATATTGCCGTGACGTTCTTTCTCGCACTGTGCACCTTTGTAGTGGTACAGTTCTCGGGCAACAAACACTACTGGAAGGACATCTTCTGGCCCGATGTGCCCACGTGGCTGAAGGCACCGCTGCCTATCATCCCCGTGATAGAGTTTGTGGGCATCTTCACCAAGCCTTTCGCCCTGATGATCCGACTCTTTGCCAACATGATGGCGGGCCATGCCATTGCCGTGGCCATCACCTGCATCATCTTCCTCGTGGCTACGCAGACCGTCGCTGTGCAGCTCTCTATGTCGGCTCTGAGCATCGTCATGAGCGTCTTCATGATGTGCCTGGAGTGTCTGGTCTGCTTCATTCAGGCCATGGTGTTCACCATGCTTAGTGCTGTGTTCATCGGACTGGCACGAGTGGAGCCCGAAGGGCATGAGGCATAATTCCCATATATATGCTATGACAGACAGCATGATAAGCAGAAAAAAGAATTAATAAAAAACAATAACAACAAAAAACATTTTAGCATTATGATTACAACATTATTGGCAGCCGAAGGTGTTGCAAAGTTAGGTGCCGCCGTAGGCGCAGGTCTCGCAGCTATTGGTGCAGGTCTTGGTATTGGTAAGATTGGCGGTTCGGCCATGGACGCCATGGCTCGTCAGCCCGAGGTGATGAGCAAGCTGTTCACAAACATGATCGTGGCTGCTGCCCTTATCGAGGGTGTGGCTCTTTTCGCTGCTGTGATAGCATTCCTCTGCATCTGATTAAAGTGCCGTTTCAGCTATGGATTTATTGATTCCGAGTACTGGCCTGCTCTTCTGGATGTCTCTGACGTTCTTCGTCGTGCTGTTCGTCCTGTGGAAGTTTGGGTTCCCTGTTATCACCAATATGGTGGCAGAGCGCAAGGCTTTCATCGACGACTCGCTTCGCAAGGCGCATGAGGCCAACGAGCGTCTGGCCAATATACAGAAAGAAGGTGAATCCATCTTGCAAGAGGCACGCGAGCGGCAGGCCCAGATTCTGAAAGAGGCCGCCGAGACACGCGACGCCATTATAGGGAAAGCCCAGGACAAAGCACGCGAGGAAGGGGCCCGACTGCTTGACGATGCCCGTGTGGCCATCGATCAGGAGAAGAAGGCCGCCATTGCCGACATTCGCAAGCAGGTCGCTACGCTGAGTGTCGAGATTGCTGAGAAGATACTCAGGCAAAACCTACAGGGCAACCAGGCGCAGATGGATCTCATCAACCGTATGCTGGATGATGCTTCGCTCAATAAATAATAAGGTAAACGTATGGATATAGGAGTCATATCGGTCCGCTATGCGAGGGCATTGCTCAAGAGTGCCGTAGACGTAGGGCTCGACGATGCCGTGTACCAGCAGATGATGCTCTTGGCCAGGTGCTATGTCGAGGTGCCGCAGCTCAGGCATACCATAGACAACCCGATGCTGGCCAAGGAAAAGAAGGAGCAGCTGCTCGTCACTGCCGTGGGCGGAGAGCAAGCAGCACAGCTCACCAAGGCTTTCATCGACCTGGTTCTCAAGGAAGACAGGGAGAACATGATTCAGTTCATGGCCAATTCGTACGTCACACTCTATCGCAAGCAGAAAAACATCATTCGCGGAAAACTCACCACTGCCGTGGCTGTCACTTCCGACGCGGAAATGAATATGCGGCAGATGGTGCTCAGCAACACTCAAGGGACAGTGGAGTTTGAATCGGAGGTGAATCCCGACATCATCGGCGGTTTCATACTCGAGTACGACACCTATAGGATGGATGCCAGCGTGCAAAACAAGCTGCGCGAAATCCTGAATGCACTAAAGTAATAATGCGTTAGGACGCTATGGCGAAATAACGAAACAGGAAAAAGAAAGAATTATGTCAGATAAAATCAAACCAAGCGAAGTCAGCCAGGTCCTTCTCCAACAGCTGAAGGGCATCAGCGACGGAGCAAAGTTCGACGAGGTGGGAACCGTCCTTCAGGTCTCCGACGGCGTGGCACGCATCTACGGTCTGCGCAATGCCGAGGCCAACGAGCTCTTGGAGTTTATCGTGATGAACCTGGAGGAGGACAACGTGGGCTGTGTGCTCTTGGGACAGACCTCGGGCATCAAGGAGGGCATGGTCGTCAAGCGCACACGGCGCATCGCCAGCATACGAGTGAACGACAACATGCTGGGACGCGTCATCAACCCGCTCGGACAGGCCATCGATGGCAAGGGCGATATAGACCTGAAGAACGCCTTCGAGATGCCACTCGACCGAAAGGCTCCCGGCGTGATCTATCGACAGCCGGTGAAGGAACCGCTGCAGACAGGACTCAAAGCTGTCGACTCGATGATTCCCATCGGACGAGGACAGCGAGAGCTGATCATCGGAGACAGACAGACGGGAAAGACGGCCATCGCAGTCGACACCATCATCAACCAGAAAAGCTTCTATGAGGCAGGAAAGCCCGTCTATTGCATCTACGTGGCTATTGGACAGAAAGCATCGACCGTCGCCGCCCTCGTGCAGAACCTCAAGGAGCACGGCGCATTGCCATATACCATCATTGTGGCGGCCACCGCTGCCGACCCTGCCGCCATGCAGTACTACGCACCATTTGCAGGAGCTGCTATCGGTGAATACTTCCGTGACCGGGGATTCCCCGCACTGGTGGTCTACGACGACCTCTCAAAACAGGCTGTGGCCTACCGTGAGGTGTCGCTTATCCTGAGACGACCATCCGGACGAGAGGCATACCCCGGCGATGTGTTCTACCTGCACAGCCGACTCCTGGAGCGTGCCGCCAAGATCAACGAGCAGCAGGAGGTGGCCGAGCAAATGAACGACCTGCCTGAGTGCATGAAGGGACACGTGCGCGGTGGAGGATCGCTTACGGCACTGCCCATCATCGAGACACAGGCGGGCGACGTGTCGGCATACATCCCGACAAACGTCATCTCCATCACCGACGGGCAGATATTCCTCGAGAGCGACCTCTTCAACCAGGGCTTCCGTCCTGCCATCAACGTGGGCATCTCAGTCAGCCGTGTAGGTGGCTCGGCACAGATCAAATCTATGAAGAAAGTGGCCGGCACGCTGAAGATAGACCAGGCACAGTATCGAGAACTGGAGGCTTTCTCCAAATTCTCCAGCGACATGGACGCCGTGACAGCCATGACACTCGACCGCGGACGAAAGAACAACCAGTTGCTCATTCAGCCGCAGTACAGCCCCATGCCCGTAGGCGAGCAGGTGGCCATACTCTACTGCGGCGTGCACGGACTCATGCGCGAGGTGCCCATCGACAAGGTGCGACAGTGTCAGGAGCAGTTCCTCGACAAGCTCCGCACATCTGCGCCCGACGTCATCGAGACACTGGGAAGCGGAAAGATAGACGATGAGACAACCAAGAAGATTGAGACCGTCATGGCCGATATTGCCGGGACATATAAGTAACCTCTGCCTATGCCTAGTCTAAAAGAAATCAAAGGGCGCATCGCCTCGGTCAACAGCACGCGCAAGATTACCTCTGCCATGAAGATGGTAGCATCGTCGAAGTTGCACCACGCACAGGTGGCCATACAGAACATGCTGCCATACGAGACGATGCTTGAGCATATTCTCAAGTCATTTCTCGCAGCCGAGGCGGAGGCACAGACTATCTTCGACCAGGAGAGACCAGTCAAACGCGTCGCCCTTGTGGTGTTCTCCAGCAATTCGTCGCTATGTGGCGGATTCAACTCCAATGTCATCAAGATGATGATGAACGCCCACCAGGCACTCGCTGCAGAACTCGGGCCCGACAATATCGACATCTACCCTATAGGGCGCAAGGTGTCGGAGAAGGCACGAAAACTGGGCTACCAGGTGCGATGCGATATCAATGAGCTGGTAGACCACCCCAATGTCAAACAGTGCATCGACCTCGCCATGGAGCTGGGCCAGCGCTTTGCCGATGGGGAGATAGACAAGGTAGAGATCATCTATCACCACTTCAAGAGCGCAGGGGCGCAGATACTGACCAGCAAGACCTTCCTGCCCATTGACCTGGAAGAGGAACTGGAGCGCGACCATGAGCGAGACCTCACCACCAACATTGTCACGAAGAAAGTGCAGGACTACCTGAAGAAAAACCGGCGCAAGCGCGAGCAGGCCCCCGACGAGGTGAAGCCGCTCAACGACAACTTCATCGTGGAACCCGACATGAACACTGTGCTCTCACAGCTGATGCCGAAGATGGCACACCTCATGCTTTACACGGCACTGCTAGACAGCGTCGCCTCTGAGCATGCTGCACGCATGGTGGCCATGCAGACAGCTACCGATAATGCCGACGAGCTGCTGCGACAGCTCAACCTCCAGTATAACAAGAGCAGGCAGCAGGCCATCACCAGCGAGCTGCTCGATATCGTGGGTGGCTCGGTCAACAACTGACAAGACGGCGCTCGGGCCATGTACCAGCGACATTTGAATACAGAGCAGAATGCTATGCTTAGGGCAATAGCATTCTGTTTTTTTTGTAATAAAGGTGGGTTCTATTAATTAGCTTTGGCAGATTTCTGAGCTATTTTGGTTCCCATTTTGTAAGTGGAAGAAGGAGTGTAGCGGGCTACACGACTGATGAGNNGAGACTTACAAAATGGAGGCAAAAGAGCCAGAAAGATGGCAAAAGGTTAATACCCCATCTATGTCAACACAAACCGTGGGAATTAATAGAACCCACCTAAATAGAGTGCCCGAAGTTTTGGTGGTTACAAGAAAAATGCTTACCTTTGCCACAAAATGAACAGTATGCATACAAGAGAGGAACAGATGAAGGCATTCGGAAGGCTGCTTGATGTGCTCGACCAGCTACGCCAGAAGTGCCCTTGGGACAAGAAACAGACCAATGAGAGCCTGCGTCCGAACACCATAGAAGAGACTTACGAGCTGTGCGATGCCTTGGCACGAGGCGATAGCCACGACACAATGAAAGAGCTGGGCGACGTGCTCATGCACGTCTGCTTCTACGCGAAGATTGGTGCCGAGAAGGGACTGTTTGACATTGCCGACGTCATCAACACCCAGGCCGACAAACTCATCTTCCGTCACCCCCACATCTACCATCCCAGTCAGGTAGGCGCGCCCGAGCCCAAGCCATTGCCCTATGGCGAGAACGAGGACAATCGGGAGTTTGCCAGCGCCACCACATCGGAGGAGGTACTGCAGAACTGGGAACAAATCAAGCTGAAGGAGAAGGACGGCAACAAGAGCGTACTCTCGGGCGTGCCGCGAGCACTGCCCAGCGTGATAAAAGCATATCGCATACAGGACAAAGCACGCAACGTGGGCTTCGACTGGGAGAAGAAAGAAGATGTGTGGGACAAGGTCCGAGAGGAGCTTGGTGAGCTTCAGGCTGAACTGGACAAGCCTCTCCCGGCAGAACCCACCGACGACGATAAAGCTATGCTGCGCCAGCTGCAAGAGGGCGAGCTGGGCGACTTCCTCTTCTCCGTAATCAACGCTGCACGGCTCTATAAGCTCAATCCCGACAATGCCCTGGAGAAGACCAATGCCAAGTTCATCAGGCGCTTCGGATACGTGGAAGAACAGACCATAAAGAAAGGCCGGCGTATGCAAGACATGACCCTCGGCGAGATGGAAGCCCTCTGGCAAGAAGCCAAAGCAAAGGAAAGTACAGAAAAGTGAACAGAGAGAAAGTGAAACGACAATCATACATAATACCGATGAAACGACTATTCTATTGCAGCATCCTCCTGGCGGGCATGACCCTCGTGTCAGGGTGTGACGGCATGAAGAGCAAGAGCACTCAGACGCCGTTTGAGCAACTCGACACCGAGCACTCACGACGAGACACCACCGTCTATGGACTCTGCGGCGCCGAGTCGACGATGAACCGCTTGCAGCTCATCACAGACAATGGCGACACACTGAGCCTGGACACCTACGAGGCCAACGAGCAAAACAAGGTCTTCGGCAACTTCAGCGTGGGCGACCGCATGGCCGTGCTCCTCAACAGCGACTCGACAGCAGCCCGGCAGGTGGTGAACATCTCCGTGCTGCTGGGCGACTGGGTGATGGACAATCCTCTCGACGGGGGCTCAAAGGTAGGCATCAGCCTGAAAGACGGCGGCGTGGCTGAGAGCATCAATGAGACCACGCTGGCATACAAGAGCTGGCATCTGAACAACGGCCGGCTGGAGGTCGTCGTGGCACGCGACGAAGAGGGTGACTTCGAGGAGACCGAGGTCTACGACCTGCTCTTCCTGGGACCTGACTCGCTGGCCTACCAAGAGGGCACCACCCTCTACGAGTATAACCGGCCACACCACAACCCGGAAGACGACATGGTGTTCAGTCCCGATGAAGACGACGTCAGCGACGCCTTCCTCTACTAATAGGCCAACCGTCACACCATCTCACCATGCAACCATTCCGCATGCACGTCTTAGGCTGTGGCAGCGCCCTGCCCACCCTGCGTCACTACCCCTCCATGCAGGTGGTGGAATGCAGAGGCAAGCTCTTTATGATAGACTGTGGTGAGGGCGCACAGCTGCAAATCAGACGGTCGGGACTGTCGTTCAGCAAAATAGGCCATGTGTTTATCTCCCATATCCATGGCGACCACTGCTTCGGACTGATAGGACTGATCAGCACTATGGGACTGTTGGGGCGCACTGCCACACTCCATGTCTACGCCCCTGTGGCCCTTGAGGATATGCTCAGGCGGCAGATGGCACTCTTCTGCCACGACCTGGGCTATGAGGTGGTCTTCCATGCCGTCGACACTACAGAGCATAAGGTGGTCTACGACGACCGTTCACTCAGCGTAGAGACCCTGCCGCTCGATCATCGCATGCCTTGCTGTGGCTATCTCTTCCGCGAGAAGCCCACGTTGCCCCACATACGTCGTGACATGATTGACCTCTACGGTGTGCCCACGTGGCAGATAAACAATATCAAGGCCGGGCAGGACTATGTGTGCCCCGATGGCACCGTCGTGCCCCATGAGCGTCTCGTCGTCGCTGCCGATGCACCCCGTGCCTATGCCTATTGCTCCGACACACGCTACATGCCCACGCTGCCGGCCATGCTCAGCGGGGTGACCACCCTCTACCACGAAAGCACCTATGGCGAGGACAATAAGGCCATGGCCGAGAAATACTACCACAGCACAGCTGCCCAGGCTGCACAGGTGGCCGCCCAGGCAGACGTCCGACAGCTCATCCTGGGGCACTACAGCTCCAGGTACGACGACGAGCAGTTGCTGCTCAGGGAAGCCCGACAATACTTCCAAAACGTCTGTTTGAGCAGCGAAATGCACGTTTTCGACCTCTAAACGGCAAAAAAAACACAAATTGTTTGGCCGAATGACTTTTTTTTCGTACTTTTGCCAAAACAATATATTGTAATGCTTATGCGTAAATCATTTATCATAGTAGTCATGGCGCTATCTGCGCTCGCTATGCATGCTGCATCACCCATGCTGTTCAGCGTCATGGGCGTGGCAGAGCTTATGGAGCCAGAGCAAGGGGTGACCCTCACCGTCAGCGGCAATAGCGTGCAGGTGAGTGGCGCACAGGGCATGGTGCTTGAAGTCGTTTCGCTCACTGGCAGACAGGTGGCCAGCATCAAGATAGACACACCCGCTCAGCGCGTAGAACTAAATCTTCCCAAGGGTTGCTACATTCTCAAGGTAGGAAAGGTCGTCAGGAAAATCACGCTGCGCTGACCTTCAGCCTTCTGCTCTTGACGTGCTTCGTGACATCCTGTCTGCTGCTGACCTCATGTGACGAAAAGCCTGTCAGTGCACGATATGCCCTTACCACCGAGCTGCTCTCACAGTGGCAGCAGGACGAATATGCTCTAAACATCACCGACTTCGGCGACTGTTTAGAGCAACTCATTAAGTCAGACCGAGACTCCACTGCTTTCGATGCCGCTACTCGCCGCTACTATCGCGAAGGGCAGCCTTTGCTGTGGGTCACCCGTACCGGCATCGATGCTAAGGCCGACACACTGCTGGACTATCTGGAACGGCAGCTGCCTGCCCATGGCCTTTCCACACATGCCTTTCGCCTTCCAGAGATGCGCGCAGACCTTGACGAGGCCCGCCATCTGGACACCACCGAGCCACTGCTGAAGCGTGTGGCTCGGCTGGAGTACCTGCTCACAAAAGCCTTCCTGCGCTATACAGGCGGCCAGCGATACGGATTTGCCGACCCACGACAGGTCTACAACCGGCTGACACCGCGCAGCACCGACTCCACCGGCCGTGTGCTGAGCTATGTACGGCTCTTCGATGTGCAGGTAGACCGCCTGCCAAAGCACTACGCCGACAGCATCGCCCAAAGACTCCGGCAACTGTCGCCCAGCGAGCTGACAAGCCTCCTGCACGACCAGGAGCCCTCCAACCCCGTCTACAATCAACTCCGCCGTCAGCTGGCCAGGACCACCACTGTCGAGTCGCGCCGACGCGTGCTCGTCAATATGGAGCGCGCCCGATGGCGTATGCCCCACAACCCTGCTACCGACAAGCGCTCGGTGTTTGTCAATCTGGCAGCCCGACAGCTTTGGGCCGCAGGCCCCGACTCGGTCATCAACATGCGCGTGGTGTGCGGGGCGACTAAGTCCAAGACCCCGCAACTGCTCAGCCGCATCAATCTGCTGCAGGTGAACCCCGAATGGAACATACCCATGAGCATCATACGCAACGACATCGCCCGTCATGCCGGCAACCCGGGCTATTTTGCCAGCCACCGCTACTACATTGCCAGCCGAAGCTCTGGCAAGCGCGTCTCGGCTGCCAGTGTCACTGCCAGTCAGCTGCTCAGCGGTGCTTATCGCGTGGCACAGGAGAGCGGTGCCGGCAACTCCTTGGGCAGACTCATCTTCCGTTTTCCCAATAACTTCGACGTCTTCCTGCACGACACCTCCAACCGAGGCGCCTTTCATGGCGACCAGCGGCTCCTCTCACATGGCTGTGTCCGTCTGGAGCACCCCTTCGAACTGGCACGCTTCGTGCTCGACGGCGTGGACGACTGGACGCTCGACAAGATACGCCTGTCCATCGATATGGCCCCTGAGACCGACAGAGGTAAAGACATGGTCAGAGACCGCGAGGAAGGCACCAAAGGACTGCGGCTCATCAATTCTCACCACGTCAGTCCAAGCGTACCCGTCTACCTATTATATTATACGGAGTATCCCAATCCCGACACCCATGAGATGCAGACGTGGCCCGATGTCTACGGCTATGACACGCCACTGGAGAAGGCCATTAAACCTTTTATCTGATACCCCGTCATATATCACATAAGATGGACCTATACGACGACAATACACTGAAAGCCATGCTGGCCAGTCCGAAGGAGCGCAGACGCGGATTCGAACTGGTCGTGCGCCAATACGGTCAGTCCCTCTACTGGCAGGTGCGACGTATCGTGCTACAGCACGACGACGCCGACGACGTGCTGCAAAACACCTTCCTCAAGGCTTGGCAGGCACTCGACACCTTCCACGGCGACTCCAAGGTGCAGACATGGCTCTCGCGCATAGCCATCAACGAGGCCCTCGACTTCATGCGACGGCAGAAGAACCATCCCACACTTTCCACCGACGATGCCGACCTCGGCATAGCCAGTCAGCTCATGGCCGACAACTACTTCGACGGCGACGAGACCGCTGCACAGCTGCAAGAGGCTATCGCACAGCTGCCCGACGTGCAACGCACCGTCTTCCAGATGAAATATTTCGACGACATGAAGTACAGCGAGATAAGCCAAGTGCTCGGCACAAGCGAGGGAGCGCTCAAGGCCTCCTATCATATAGCAGTGAAAAAAATTTCATCTTTTTTCCACCTGCGCGATTAAACGATAGAAACTGCAGAACGTCAAAACTATATAACAACAGAGACTAAGTGACAATGAATATGACCAACGAAGAAACTTACTTGAGGAGCAAGATGGGGAACAGCAATCCCTTCCTGGTGCCCGACGGTTATTTCGAGCACCTTGCCGACAGCGTGATGCATCGACTGCCCGAAGAGACGAAGAAACCGGCACTCGTGGTCCGACTTCGTCCTTGGCTCTATGCTGCAGCATGCGCCTGTCTCGTAGTGGGCGGCACCGTCCTCTACATGCAACGTGACACCATCAGCGTCGCACAGCAGCACATAGCGGCAAAGCAAACCAGCACCCAGCCTGACGAACCGACTATCGACGAGGCAGCCGACTACGCCATGCTCGACAATCACGACATCTACGCTTGTCTGATGAGTGAGTAGTTATAATAAAAAAATGCAACGGATTATGATTAAGAGACTCTGTATCACAGCATTACTCATCTTATTCCTTCCCTTCTGCTCGTTCGCTCAGCAGAAGGGTGGGGCACAGCAGAGACAGCACGAGCAGCGCTTCTCCCCAGAGCGTTTCGAGGCAGAGCTGCAGCAGTTCATCGTAGCTGAAGCAAGCCTTACCCCACAGGATGCTGCCAAGTTCTTTCCTATCTATAAGGAGATGCAACGGAAGATGCGTGCCCTCTACGACCGTCAGCGACAGCTCGCCAAGATAAAACCGCAGGATGAGAAAGGATGTCAGAAGGCCATCAGAGACCGCGACGATATAGAGGTGGAGCTCAAGCGCATTCAGCAGTCATATCACAACAAGTTCCTCGACATGCTGCCTGCCTCCAAAGTCTATGACATTATCAAGGCTGAAGACCGCTTTCACAGGCGTATGCTCAGACGCTGGAGCCGACCTAAATAATAATAACGGGACTGGACAGACAGTAAGTTTTTCCAGTGAAAGCTATTTGACGAATGAGACACTATCACATCCTTGCTATCTTTATGCAGGCTGCACTCATGCTGGGCATGGTGCAGCCTGCTGTTGCACAGTGGCATCGACTGACCAACCTGCCTGCAGTCTATATAGACACCTACAACAACACACGCATCGTGAGCAAGACCGACTATGTGTGGGCCTCGATGCACTATGTAGACGAAACCGACCAGGTGACCTTTGCCGTCGACTCACTCGAGATAAGAGGGCGCGGCAATTCCACATGGAACATGCCAAAGAAACCCTACAAGCTGAAATTCCAGACCAAGCAAAAACTTCTCGGCAAGGGCTATGCCAATGCGAAGAAATGGGTGCTTCTGGCCAATGCTGCCGACAAGACGATGATGCGCAATGCACTCACATCGGCCTTGGGCGAGTTTGCCGGACTGGCATTCAACCCTGCCTGCCGTTTCGTCGACCTTGTGCTCAACGGCAGCTATCAGGGCACCTATCAGCTTACTGACCAGATCGACGTGAGGCCACACCGCGTCGACATTGCCGAGCAGGACTATCCCATCACGCTCATCTCCGACATCACCGGAGGATACCTTATGGAAGTAGACGGGGGACGGGAGTCCACCTTGTTCAGCACGCCGCACTATGGCGTGCCCATACGCATACACTATCCCGACGACGACGAGATAGCTGGTGCGCAGAACACCTACATACGCAACTACATCACCGACTTTGAAGACCACCTATGGGCTGCCGACTTCGCCGACCCGCAGCAGGGCTACCGGTCATACGTCGACTCGCTGTCGCTGGCCAACCTCTATCTTTGCACCGAGGTGAGTGCCAACATCGACGGGTTCTACAGTTTCTACTTCTACAAGCAACGGCAGCAGAAGCCCCTGTTCTGGGGACCGCTGTGGGACTACGACATTGCCTACAACAACGACTGGCGCATGTGGAACGAGCGTTCGCTGAACACCACCGTGCACAGCCTGATGAGCGACATTGCCTACGGCACTGCCAGGATGTGGTTTGTGCGCATGTGGGAAGACCCTTGGTTTGCCCGGCTCATCCAGCGCCGTTACCAGGAACTGCTCGACGCGGGCCTTGTGGCTCGCATGCATCATGTCGTCGACAGCCTTGCGGGAGTGCTTGCTGAGTCGCAACAGCTCAACTATGAGCATTGGGGCATAGATGTGAGGGCCTATCACGAGACGGTGCTCTACTCCACCTACGATGAGTATGTGGCCGACCTGAAGACTTTCGTCACCGAACGCTGTGCCTGGCTCAAGCGAGCCTTTGCAGGCAACAAGGACGTTCTGCCCACACCCGTCTTCGAACCCGATGACGTCTACTACCGCATCGTCAGTGCCAACACGGGCAAGGCCATCGAGCTCAATGCCGCCGGACAGGCCGTGCAGTGTAGTGCCGGGGCAGACCATCCCACGGCCGATTGGCAGGTGGTGCCCACCGGCGATGGCTATTTCCTCTTCCTCAACCGCGGATGTGTCATGGCCCTGAGCGACCCCACTATGGGCGAGAGCACCGCCACGACCAATGTGGGCACGCCGCTGGCATCGTCCTTACCCGACACGGACGACGACCGGCAACTGTGGGAACTTGTGGCACAGGGCGAGGGCGACCGCTACAACTTGCTGAACGTGCACACCCGCCATGCGGCCAACCTGCAGGGTGGCAATGGTGCCGACGGTACACCCGTGCTGAGCTACACCAACGACAGTCGCAACGCCAGCAGTGCCAACAGGCAGTGGCGGATGGTGCCCACTGACACAGGCGTGGAGATACCACATGGAATCGTTGCTATGGCCATAGGCGACTATGCTCTGGCATACAACGGCGAGGCTCAACTACTGCACTTTGGCGCTGCCGATGCAGCACGACTCACATTTGACGCCACGGTGTTCACCGCAGCAGGAAAGAGGGTGGGGCGCTTTCGTGCCGACGAGACCTTCTCTACAGGAACATTGCCACCAGGCGTCTATATTGTAGTATGGAGTGCCGACGGAAAACCTCACAGCGCTAAGTTTATGAAATAGCGTGTCCGATTTGTTGTACCCAGTTTTTGCATGATGTCGCTACACAGTAGGGGTATCGACACCACTTGATTGGCTAAACACCTGCACTCCTTTCGCTCCTTCACTACACCTGCTTGCTCCGGAGACGCTTGAGCAATGGCGTCCATTTACCCCCTAAACGCCCCCCGTCTACCCCCTAAACGCATGCCCGCTACCCCCTAGACGACACGCCGCTAGGGGGTAGACGTGCCTCGTTTAGGGGGTAAACTGTGACCAAAGGGGTTCTCACCCCAGGTCTCGTTCGGTCACATTTGCATTCAGCCACATTTTTTATTACCTTACCTTTGCACCAAATAGTGTGTCACGAGAACAAGGCGGCCATTTGTAGTGTCGTAGTTCGTTAGTTCAGAAATAGGCTGTTTAATTTGTTGTACCCACATATCTTTACAAACAGCATACAGCCCGTCCGCCATATCCATCAGTGGGACGTTTTGGCTTCGGACGGGCAAAAGCCCGTTCCTACAGTGTACCGACATCATCTTCCCTCCAGCCGATTTTGAAATTCAGCTGTACTGAGTGAGGAAAACTTCACATAGCAATTTGCGCAAGAAACTGAAAAAGGCCGGTATCTAAACGATGCCAGCCTTTTTCAGTTCTGCAGCCATCTCTTGCTGCAGCTCATGTGCTTTTTGTCCGGCCACGGCGTCGAAGTCGTCGGCTGTAGAAGCATAGATGATGCCTCGGCTCGAGTTGACCAGTAGTCCGCAGTCCTGCGTCATGCCATACCGGCAAACCTCATGCAGCGAACCGCCTTGTGCGCCTACGCCCGGCACGAGGAGGAAATGGTGAGGAGCCACACGACGGATATCCTCAAACATGCGCCCCTGTGTGGCTCCCACGACATACATCATGTTGTCGGGGGTGCCCCATTGCTGGCTCTTGAGCAGCACCTTTTCAAAGAGTCTCTCCCCGTCTTTGTCCTCGGTGAGCTGAAAGTCTTGGCTGCCTTTGTTGGAGGTGAGTGCAAGGAGAATGACCCATTTGCCGTCGTAGCCGAGGAAGGGCGTCACCGAGTCCTCGCCCATATAAGGCGCTACGGTCAGTGCGTCGACGTCGTACTGCTCAAAGAACGTCTTGGCATACATCTTCGATGTGTTGCCTATATCGCCGCGCTTGGCGTCGGCAATGATGAGGTGGTGGGGATAGTTCTCGTGCAGGTAGTCTATAGTACCCTCGAAGGCCATCAGACCGTCCACGCCGTAAGCTTCATAGAAGGCGAAGTAGGGTGCCGTAGCGTCTATGATGGCCTTGTTGAACTCGAAGATGGGGTTGTGGAGGTCGAAGACGCATGCGGGGAGCTTCTTCGGGTCGGTGTCGAGTCCGACGCAGAGGAACGACCGCTTCTGCTTAATCTGTTGTATCAGTTCCTGTCGTGTCATGTCTGATTTTTTTAAATAGGATTTTTACTATTGCTAACAATGTGGATGCCACTATGAAGATGGTAATCCATACGAAGAGGTAATTGCCGAAGTTGTCCTGCCACCCCAGCCATTCCATCACGGGGTGTACCACGCAGGTGGTTACGAAGATGCAGAGCCAGTCGGCCCAGTACTGCTTGCAGAGCGCCTTGGCGCGCTTTGCCAGTTCTTGTCGTGTCATAGCTCGCTCTCCTTCATGCGCTCGGCATTCTCGGCCACGGTGAGGGCGTCGATCATCGGCTGTATGTCGCCGCCGAGGAAGCCCTGCAGGTCGTGGGTGGTGTAGCCTATGCGGTGGTCGGTGACGCGTCCCTGCGGGAAGTTGTAGGTGCGTCTCTTGGCTGAGCGGTCGCCGGTAGAGACGAGCGTCTTGCGACGCGAGGCGATATCGTCGATGTATTTCTGGTGTTCCTTATCATATATAAAGGTGTAGAGTCGCGAAAGGGCGCGCTCCTTGTTCTTCGGCTGGTCGCGCGTCTCGGTGCACTCGATGAGTATCTCCTCGGTCTCGCCCGTGTTGGGGTTTTTCCACATGTAGCGCAGGCGCACGCCCGACTCCACCTTGTTCACGTTCTGTCCTCCGGCACCGCTGGAGCGGAAGGTGTCCCACTTGATTTCCCC
>CAJOHP010000031.1 GCA_905234355.1 uncultured Prevotella sp. | reverse complement strand
ACGTGTGGCTCGACGGCGAGAACATCAAGGGCGAGCCCGCTGAGCCCGGCACCAGCATGCAGATACCCGTCAGCGTGGAGGAGGGCAACCACTACGTCGCCATCACCACCGACAACGACGCGGGCTTCTCGCCCCTGCGCTACATCTACCAGTATCTGGGCTACGACACCCCGCAGGCCGTGACCGACGCCCTCTTCGCCCAGGCCGACGGACAGAACACCGTCACGTGGAAGGCACCCACGGCAGGCGTCAACGCCGGATACATCGACGCCGCCGCCCTCACCTACGACGTGCTGCGCATGCCCGACAGCATCGTCGTGGCCACCGCACTCACCGCCACCACCTTCACCGAGCCCACACCGGCCGCCATGCACGCCTACAGCTACCGCATCACGGCCAGCAACCACGGCCATCAGTCGGCATGGACGGAGACCAACCAGGTGCTCTGCGGCAACAGCTTCACCGTGCCCTACAAGCAGCTCTTCAGCGACCCCGTCACGCTCAAGGACTACTTCACCGTCGTAGACCGCGACGGCGACGGCAACACCTGGCGGCAGGGCTACACCAACGAGGTGCGACTGGACTACATGCACAACGCCGACGCCGACGACTGGCTCATCTCGCCACCCATCAGCCTCGAGGCCGGCATGAAGTACCGCTTCGCCATGAACATGAAGATATTCACCCCGAACTATCCCGAGGACTTCGAGGTGCTCATCGGTACCGACCCCGACGACCTCTCGACCTTCACCCTGGTGACGCGTGAGGAGGACTTCACCGAGATAGCCAGCGAGTATGCCGACTACACCACCGACTTCTTCGTGGCCCAGACGCAGGACTACCACATGGCCGTGCGCTACTGCTCGAAGAAGGACTCTAAGGCATCGCTGATGATGATCAACAGCTTCGCCGTGACCGCCGTGGGCAACTCGGCCGCCCCGGCTCAGCCCACCCTCTTTGCCATCACGCCCGACGCCGACGACGCACTGAAGGCCACCGTAAGCATGACCGCACCCACACTCAACCTCATGGGCGACGCCATCACGAGCCTCGCCACCATCGAGCTCTACCGCGACGATGCGGCCGAGCCCATACACACCTTCGACGCACCGCAGCCCGGCGAGCAGCTCAGCTACACCGACGAGCAGGTGCCCAGCGTGGGACTGCACACCTACACCGCCGTGGCCACCAGCACCGACGGACGAGGCGAGCCCGTCAGTGCCGAACAGTTCATCGGCATCTACGCCGCACCCTACTACGAGGACTTCGAGGACCGCAAGTACGGTGAGCTCTGGACTGGCGAATACTCCTACGACGACGACATCAACAGCTGGTACGGATGGAAGTGGACCGACAACGCCAACACCTATGGCCGCCACCTCAACCTCTACTACTACCTGCAGAGCGACACGCCCACCGAGATATGGCTCTTCTCGCCCCGCATGAAGATGGAGGCCGACGCCGTCTACACCGTCAGCTTCGATGCCAACATGAACTACAGCTACTATCCCGACATGTCCTACGGCCTGTATCAGGGCACAGCGCCCCACTCCGCCGACATGACCACGCTCGTGACCGACCTGCCCTCTACCGACTACAGCCTGAGCCGGCAGGAGCACATCCTCGTGAACAGCGAGACCGGCCGCTACCACCTCGGCATCAAGGCCAACGGTGCCACCAAGGCCGACTACTTCAACGCCAGCATCGACAACTTCGCCCTGACCTACCGCACGTCGGCCTTCGCCCCGCGCCAGATGACCGCTTTCCGCGCCGCAGCAGCCACCAACGGCGAGCTGAAGGCCCAGCTCACGCTCACCGCGCCCAAGACCAACTACTACCAACAGGCACTGAGCAAGGACGAGCCACTCACCATCAGCATCTACCGCGGACAAAACGCCACCATGCCGGCCCACACCCTGCAGTGCAAGCCCGGCGAGCACATCACATGGATAGACGAGCAGGCCCTGCACGGACTGAACTACTACACCGTGACCTGCGAGAACAGCTACGGCCGCGGCGAGACCATCAGCGACACGCTCTTCGTGGGCCGCGACGTGCCCGATGTGGTAGGCAACTTCGCCGTGCGAGGCTCTGCCGACAACAAGGACGCCGTCATCACCTGGAGCCGCCCCACAGCGGGAGCCAACGGCGGCGTGGTGATTGGCGACGAGACCATCTACAACGTCTACGACTACAACCCCACGACAGGCGAGCTGACCCTGCTGGCCGACTCCGTGAGCGGCACCACCTACACCGTGGAGCGCAGCGAGCAGACCGAGCAGCAGATGCACTACTACGCCGTATCGGCACTGAACAGCGAAGGCGAGGGACAGGCCTTGGCAGCCAGCATCGTGCTCGGCACCGTCTACGACCTGCCCTTCAGCGAGTCGTTTGCCGGAGCCGAGCTCGCCACGCAGCTGTGGCAGTCGGTACCGATGATAGAGGGCGCCACCTCGGCCGGACTCGACAATCCCTCGAGCGAAGCAGGCTACAACAAGTGCAACGGACCGCAGGACAACGACGGCGGATGCGCCTACATCTACAACGGCAACCAGTATGAGGTGTATGCCGGCGCACTGCTCGTCACACCCAAGGTACGGCTTGCACCCGTCGAGGGCAACGAGCTGCGCTTCTGGGCCTACCACTTCAAGGAGAACTACCAGGTGCCGGCCTATGTGCAGGTGGGCATCTCGGCCAACGACAGCCAGTTTGCCAATATCACCACGGCCAAGTTTGAGCTGGGCGGCACCACAGAGAAGGGATGGACCGAGCACGTGGTCAACCTCGACCGCTACCGCACGTCCCACTTCATCGCCCTGGCCCTGCTCGGCATCACCGGCGGCTACCAGGACGTCATCTACCTGGACAACGTCTCCATCACCAACGACAACGCCTCGGGCATCAGCACCGTCGGAAGCGGGCAGCACCCCCAGGACCTGCACTTCTACGACCTGCAGGGCCGACAGGTCGACCCCGCCACCTATCGCGGCATCGTCGTGGCCGGAGGCAAGAAGCTGATGCTGAAGTAAAAAAAGACGCAATGAATATCCACAACACGTTAGGAGCCCCGAAGCTACGGGACTCCTAACGTGTTTTTGCTATCTGAGCGTGGCAAAAGTGTAGCCTCTACCCCTCTTTTCAGATACTTTAACCTAAAAAACACTTAAATATCGGCAATAATTTCCGATTACCAACCCCCGTTTGTCATTTATTTCGTACCTTTGCAGCCGTAAAAAGATCAGAGCATAACAAATTTTTCAAAATCTATAAAGCAAAATGGCAAACTTAGATCTTACACAGTATGGCATCACGGGGTCTACCGTGATTGCCCATAACCCGTCGTATGAGTTCCTCTTTGAGGAGGAGACCAAGGCCGGCCTGACCGGTTTCGACAAAGGCGTGAACACCGAGCTCAACGCCGTCAACGTGATGACCGGCATCTACACCGGCCGCTCGCCTAAGGACAAGTACATCGTCTGCGACGAGCAGTCGAAGGACAAGGTATGGTGGACCACCGAGGAATACAAGAACGACAACCACCCCATGTCGGAAGAGGTATGGGCCAAGGTGAAGGAGATTGCCATCAAGGAACTGTGCAACAAGGAACTCTATGTGGTCGACGCCTTCTGCGGCGCCAACGAGGCTACACGCCTGGCCGTGCGCTTCATCGTTGAGGTGGCCTGGCAGGCACACTTCGTCAAGAACATGTTCATCCAGCCCACTGAGGAGGAGCTGAAGAACTTCAAGCCCAACTTCGTCATCTACAACGCCTCGAAGGCCAAGGTGGAGAACTACAAGGAGCTGGGTCTGAACTCGGAGACCTGCGTGGCCTTCAACACCACCTCGCGCGAGCAGTGCATCATCAACACCTGGTACGGCGGCGAGATGAAGAAGGGCATGTTCTCCATGCAGAACTACTACCTGCCCCTGCAGGGCATCGCCTCGATGCACTGCTCGGCCAACACCGACATGGAGGGCAAGAACACCGCCATCTTCTTCGGACTCAGCGGCACGGGCAAGACCACGCTGAGCACCGACCCGAAGCGCCTGCTCATCGGCGACGACGAGCACGGATGGGACGACGAGGGCGTGTTCAACCTGGAGGGCGGCTGCTATGCCAAGGTCATCAACCTGGACAAGGAGTCGGAGCCCGACATCTACAACGCCATCCGCCGCAACGCCCTGCTGGAGAACGTCACCGTCGACGCTGAGGGCAAGATAGACTTCGCCGACAAGTCGGTGACCGAGAACACCCGCGTGAGCTACCCCATCGAGCACATCGAGAAGATAGCCAAGAAGGTGAACGGCAAGAGCGCCGGCCCCGACGCACAGAACGTCATCTTCCTCTCGGCCGATGCCTTCGGCGTGCTGCCTCCCGTGAGCATCCTCACCCCCGAGCAGACGAAGTACTACTTCCTCTCGGGATTCACCGCCAAGCTGGCCGGCACTGAGCGCGGCATCACCGAGCCCACGCCCACCTTCAGCGCCTGCTTCGGCCAGGCCTTCCTTGAGCTGCACCCCACGAAGTATGCCGAGGAGCTGGTGAAGAAGATGGAGAAGAGCGGTGCCAAGGCCTATCTGGTGAACACCGGATGGAACGGCACCGGAAAGCGCATCTCTATCCGCGACACCCGCGGCATCATCGACGCCATACTGGGCGGCGCTATCCTGAAGGCTCCCACCAAGAAGATTCCTTACTTCGACTTCGAGGTGCCCACAGAGCTCGAGGGTGTCGACACCGGCATACTCGATCCCCGCGACACCTACGCCGATCCCACCGAGTGGAACAAGAAGGCCGAGGACCTGGCTGCCCGCTTCATCAAGAACTTCAAGAAGTATGAGGGCAACGAAGCCGGCAAGGCTCTCGTAGCTGCAGGACCGAAGCTGTAAAGCATCGTAGACACACAAAAAAAACAGCTCACGCAGTGGTTTTCCGCTGCGTGAGTTGTTTTTTTGCATTCAGGAAAGTAGGGTGCCCCAATTGTTGTACCCAGCTTTTGCACGGATGCCAGTTCACTGTAGGGACGGACTTTATGCAAAAACAGAACCAACCGGTTCTATCTTACAGATGGATGAATGTTTGCTGCTCCCTGTTTTCCGTGCGCTACTTCTTCGATGGCAGAAGGGGTCTCCGCAGCGACGTCTTGCCATGTCACAACCGAAAACAGGGACCTCCCGAACGAGTCGGGAAGTCCCTGTAAAGGGGTGTGGCAGCCAGGGCCACGGCAAAGAGACGTATCGCCGTCCGGGCGCCTCAGAACGTGTAGCGCAGCCCTATCTGTCCGCGCCAGCGGCTCAGATAGTCGTTGGGTTGGAACAGCTCGGTGTCGGGACGCTGCTGGAACTTGAAGTCGCCGCCACCGGCGTAGATGAGGGGATAGTAGTTTTCAAAGACTGAAGTGCTGCCATAGGTGCGCCCCCAGTCGCGGTTGAGCATGTTGCCTATGTTGACGATGTCGGCCGTGAGCTCCAGGCTGTGCTTCACCTTGCCCGTAGCGAAGTGGAAGCACTGAGCCAGGTGCAGGTCGAAGTGGTGCTCGAAGGGCAGGTTGTCGGCAAAGCGCTCGAAGTACTCGCCGCGGTGGTCCTTGGTGTACTTCTGCTCGGCGAGCCACTGCTTCAGGTTGGCGCGCTGTTCGGCCACGGTGTACTTGTCGCCGGCGGCCTGCACGAAGTTCATGCGGTCTACCTGCTCGTCGGTAGGAATGTAGATGAGGTCGTTGCCTGCGTAGCCGTCGCCGTTGATGTCGCCGTTATATATCAGGTTGTAGGGCGAGCCGCTGTGGCCCTGATAGATGAGTCCTATGGTGGTGCGCATCATCTTGTTGCGGCCGTAGTCTATGTGGTAATAGACCGATGCCTTGAGCTGGTGCGGCACGTTATAGGCGCTGTTGGCCAGCTCGGGACTGTTGGGATTGGCGTATGTGGGGTTGTTGCGCCAGTTGCTCTGTGCCACCGACGAGAGTCCGCTGCTCAGGCTCTTGGCGCGTGAGAAGGTGTAGGAAGCCATGAGGTCGAGACCGAAGGGCAGCTTCTTCTCCCCCTTGAGCGAGAGACTGTAGGCATAGCCCTTGCTGGTATTGAAGAGCCCGTAGATATTGTTGAAAGGCGTGCCCTTGGAGGTGCGGCTCAGCAAGGGGCGGTGGTCCCAGGCGAGCGTGGCCTGCTGGTCGGCGAGGGTCTGGCCGGTGAGTTCGTAGGCCATGTTCTGGTAGTAGATGTCGCTGAGCGTCTTGGTGTAGATGGCTTCTGCCGTCCAGTCGATGCCGGCCAGCTCGAAGTCGAAGCCAAGGTTCATACGCAGGTTCTGTGTAAAGCGGAAGTCCTGGTCGAACACGTTGACCGTCTGGCTGCCCGAGGCGCTGAGCAGGGCGGCGTTAGGCTGCTGTCCGTAGGGGTTGAGCAGCATCTGCATCCCGGCCTTACCCACGCTGTTGTAGTTCTGAAACTGTATGCCCGTGTTGGAGAAGTTGTTGCTCAGCCACACGAAGGGTATGCGTCCGGAGAAGATGCCCAGTCCGCCGCGCGCCACATACTTGCGGTTGCCGCCTATGGTCCATCGGAAGCCGAAGCGGGGGCTGAACATAGGTGCGCTCGAGAGGCGCTGGTCGGTGCGCACGTTCCATCCCTTCTGCCGGGCATAGTCGTTGAAGGGTGCATTCTCCGCCGGCTTGTCAAACGACACGGGGATGTCGAGGCGCAGGCCGAGGGTGAGCAGCAGGTTGTCGGTGGCATGCCATTTGTCCTGGGCATAGAATGCCAGCTGTGCCGACTTGAACTGTGCCGGCCACATGGGGTCGCCCGTCACGCCGACGTTGGCCTGCTGGAAGTTGTAGGTCTGCAGCAGCGTGCCGTCGGGGTTGCCGGCCATGGCGCCGTTGTAGTAGGCCACAAACTTGCTGTAGTCCTGGAAGTAGTAGGCGCCGTAGAGATTAGAGATGTAGAGGTTGCTGAACTTATACAGCTCGTTGTGCGTGCCGAAGGTGAGGGTGTGGTTGCCCTGATACCAGGTGACGTTGTCCTCCAGTGTGAAGATGTCCTGCTTGAGGTTGTTGGCCATGGAGTTGTTGTCGTTGCCCAGTGCCACGGTGCCGCTGTTGGCTCCCACGCCGTTGACGAAGATGGAGGGGAAGGCGCTGCCCGAGGTGCGCTCGTCGCGCACGCCCACATAGGAGGCGCGCAGCTCGTTGGCCAGCGTGGGCGAGAAGCGGCTCTGCAGCTCGGCGATGAGGGTGTTGGTGGTCGACTTGAAGTCGTAGGCGTGGTCGTTGGTGTTGAGCTGTCGCACGGTGCTGTTGCCGTTGAGCTGCTTGGCGCCTACGATGCTCCAGCGTAGCGACAGCTTGTGGGCGTCGCTGATGTTCCAGTCGAGTTTCACGCCGCCCTTGTCGCTCTTGCGGTAGATGTCCTGGGCGTCGAACGAGGCGCCGTAGCTCAGCCCCTGTGCCGTGGCGAGCTGCCTGACCTTGGCGAGGATGTCGTCGGCCTGGACCAGGTCGACCGTAGAGCCGCCGCCGCTGATGCCGTAGAGATTGGGATACTCGCGGTTGCTCCGCTCGTAGTTGGCAAAGAAGAAGAGCTTGTTCTTGACGATGGGTCCTCCCAAGGTGACGCCTATCTGATACTCGGTCTGGTCCTGGTATGCCTCGCTGTAGTCGCCGTTGGCGAGCTTGTAGCGCTTGCCTATGAGGCTCTCGTTGTAGCCGAAGCCGTAGAGCGAGCCGTGCAGCTCGTTGGTGCCCGACTTGGTGATGGCGTTGATGCTGCCACCGGTGAACCCGCTCTGGCGCACGTCGAAGGGTGCCACGCTGACCTGTATCTGCTCGATGGTCTCCATCGAGACGGGCTCGGTGCCGGCCTGGCCGCCGTTGGTACCGGCATAGGTCAGTCCGAAGACGTCGTTGTTCATCGCACCGTCTATCTGGAACACGTTGTAGCGGTTGCTCACGCCGGCAAACGACATGGCGCCGCCGTTGCTCACGACGAGCTGCGGGTTGAGCCGCATCATGTCGGCAATGCCGTGGCTTATGCTGGGCATGTGCTGTATGTCGGACAGGCCGATGCTCTGCGCCGCACCCGTGCGGCTGGCCTCCAGGCCGCTGCGCCCCACGACGACCACCTCCTGGAGCAGCTCGCTGTCCTCTTCGAGCTCGCAGCTCAGGTCGGCACTCTCGCCCAGGCGCAGCTGCAGGCTGCTGTAATGCTTGGGCTTATGGCCTATGTAGGATATCTCTACGCTATAGGGCCCGCCGGCGCGCATGCCCTGCAGGGTGAAGCGTCCCAGCGCGTTGGTCACCGCCCGATAGACGGTGCCCGAGGGCTGGTGGCATGCCGTCACCGTGGCGCCGATGGCCTCCTCGCCACCGGTAGTCACCTTGCCGCTGATGCCCGACGTGGTCACCTGTGCACTGATACTGAGCACGATGCCGAAAAGCAGGGTGGCAAGGAGTCGCAATCGTTTCTGCATAATAGTCTTGGTTTATATGGTTTCGACGGCGCAAAGGTACGAAAAAAGCCGTAAAGCGCCAAACGATACGGGACAGAAAATAAAGATTCTTTAAAGGGATGCTATCTCCTCCGGACTGAGGCCTGTCACTTCTGCTATGGTTCCGAAGTCAATACCTTTCGCTTTCATCTTAGCCGCATTTTCACGATTGGCCTGCGCCATGCCCTGCGCCATGCCCTGTGCCATACCCTGTGCCATACCCTGTGCCATGCCCTGTGCCATGCCCTGTGCCATGCCCTGCTTATAGCCATGACGAATGGCGCCGCGCTCGTTGTAGACGGCATCCCAGTAATACTCGTAGGCATTCAGTTCCTTTTCGTTATAGGCCGACTTTTCCAGTATCTTAAGTGCCTTGCTGGTCTCGGGATTCTCAAGCAACTCAGTGGGCACCTCACTGGTGTCATCGCTTATCTCGGTCAGGAAACGCAGCCACAGCACAGCCATTTTCTTCTCCTTAATCGACTGCGGCTTGAACTTCGGCAATTCCACAAACACAAAGCGCAAGCCTTCGATGATGCGATCGGTATGCTCCACGTTGACAATGGCGTAGTCGTGGTAGAACTCGTCGGGACCGGCATCGAAACCTACGTCGTTGATGAGGTTCAAGGCATAGACCGGCTGCAGCAGCGAGTAGTCCTCGCTCGTGCCGAGCTGCTTGATTACGGCTTTCGAGGCGTTGAGTATAACGCGCTGCTCGAACTCGTTATTCCAGTTCATCTGCATCTCCACGATGAAGTGTCTGCCGCCAGTCTCTTTACAGCGCACATCGACAATGCTGTTCTTCTTCCCCGGATTCTCCGGCACCATCTCGTTGCTCAAATATTCCACATGCTCTATACGCTTCCCCTCATCAAGAGGGAGCAGGGCGTTGAGCAAGCTCATCACCAGGTCTTCGTGCTCGCCGAACACCTTCTTAAAGGTCAGGTCGGCCTTCGGGTTTAGGTACTTTCCTTTCATCGCTTTACCCTTAACTATTGTTAATAATGCGCAAAGGTAGTACTTTTCCCTGAAACAAACGAAGAAAAAACGCAAAAAAAGCTGTCTCCATCCCATTCTAATTTCTAGAAGCACCGATTTTTTTCTAAAACACCGCATCCCAAACAGTAAAACAGCACATTCCATGCCTGTCCGAACTTGGAGAGCGCCTTACTTTTCATGGATATGACAAGAAAAAAACACTCATAAAGCATGATATTAAGGAATAAATGCTTACCTTTGCACGGCAAAACAACCTGGAAGAAACAGAGATGAAATACGCCATCATCGTACCCGTCTTCAACCGCCCCGACGAGGTCGACGAACTGCTGCAGAGCCTTTGCCGCCAGAGCCAGCAGGACTTTGAGGTGATTATTGTGGAAGACGGGTCGCAGACACCCTGCAAGGACGTCTGCGACCAATATGCCGACAGGCTCGACCTAAAGTATTATTACAAGGAGAACAGCGGCCCGGGCCAGAGCCGCAACTACGGCGCCGAGCGCGCCCGTGGCGAGTGGCTCATCGTGCTCGACAGCGACGTGGTGCTGCCCCAGGGCTACCTCGACGCCGTCGACGCCGCACTCTATGGCCCACACAGCACCCTGCACTGCGACGGCCCATCCGTCGTTCACCCCCGTGCAGAAGGCCATCAGCTACTCCATGACCTCCTTCTTCACCACCGGCGGCATTCGCGGAGGAAAGGGCAAGAAGATGGACAAGTTCTATCCCCGCTCCTTCAACATGGGCATACGCCGCGAGGTCTACCGGCAGCTGAGCGGGTTCTCCAAGATGCGCTTCGGCGAGGACATCGACTTCTCCTACCGCATCGTGGAGGCCGGCTACCAGACGGCACTCATCGCCGACGCCTGGGTGTGGCACAAGCGCCGCACCGACCTGCGCAAGTTCTTCCGGCAAGTCTATAACAGCGGCATTGCCCGCATCAACCTGGAGAAGCGCCACCCCGGCACGCTGAAGCTCGTGCACATGCTGCCCGCAGTCTTCACTCTGGGCGTCATGGGCTGCCTGCTGCTCATCGCCTGCGGCCTGGCACTATGGGCCGAGGGCGAGTGGCTCGATGCCTGCGGGCTGCGCCCCACAGACAACATGCACCAGGGCGTGGGCTTCATGCTCTGCGTCACAGGCCTGCTGCCACTCATAGCCTACAGCGCGCTCATCTGCGCCGACTCAAGCCTGCGCAACCGAAGCCTGCACGTGGGACTGCTCAGCATTCCAGCCGCCTTCACCCAGCTCATGGGCTACGGCATGGGCTTCATCAGCGCATGGTGGAAGCGCTGCGTGCTGAAGCAGGACGAGTTTACGGCGTTTGACAAAACCTTCTACAAGTGACGCCCCATGGACAGACTGACCATCAACCAGTGGGCCGAGGAAGACCGTCCGCGCGAGAAAATGGAGCGTCTGGGCGCCGAGGCACTGAGCAACGCCGAGCTGCTGGCCATCCTCGTGGGGTCGGGCTCGCCGAAGGAGACGGCCGTAGACCTGATGAAGCGTATCCTGGGCGACTGCAACAACAGTCTGAACACGCTGGGCAAGCTGTCGGTGGCCGACCTGTGCCGCTACAACGGCGTGGGGCCGGCCAAGGCCATCACCATCCTGGCCGCCTGCGAGCTGGGCAAGCGGCGGCAGGCCGAAAGCCCCGAGGAGCGCCCCGAGCTGGCCACCGCCACACAGATATACCGGCACATGCACCCCGTACTGCAAGACAAGGACGTGGAGGAGTTCTGGGTGCTCTGCCTCAACCAGGGCCACCGCCTCATCAGGAAGTTCTGCCACTCACGGGGAGGCATCTCGGAGGTGAGCGTCGACGTGCGCATCATCATCCGCGAGGCCGTGCTGTGCAACGCCACCATGCTTGCCGTATGCCACAACCACCCATCGGGCAGCCTGCGCCCCAGCCGCAGCGACGACAACATCACCAAGGCCATACAGCAGGCATGCAGCGTCATGCGCCTGCACATGCTCGACCACCTCATCATCACCGACGGCGCCTACTACTCCTACCACGAGGAGGGGAAAATCTGAGGACGGGCAAATCATAAAAATAAATAAAACTTTGCACAAGTATGTCGGCATTAATAAGATAATGTGTACCTTTGTTGCGATTTTGCGCAAGTATGCGCCAGTATGTATATATTTTTTGATGTTTTACAAAACAAGATGAACGTAATTACAAAAACCCTTCAACTGGCTGATGGCAGAACCATCACCATTGAAACCGGGAAAGTGGCAAAACAGGCCGACGGCAGCGTCATGCTCCGCATGAACAACACCGTGCTGCTGGCCACCGTTTGTGCCGCAAAAGATGCAGTTCCCGGTACCGACTTCATGCCCCTGCAGGTGGACTATCGCGAGCAGTATGCCGCAGCAGGCCGTTTCCCCGGCGGATTCACCAAGCGCGAGGGCAAAGCCTCGGACAACGAAATCCTCACGTCGCGACTCGTAGACCGCGTATTGCGACCACTCTTCCCCAGCAACTATCACGCCGAAGTATTCGTCAACGTCATGCTCTTCAGCGCCGACGGCGTGGACCAGCCTGACGCACTCGCAGGATTTGCAGCATCGGCAGCACTGGCATGCTCCGATATCCCCTTCGAGTGCCCCATCTCCGAAGTGCGCGTGGCACGCGTTGCAGGGCAATATGTCATCAACCCCACATTCCAGCAGATGAAAGACGCCGACATGGACATTATGGTCGGTGCATCGGCCGACAACATCATGATGGTGGAAGGCGAGATGAAGGAAGTGTCGGAGCAAGACCTGCTCGGCGCACTCAAGGCCGCCATGGACGCCATACGCCCCATGTGCGAGCTGCAGAAGGAGCTGTCGAAAGAGCTCGGCAAGGACGTCAAGCGCGAATACAACCACGAGGTCAACGACGAGGCACTGCGCCAGCGCATGCACGACGAGCTCTACCAGGGAGCCTACGACATCACCAAGCAGGCACTGCCCAAGCAGGACCGTGCCGACGCCTTCGACAAGCTCCTGGCCGACTTCAAGGAGAAGTTCTTCGCCGAGCGCAAGGCCGCTCTCGCTGAAACCACGGAAGACACGGAAGACACGGCTATCAGCGACGAGGAGTACGATGCCATGATGGACCGCTACTACCACGACGTGGAGCGCGACGCCATGCGCCGCTGCATCCTCGACGAAGGCATACGACTCGACGGACGCAAGACCACCGACATCAGACCCATCTGGTGCGAGGTGTCGCCCCTGCCCATGCCTCACGGAAGCAGCATCTTCACCCGAGGCGAGACACAGAGCCTCACCACCTGCACACTCGGCACCAAGCTCGACGAGAAGCTCGTCGACGACGTGCTCGACAAGAGCTACATGCGCTTCCTGCTGCACTACAACTTCCCGCCCTTCTGCACCGGCGAGGCCAAGGCACAGCGTGGCGTGGGACGCCGAGAGATAGGCCACGGACACCTCGCATGGCGCGGACTGAAAGGCCAGATACCCGAAGACTTCCCCTACACCGTGCGACTGGTCAGCCAGATACTAGAGTCGAACGGCTCGTCGTCGATGGCTACCGTCTGCGCCGGTACACTGGCACTCATGGACGCCGGCGTGCCCATGAAGAAACCCGTCTCGGGCATCGCCATGGGACTCATCAAGAACCCCGGCGAAGACAAGTATGCCGTGCTCAGCGACATCCTCGGCGATGAGGACCACCTGGGCGACATGGACTTCAAGACCACCGGCACACGCGACGGACTCACCGCCACGCAGATGGACATCAAGTGCGACGGTCTGTCCTTCGACATCCTCGAGAAGGCACTCATGCAGGCAAAGGCCGGACGCGAGCACATCCTGAACTGCCTCACCGACACCATCAGCGAGCCGCGCGCCGACTTCAAGCCGCAGGTGCCGCGCATCGTCCAGATAGAGATACCCAAGGAGTTCATCGGAGCCGTCATCGGCCCTGGAGGAAAGATCATACAGCAGATGCAGGAAGACACCGGCACCACCATCACCATCGACGAGACCGACGGCGTGGGCAAGGTGCAGGTGGCCGGACCCGACAAGGAGAGCATAGACAATGCCATCGCAAAGATCAAGGCCATCGTCGCCATACCCGAGGTGGGCGAGATCTACGACGGCGTGGTGCGCTCCATCATGCCCTACGGCTGCTTCGTCGAGATCATGCCGGGCAAGGACGGACTGCTCCACATCAGCGAGATAGACTGGAAGCGCCTCGAGACCGTCGAAGAGGCCGGCATCAAGGAGGGCGATCACATCCAGGTGAAGCTGCTCGAGATAGACCCCAAGACGGGCAAGTACAAGCTCAGCCACCGCGTGCTCATCGACAAGCCCGAGGGCTATCAGGAGCGCCCGCCACGCCGTGAGCGCGGCGACCGCCCACGCCCCGAGCGCGGCGAGCGCCGTGACCGAGGCGAGCGCCGCCCGAGGCCCGAGCGCGGTGAGCACCGCGAGCGACCCAACGGGCCCATGGCCGAAAAGCTGCAGCAGATAAGCGAAGAATATCGCGACCCCGCTGAGCAGAAAGAGCCGCACGACTTCAGCGACACGCTCGACCACATGGACTTCTAAGTCCGCGACGGACAGACAAGCATCACAATGACAGCAAGCTCCGCTACCCGAGACATCGGGGGGCGGAGCTTTTTTCATGCAAAATCATTATAGGTGGGTTCTATTAATTCGCTTTGCCAGAATAACGTGCCTGTGCCCCGCTATACGAGCTACCCGCCCGCCAACTATTTCGTTGACCTAGGCAAGGGCATACAGCTCAACCACTGCGGCTCGATGTTCACCCTATTCTTCAGCGAATGACCCGCGTCTTACCCAAGAACGCAGCTTATTTAGGGGGCGGATGGCAAAAAAAGGGGTACGGCTACGCCTTTATTCGCGCTTTTTTTGCTACCTTTGCACCCAATATTCATCAATGAGGAGAAAGAAACACATGTTAGAAGTAAACAACCTGCACGCCTGCATCGGCGGCAAAGAGATACTGCGCGGCATCGACCTCGTCATACGCGACGGCGAGACACACGCCATCATGGGCCCCAACGGCTCGGGCAAAAGCACGCTGAGCGCCGTGCTCGTGGGCAACCCGCTCTACGAGGTCACCCAGGGCACGGCCCGCTTCAACGGCAAGGACCTGCTCGCCATGAAGCCCGAGGACAGGGCCCACGAGGGGCTGTTCCTCTCCTTCCAGTATCCTGTGGAGATACCGGGCGTGTCGATGACCAACTTCATGCGCGCCGCCATCAACGAGCGACGCAAGTACCTGGGACTGCCCGAGCTGAAGACGCCCGAGTTTATGAAGCTCATGCGCGAGAAACAGAAGATTGTGGAGCTCGACAACCGGCTGGCCAACCGCTCCGTCAACGAGGGATTCAGCGGCGGCGAGAAGAAACGCAACGAAATCTTCCAGATGGCCATGCTCGAGCCCACGCTCGCCATACTCGACGAGACCGACTCCGGGCTCGACGTCGACGCCATGCGCATCGTGGCCGAGGGCGTCAACAAGCTCAAGACGCCCCAGACCTCGTGCATCGTCATCACACACTACGACCGCCTGCTCGAGATGATACGCCCCGACGTGGTACACGTGCTCTACCAGGGACGCATCGTCCGCACGGCAGGGCCAGAGCTCGCCAAGGAGATACAGGAGCGCGGCTACGACTGGCTCAAGGACATCAGCAACAGCCAGGCATAAGTGGCGGAACCAAAAACAAGAAAAAAATCGACCGATTATATTGTCTAACTCAAAAACGACTTCGATTATGAAAAAGAACTTTTTTTGGAGCATTCTGGCCTGCATAGTGGCCATGGCCATGTCTGTGACCTTTGTAGCTTGTGGCGACGACGACGATAGCACGAGCAATCCTACCAGCAACACCCAGACCATCGTGGGCAACTGGAAAGCGTATATACCCAATAGCGGCGACGGACTCGTCTCGCGCTATCAGCACCAGCTGGTCTACACCTTCCAGCAGGACGGCACGTTCCGCATGCTCACCGCCTTCTACACCCCTGACACGCCCAACGCACAGGTGGAGAGCGCCATCAGCAGTGCAAACACATTCGACGACATCGTGGCAAAAGCACAGTTCCAGGGTGAGCTCAACGTGGTCTACTTCCAAGGCAACTACAGCCTGAAGGGCGACAGCATCACCCTCAGCATCAAGGACTACAGCGAGTATAACTGGGAAGGGAAATGGACTAAACTCTACCAAAGCAACACACCCATGGCTGAGCCGGTCTTCCTCTACAACCTTGCTGGAGGCAAACTCACACTCAAGGCCGTCAACGAGTATGAAAGCGTGTTCAACCACCACCACATCCTCGTGGGCGAACTGTCGAGCGTCGGTGCCATCAGCTACTTCCCCAGCGTGCCCGACATGGCGCCCATCGTCGGACAATGGACACTCGATGGCGACACTCACCACAACACCACACTCATATTCGATGTCTATGGCAGCATCACCAATCGCGAGACGCTACACACAGGAGGCACGTCGCCCAACACAAAACGGCAGTTTGACAACACCGAGGTGAACAAAGTGGGAAGATACACCTACGAGAACGATATGCTCTCCGTGACCTATACCTATACGCAGACTGTATTTCTCATGGGCGACCAGCGAGTCGACACCGACATGGAGAACATCGAGGAGGCAGACCGTAAGACCGACATCGACCCCATCGTCATCTCTGGCAACAAGATGACACTCTGGGAACAGTCCTGGACTAAGCAAGAGTAACACACCTATTGATGAACAGCCAGCAACAATACATCGACCTCTACACCGCTTGCCGTGACCTCATCTGCCGGCACTCCACAGAACCGATGAACGCCGTGCGCGACGAGGCCTTCGACCACTTCCGGCGACTGGGATTCCCCACGCAGAAGGTGGAGCGATACAAGTACACCGACATGGCCCGGCTCTTCGCACCCGACTACGGGGTCAACCTGCAGCGCATCAACGTCGACGCCGACCCCTACGAGGCCTTCCGCTGCGACGTGCCCAACCTCTCGACCAACCTCTACTTCATCGTCAACGACGCCTTCTACGGCAAGGCACGGCCCAAGGCGCCGCTGCCCGACGGCGTCGTCGTGGGCTCACTGCGCGACCACCCCGACATCGCGGCACGCTACTACGCCCGCCTGGCACACAGCGCCGACGACGCCGTGACGGCACTCAACACCATGCTCGCCCAGGACGGGCTGCTCGTCTACGTGCCGCGAGGCGTGCGCGTGGAACGGCCGCTGCAGGTCATCAACATACTGAAGAACCCGCTCGACGCCACACGGCTGCCCGACGGCGGCGGACTGATGGTCAACCGGCGCGTGCTCATCGTCGTCGAAGAGGACGCCGAGGTGAAGATGCTCTTCTGCGACCATGCGGCCGACGACCGCCCCTTCCTCACCACGCAGGTCATCGAGGCCCATGTGGCCGACCGCGCCGCACTCGACCTCTACTGCCTCGAGGAGACACACAGCAAGAACGTGCGCGTGAGCAACGTCTACGTAGACCAGCAGCGCGACAGCCGCGTGCGCCACAACGTCATCACCCTGCACAACGGCATCACCCGCAACCGCCTCGACCTCACGCTCAGCGCACCGGGCGCCGAGTGCGGATGCTACGGATGCGTCATTGCCGACAAGCAGCAGCACGTCGACAACAACACGCTCATCACCCACCGCGCCCCGCACTGCACCTCCGACGAGCTCTACAAGTATGTGCTCGACGGCCAGGCCACAGGCGCCTTTGCCGGCCGCGTGCTCGTGGAGCACGGCGCGCAGCAGACCACCTCGCAGATGACCAACCAGAACCTCACCGCCACCCGCGAGGCACGCATGCTCACACAGCCCATGCTCGAAATCTACGCCGACGACGTGAAGTGCGCCCACGGCTGCACCGTGGGACAGCTCAACGACGCCGCCCTCTTCTACATGCGGCAGCGAGGCATCGCAGAGCACGAGGCCAAGCTGCTGCTCGAGAACGCCTTCGTCTGCGAAGTCATCGACAAGATGCAGCTCGAGCCCCTGCGCAACCGTCTGCACTACCTCGTAGAGAAACGCTTCCGCGGCGAGCTCAGCAAGTGCGAGGGCTGCAAACTATGCAAATGACAACTATGTACGACATACAGCAAATACGCGCCGACTTCCCCATCCTCTCGCGCCAGGTCTACGGCCGGCCGCTGGTCTATCTCGACAATGCGGCCACCACACAGAAACCACTCTGCGTGCTCGACGCCATGCGCGAGGAGTATCTCAACCAGAACGCCAACGTGCACCGCGGCGTGCACTACCTCTCGCAGCAGGCCACCGACCTGCACGAGGCGGCCCGTGAGCGGGTGCGCGCGTTCATCAACGCCCGCAGCACCACCGAGATAGTCTTCACCCGCGGCACCACCGAGGCCATCAACCTCGTGGCGCAGACCTTCTGTGAGTCGCAGATGGAGCCCGGCGACGAGGTGCTCCTGAGCGACATGGAGCACCACAGCAACATCGTGCCCTGGCAGCTGCAGGCACAGCGCCGCGGCATCGTCGTGCGCCACCTGCCCATCACCGACGACGGCCTGTTGGCCATCGACACCCCACCCTTCCCCGCGCTCGATGCCTTCCTCACCCCCCGCACCCGTCTGGTGAGCATCGCCCACGTGAGCAATGTGCTCGGCACCCAGAACCCCGTGGAACGCATCATCCGTGCGGCCCACGAGCGCGGCATACCCGTGCTCGTCGACGCTGCACAGAGCGCACCCCACCTGCCCCTCGACGTGCAGGCCATGGACTGCGACTTCCTCTGCTTCAGCGGCCACAAGATGTACGGCCCCACCGGCATCGGCGTGCTCTACGGCAAGGAGGCCTGGCTCGACCGCCTGCCACCCTACCAGGGCGGCGGCGAGATGATAGACCAGGTGTCGTGGGAGCGCACCACCTTCGAGCGTCCGCCGCTGAAGTTTGAGGCCGGCACACCCGACTATGTGGCCACCCACGGCCTGGCCACCGCCATCGACTACATCACCCGCCTCGGGCTCGACCACATCGAGGCCCACGAGCGCGAGCTCACCCGCTACTGCATAGAGCAGCTCTGCGGCATCGACGGCATGCGCATCTTCGGCCCCGCACCGTCGGCCGGCCGCGACGCCGTCGTGTCCTTCCTCGTGGCCGACATACACCCGCTCGACCTGGGCACACTGCTCGACCGCCTCGGCATCGCCGTGCGCACAGGCCACCACTGCGCACACCCGCTGATGACGCGACTCGGCGTCACCGGCACCGTGAGGGCCTCCTTCGCCCTCTACAACACCAAGGACGAGATAGACCAGCTCGCCGAGGGCATACGCCGCGTCAGCCGCATGTTCTGACCGCCACTTGCGCACGGCACCCACGGTCTTCCGTGCCACACAGACCCGACAACAATGCCGCCCGGCACACGCTCATCGCGCAGTGCCGGGCGGCATATATATTATAAGATGTATAGGAAGCCGTGTGGCTTACTTCGCCATGTACTTCTTGCCATTCATAATGTAGAGACCCTTCTGGGGCTTCTCGCTCAGGCGCTGGCCCTGCATGTTGTAGACGGCGCCGACGGGGATGCTGACGGTCTGGACATTGCTGATGCCAACAACCGTGTCTTTCAGCTTATAGCTCACAGTGAAGCCGACAATACGCGAGTGTCCGCTGCTGGCTGTCATGCTGTTGGTGAAGGTAATCTCCTTGGTCTCGCCTTCCCATACGCCCACATTGCCAGTCTGGGTGTATCCGTCAACGCTTGCACTCGTCTCCTTTGCATAGCTTGCGGTGGTGAAGGCTATCTGAATCTTGGTAATCTTCTCCACATCCTCTCCTGCGAAGAACGTCACGGTATTGTTCTTGTAGAAGCGCACAGACGTGCCGTTAGCATAGTACTGAGGTGCAGTAGTTCCCTCGCCCTTGCTGAACAGGCCAGCGATATTCTTGTCGACGTCGAAAGCATCGACAGCCTGACTGCCCGATGTCACATCAGCATAGACGGTACGAGCTACCCAGTTCACCTCACGATTGAGATACTCCTCGAGCGTCATATTGGCCAGCTGGAAAGCATCCTCGGCCTTCTTCAGTGCAGCCAGTGCGGCCTGCAGGCTCTCATTGGTAGCCTCGGCAGATTCGGCAGCCTCGTCGGCAGCAGCTATGGCAGCATCTATCTTGTCCACGTCGTTAGTCCACTCAGTATTGTCTTCCACCAGGCTTTGTGCAGCAGCTATCTCACTGACAAGGGCCAGGTAGTCCGACTCGATGGCCTGGAAGGCTGCTACGTTTTCGGCCAAAGCCTCAAGTGCATCCTGCAGACTCTCCACGGTAGCATCTTCGGCATTGTAGGCAGCGATGGCTGCATAGACGGCATCAGCCATCCAGCCCGGCAACTGCTCTTTGGCCGTAGCGGCCGTTATCTCAGCCTCGAGGGCAGCATAGGCAGCCTGCAACTCGCGCAGGGCAGCTATGTCGAGCCACTGTATCTCCGTCTCGTTCACCGTGTTGCCACCCTTGTAGATGCTCTTCACGCCGATGCGCGTGTAGTCGGAGTAGTCATAGTTCAGGAACACGCGCTTGTAGCCATTGGAGACATCGAAATCGTAGTCGTCGACGAAGGTGAAAGGCACTTCGGTCATCGCCTCTTCCACGTTTTCATAGAGCTCGGGAGTGAACGTGATGGGAGCGACAGTGCCGCTGATGTCGGAATAGAGCTGATAATACAGCTTCGACTCTTTGAGCGCATTGCCGTCGACGTCTACTACGGGAATATTTAAGACGCAGGCGCCATAGCCCTTTTCTGCATTGTACTCAGAGAGCGTGACGACCTCGGGATTGGCCGGCACGGCAGCCACATCCTCTATGACGGGATAGACAAACTCGAAGCCGGAGGCTGTGATGGTGAAGGCGCCGTAATTGCCAAACCAAGAGTTCTGGTCGTTCACGGCGGTGAAGTTGCTGCTGCTGGTAAGCGTGGTCTCGGTGCCTGTGCCCAAGATCTGGTCGCCACCGATATAATTGGTACCAGCAATGGCGGAACAGGTGTAGTAATCGCCGTTGGAGGAAGAGGTGACAAGCTGCGGCTCGATGACAAAGGTCTGCTCATCCTTCAGCTGAATGTCGATGGCTGTGCCCCAGTCGGCAAAATTGTAGACGCTCACGGTGTGGGTGTCTTCATCCTGCAGCATGTAGACATCGATTTCCTGCTCTTCACCATCACTGTCGGTCCAGGCCATCGTACCATTCGACGGGGTGATTACGCTGCTAAGGTAATCGGTCAGCATATAGTCCTTATACTGGCCTTCAGCCACGACGACGGCATATATCTCGTTGATGACCAGGGCTTCGTCGTAGATAGTGCCCGTGAGGTCGCCATCGGACTGCATGTTGGCCAGAATGCACTCACCTGCTTGCGAGTGATTGTAAGCCACCTGGCCAGCGGGGATGGTGAAGGTGCCGTTGGCAAAGTCGACGTCGATGGTGATAAGCTCATCAGAGCCGTTGACGAAGTTGGCAATAGCCAGCGTGCCGTCGTCCTGCTTGACAATCTCGACGGAGTAGCCCTCCGCAGAAGGCGAAGCAAGCTGCAGTCCTTCCTCCTGTGAGTAGGTCTGAAGGGTGTTCAGCATCATCATCTTGCCCACAAGGTCGTCGGCACTGGTGAAAGCACGACGAAGGGCGCGACGCGAAGCCACCTGCTGCACAGTGGTCTGAGAAGCCATCCATGCAGGAACACGCTGTGCCCGGGAGGCGTTTTGCAAAGCCATACGGCTGGTCTGAGGAGCCATCTGGCATGCCTGTTTACCACTCTTCTGAGCAAATGCCACTACCGACAGCAGTGCTGCGATAGCCAAAAGTGTAAACTTCTTCATAAGCATTTTGTTTTTTAATGATTAATAATATAAAATAGGTGAAATGGTCTATGCCTGCTTGCTGCAGGATGCACCGCACGAGGTGCATGCAGCCGACAAATCGTTGCAAAGATAGTGAATAATTCTGAAAGAGTGAAACTTTTTGAAAGAAAATACGAAAAAATGTCACAAGTAAACCTTCTGCTTGACATAGGTCAAGCAAATGTACCGGGCATCTGCAAACACCTTCTTTCCTAACGGGAAAGGGCAAACAATTCAGGGTAAATTCATACCGAAGGAACGACGCTGGATGCTCGCTTGATTGTCGTTAAAAACCGAAACGGCCCTACTCTATTTTTTGAAAGTCGGATTCTAATATCTAGAACGCGACATTTTAATATCTAGAACGCGACATTTTAATATCTAGAACGCGGCATTCTAATATCTAGAACGCGGCATTCTAATATCTAGAATGACGGCATTGCGCGTCGCGGCACTCCGGACAGAGGCCTTTAAGCATGTAGTTTACCGCTGTGACGGCAAAGCCCGGCGGCGTGACCACAGGCGGCAGTGCGATGCCCGTAAGGCAGAACGTGCGGCGACAGCACTCGCAGAAGAAGTGGGGGTGCTGGTCGTCGTCGGCATCGGCGTCGTGGCTATGGCTGTGGCAGAGCTCAAAGCGAGCACCACCCGACCCGTCGTCGATGACGTGGACCAGGTGGTGCTCGCGAAAAAGGGTGATGGCACGGAAGATGCCCGACTTGTCGATGGTCTGTATGCGGTGCTCCAGCTCGGTGAGCGACAGGGGACGTCCGCCCTCGTCGAGGGTGCGCAGCACCACCAGGCGGTTGGCCGTGGCCTTCACGCCGTGCTCCGTCAGGAGGGTCTCATAGTGCTCGTGGTCGTCGTGCATCACAGCTTCTGCTGGACCTCTATCTCGGTGAAGGTCTCGATGATGTCGCCCTGCTGGATGTCGTTGAAGTTGACGAGCGAGATGCCGCACTCGAAGTTGGTGGCCACCTCCTTCACGTCGTCCTTATAGCGCTTCAGGGCATTGATGGCACCTGTGAAGACGACGATGCCGTCGCGCACCAGGCGTGCCTTGTCTGTGCGGTGCACCTTGCCCTCGGTGACCATGGCTCCGGCCACGGTGCCCACCTTGGATATCTTGTAGACCTCGCGCACCTCGACCTGTCCGGTGACCTGCTCCTTGACCACCTTGTCGAGCATGCCCTCCATGGTGGAGTGTATGTCGTCGATGGCGTCGTAGATGACGGAGTAGGTGTTGATCTCCACGCCCTCGCGCTCGGCCAGCTTGCGTGCGTCGCTCGACGGCCTCACCTGGAAGCCCACGATGACGGCATCGGAGGCCGAGGCCAGCATGACGTCGTTCTCCGAGATCTGTCCCACGGCCTTGGCGATGACGTTGACCTGCACCTTCTCCGTAGAGAGCTTGATGAAGGAGTCCGAGAGGGCCTCGATGGAGCCGTCGGTGTCGCCCTTGACCACGATGTTGAGCTCGTGGAACTCGCCCAGCGCGATGCGGTGGCTGATGTCGTCCAGACCGATGGTCTTCTGCGTGCGCAGGCCCTGCTCGCGTGCGAGCTGCTCGCGCTTGTTGGCTATCTCGCGGGCCTCCTGCTCCGAGTCCATCACGTTGAAGGCGTCGCCGGCCGTGGGTGCGCCGTTCAGACCGAGGATGATGGCGGGCTGTGCCGGACGGGCCTCGGGTATGCGCTCGTTGCGCTCGTTGAACATGGCCTTGATCTTGCCGTGTGCAGTGCCGGCGATGACGATGTCGCCCACCTTCAGCGTGCCGTTGCTCACGAGCACGGTCGAGACGTAGCCGCGGCCCTTGTCGAGGCTCGACTCGATGATGCTGCCGGTGGCACGGCGGTTGGGGTTGGCCTTCAGGTCGAGCATCTCGGCCTCGAGGAGCACCTTCTCGAGCAGTTCCTCGACGCCGATGCCTTTCTTGGCCGATATCTCCTGACACTGGTACTTACCGCCCCACTCCTCGACGAGCAGGTTCATGTTGGCCAGGTCTTCGCGTATCTTGTCGGGATTGGCTCCCGGCTTGTCTATCTTGTTGATGGCAAACACCATGGGCACGCCGGCTGCCTGGGCATGGGCGATGGCCTCCTTGGTGGTGGGCATCACCGAGTCGTCGGCCGCGACGATGATGATGGCGATGTCGGTGACCTGTGCACCGCGTGCACGCATGGCCGTGAAGGCCTCGTGGCCAGGGGTGTCGAGGAAGGTGATCTGGCGTCCGTCGCCCAGGGTGACGTTGTAGGCGCCGATGTGCTGGGTGATGCCTCCGGCCTCGCCGGCGATGACGTTGGTCTTGCGGATATAGTCGAGCAGCGAGGTCTTACCGTGGTCCACGTGGCCCATGACGGTCACGATGGGTGCGCGCGGCAGCAGGTCGCTCTCGTCGTCGGCCTCCTCCTGGATGGCGTTCTGCACCTCGGCAGACACATACTCGGTGGTAAATCCGAACTCCTCGGCCACGATATTGATGGTCTCGGCCTCCAGGCGCTGGTTGATGGAGGCCATGATGCCTATGGCCATGCAGGTAGAGATGACCTTGACCACGGGCACGTTCATCATCGTGGCCAGCTCGGAGACGGTGACAAACTCGGTGAGCTTGAGCACCTTCGACTGTGCTGCCTCGGCGGCCATCTCCTCGTGCATGCGCTCGGCCACGGCATCGCGCTTCTCGCGGCGGTATTTGGCGCCCTTCTTGTTCTGGTTCTTCGACGTGAGGCGGGCCAGCGTCTCCTTGACCTGGCGTGCCACGTCCTCCTCATTGGGCTCGATGGACTTGGGCTGCTGGCGGTTCTTCTTCTTGTTCTTGCCGCCGCCCTGCTGCTGTGCAGCTAAGGGCTGCTGACCGCCTTGGCCGCCCTTGTTCTTGTTTTTCTTGCTGCCGCCCTGCTGCTGTTGCTGCTTGGCGGCGGCTTCGATGTCTACCTTGCCGCCACGTATGCGCTCACGCTTCTTCTTCTCGCCTCCCTGCTGGCCGCGCTGCTGGGCAGCCTTCTCCTCGCGCTGCTTGCGCTTCTCCTCCTTCGACTTCTTCTTCGGGCGGGTGCTCTGGTTGAGGGCCGAGAGATCTATCTTGCCCAGCACGTTGACCTTCGGAGCGAGCTTGGCCTCACTCTTCAGGGTGTATATCTCCGGT
>CAJOHP010000030.1 GCA_905234355.1 uncultured Prevotella sp. | reverse complement strand
GACCCCACCCCCAACCCCTCCCCTACAAGGGAGGGGAGTGCCATGCGGCCTGTTTCGCTACTGTTTTGCCGTAGTGCAGACTTTTTCAAGTGGACTCATATGTGGATGAATGCAAATAAGACCGGGCGAGACATGGGAAGAAGGCTCCTTTGGTCACGTTTTACCCCCTAAACGACCCTCGTTTACCCCCTAGCGGGGTGTCGTCTAGGGGGTAGCCAGTGTTCGTTTAGGGGGTAAACGGGGGGCGTTTAGGAGTAAACGGGGGTCGTTTAGGGGGTAAATGGGAATCGTCCTCGTATAAAGCGCAGTCCGAAGCAGGCTGGATGCGATAAGGGTTGACGGGTGCTGTCACTGTCCGCCGAGTCGGGAGAAGTAGTCGATGATGTCTTCCCAGGTCTTGAAGGTGTCGCTGCCGTAGTGCAGCCGTGTGGCCATGGTGTCGCCGGAGTCGCCGGCCTCGACGAGGTAGTCGCCGTAGAGCAGGTGGCGCTGGTTGGTGAAGACGGTGTGGCCCCATGCCGGCACGTTGACATATTCGTCGAGCCAGGCCATGGTGTCGGCCATCGTGCCGGGTGCCGCCGAGCAGGCCGGTGCCACGAAGTAGACCTGGTAGTGCTCCAGAGCCAAGCGCACCGCCTTCTGCGACGAGCTGGCCGCATGGCAGTAGGCATCGCGCAGCGTCTCTACACCTATATATATTATAGGACGGTCGCGGTGCTCCTGCCGGTCGTCTATCCAGCGTATGACGGGCAGCACCGAGTGCATGAAGGAGCGGTCGTCCATGCGGTGCTCGCCATGGAAGCTGATGGCCTGCGGATAGTGCTCGGCAAAGAGCTCCCGGGTGTGCACCAGCGGGTCTTTGTCGCCGAAGAGGCCGTAGACGCGGTGGCGCTCAGCATCGTCTATATCGAGAAAGTTTTGCTCCGCCACATGGCGGTACTCCTTGACCAGCGTCTTGTCTACATAGAACTCCTGCACACCGTCCTGCCGCGGCGAGAAGAACTGCTGCTTGCCTGTGAGTCCGTGATCGCCCATGGTGTCGGCTATCTGAAACGCCGGGTTGGTGAGTATGCGGTCGTAGCCTCTGAGCTGCTCGGCATACATGCCGCCCATCGACGTGCCGATGATGAGGCTGGGCTGCTCGCTCTGGCACACCTGCCGCAGCAGCTGCATGGCCTCGGCGGGATGCACAGGCAGGTCGGGGGCCACGATGTGTGCCTCGGGCAGCACCTGGCGCAGGCGCGCCACCGTGCCCGACTGTCCGCTGGACCCGAAGCCGTGCACATAGAGGATAGTCTTCCCCCGGAAGAGCTCGGGAAACTGCTTGATGTACTGATTTTCCATTGGCTTGAGTTGTTTGGTGCAAAAGTACAAAAAAACCGCCGTTCGGCCTAACGTTTTCCCTCTTTTTATTCGCGCATTGACATAAATCAATAAAACATGCGCTTTATGGTTTTAATCTGTAGCTTTGTTTGGTAGTTTGCTGATAATTCGTAACTTTGCAACGTGTTTTTCATAGTATTAGATTTAAGGTTAACAAAGGTTGGGTCGCAGCGGCGACCCTTTTTTTTGTGTCTTGCCGTGTCTTGCTGCCCTGTGCCCGGTCGTCACTGCATGTGCAGAGCAGCCGATGGCCCATACGCAGCGATGGCCCTCCTTGCCAGTAGGCAGGGAGGGCCATCGCCGTTGTAGTGGATGGGGAGGGGTTCCGGCTACTTCACCATCACCTTTCTCACAGAGCCGTCGGTGCCGACCACGATGTTGAGTCCGCGCTGCATGGCCTGCTGGCGCATGCCGCTGATGCTGTAGATGCCGGCAGCCACGGTCTTGGCCTTGGCAGGCATCTCGTCGATGCCTTCAGACTCGTCTTCCACCTTGATGAGCACGTTGAAGATGTTGCAGGTGTTGCCACCCGACTGCAGCTTCACATAGACCAGGTCAGTGCCCTCGTAGCTCACGATGGTCCTGCGCCAGATGCGGTTGGAGGCATCCTTCGAGCCGTCCATGAGGTCCTCAGTGCCGCCCAGCACCTTGCCTAAGAGCGTCCACTCAGTGGCCAGCGTGTCGGTAGCCACGGCAATGTCGCACTTGGTGTTCTTGCCCGAGGCATAGACCACCACGTCGAACGGTCCCTGCAGGGGCACGACGGTGTAGAGAGCAGCCTTGTCCTGGTCGGGTATGCCGCTGGCGTTGTTGCCCGAGAACTGGAAGGCGTTGCCGGTGATTTCGCCGCGGGCTCCGGCCTCATCGAAGACGCTGTAGGGGTTGTAGCCCGTCACGTCGTGGATGGCGTGTCCGGGAGAGGCGTTGAGCTTGCCGATGCCCTGTCCCCAGGTGCGGGCCTGCCAGTTGTTCATGCGCACGTAGGTCACGCTGTCGCGTGTGGCGAATATCTCGACGACGGAGTCCTCGCCGTTCTGGTCTTTGAATATCTGCGTGTCGATGACCTCGTCGGTGTAGTAGCTATAGCCCTTCTCGAGGCTGGGTCCGCTGTAGGTGTTGCCGTCGAACGACTCAATCACCTTCGAGCGGAATTTCTTGCCGGGTATGCTGACGGTCTGCTGTGCCAGCTCGCTCTGCAGCAGCTCGCCCATCTCAGCCACGAAGGCGGTGACGGTAGCATTGAAGTCGAGCTCGAAGGGGAAGGTGTAGAGCTGCGACTCGCTGACGAGCTTGCTGCCCGTGAGGTTGAAGTATATCTGTGCGTCGATGTCCTCAGCCTCTATGCTGACGAGTGCCTTGCCGCCGTCCTGCTGCTCCACGCTGATGACGGGCGTCTTGGCCAGGCGGAAGATGCCCACCTCGACGGTCTGCACGTCGCTCAGGTTGTAGCCGTCGGCAAAGGCGATGGCCTTGACCGTGGCGGGAGCGGTGAAGAGCAGGGGCTGTCCGTCGTAGACGGTGCTCTGCTCGGTAGGCTCGCTGCCGTCTGTAGTGTAGTAGATGACGGCGCCCTTGGTGGAGCACTTCAGCGTCACCTCGGTCTTCAGGTCCTTATACTCGGGAATGATCTGGGGCTTGGAGGTCTTGGTGACGGCCTTCTTGGTGTCGGCCACATACTTCACGGCGTTGACGAGCAGGTCGAGGCCTCCGTTCTCGTCGATGAATCCGGTGTAGCCCACAGGCAGCAGCAGGTAGGCGTTGCGGCCGATGAGGTTGTGCAGGTGCATGGCGGTGACGCCGCCTGCCGTAGCGATGACCTCATCGTTCTGGAAGTAGCCCTCGGCGATGTTTACGCCCGTGATGGGGTCGGCGTCGCTGACGAGGAAGCTCATCGTGCCGTCCTCAGCCACGAGGGGCTCGTCGGTATCGAGGCTGTTGAAGAGGGCGTTGGTGCGATACTTCTCGTCCACGCTGAGCGTGAAAGCTGCTGTCGCCGTAGGAGCTCCGTAGCCCCAGGCCCCGTAGAGGTCGGTGCCGAGGTTGAGCATCGGGGTGTAGCTGATGGCGCTCTTGAGCACCTCGACGTTGGGGTTCTGCGGTGTAATGAATCCGAGCACCACGGCGTCGAAGCTCTCGAGCTGCTCGCGGGTGACGCCCTTCGTGGCCAGGTCGATGGTCTTCAGCTCGTAGTCCTTGATGCGCTTGGAGAGATACTCCAAGAGCGTGCCGGGGATGTAGTCGTCGTCGGACGAATAGCCCTGCACGGCCGAGTCGTAGAGGTAGGCCACCTGCTTCGTCGTCTCAGGCGAGCCGGGCATGCCGCCGATGGCGATGAGGTGGAAGTGCATGCCGTTGGTGGTCGACATCTTCAGCTTGGCAGCCTCCTCGCCGGTGTTGATCACGGTGACCGTGTCGAGATACATGTCGGGTTTCTCCTCGGTGTCGGTGCGCTTGGAGATGGTCCACTGCTGCTTGCCGTTCTCGTCCTTGAAGTTGCCGCTGACCTTGAAGCCGCGGCCCTCGCTGTCCTTGTGCGAGCTGTAGATGATGACCACCTTCTCGCCGGCGGGTATGGCTTCGTCTATCTGCACATAGTCCTCGCCCTTCTTGCCGTTGAGCCAGACGTGGGGGCCATAGTTCTTGTTGCCGATGACGATGTTGAGGTGCTGGTTGCTCACGGCGCCGAAGCTCAGACCCTTGGTCTCGGGCACTTCCCAGTCCTCGCCGTTCACCTTCACCGTGAGCTTGCCGGCGGTGCGGGCCTTACACTCGAAGTAGCCAATGCCGGTCTCGGCATTGTACTGGTTGGTGTAGCCCAAGCCCTCGGCTGCTGCGGCGGTCATGTTGTCGATGGTCTCCTGGCTGAATCCCTGCCTGAAGTCCCACACCTTGCGCGACTCCTCCTGGGCATCGATGCCGAGGGTGCACAGCGCAAGCATTACGAGAGTAAATAGTTTCTTCATAAGCTGAGTTGTTGATGGTTAGTTTTTAATTGTTAGGATATTTGCTGCAAAGATAAGGAAAAAAGTCGGAACGGCAAGCGTTCGCACCGCATTTTAGTATTTATTAGGGTGTTTATCTCATATTTTGTAGTTTTGCCAGGTAGTCCGGTTCTGACGGCAAAAGCCGTTTTGCAGACGTTTTAAGCAATTTTATCAAAATAATGTAGGCGAGTTTGCCACATTTTTCGTACCTTTGCACCCAAGTATGCCTTCAACCATAAACCAACTGCTGAAACGCCTGTTTCTTGTCTTTGCGCTGACACTGACTCCTGCCGGTCTTCTGGCAGGGAGTACGGCCGTTGAGCCTGCTGCAGGCAGCGAGACAGAGCAGCTGCGCGAGCAGCTGGAAGCCACCGAGAGCAAGCTGGAGAAGCTGGAGTGGTTTCTGATTATTCTCACAGCGCTCTACATCTTCATCTACGTGATGGGGCGCCGCCGTCTGATGCGCCAGATATGGAAGCGTAACCGGCAGCTGCGCTCCGCCCTGGAGCAGGCCGACGAGTCCAGCCGCATGAAGTCGGCCTTCATCCGCTCGATGAGCCACGAGATACGCACGCCGCTGAACGCCATCAACGGTTTCTCGCAGCTGCTGTGCACGGCCGAACTGAACCTCTCGGAGGCCGAGCGCACTGACATGAAGGAGCGCATTGCACAGAACGCCGAAATCATCACCAACATCATCAACGAGCTGCTGGAGCTCGCCGAGGGCGAGACACGCAGCCTCTCGTTCGCGCAGATGAGCCCCAACGAGGTGTGTCGCTACGTCCTGGAGCAGGCCAAGCAGCACAACGACAAGCAGCTCGAACTGCGCATCGAGACCAAGGTCGACGACAGGCTGACCATACGCAGCAACCGCGAGCTGGTGGTGCAGATACTGGAGAAGATACTCGACAACGCCATGAAGTTCACCCCGTCGGGCAGCGTGACACTCAGCGTGGAGCAGACCGACGGCCGGCAGCTGCTCGTGAGCGTGACCGACACGGGCGTGGGCATACCCAAGGACAAGCAGCAGAGCATCTTCGAGCGCTTCGTCAAGCTCGACGACTATCAGAGCGGAGCCGGCCTGGGACTGTCCATCTGCCGCAAGCTGGCCCGCATGCTGGGCGGCGACGTGCTGCTCGACAGCGAATACAAAACGGGCAGTCGCTTCATCCTGCAACTGCCCTGTGCGTAGAGTAAAGGTGGGTTCTATTAATTCCCACGGTTTGTGTTGACATAGATGGGATATTAACCTTTTGCCATCTTTCTGCCTCTCACTTCCTGTTGGCCCGCTTCTGCCGGTACTTGGCCTTCTGCCGTGCCGACCCGCTGCCGTGGGCACCGGTGATGTATTGCTTCTTCTTGGCCTTGGTCTTCACCTTGCCCTCAGCGGGGTCGCGTCGCTCGCCGCCGCGCCCGAAGCTGATGCCGTTTTCCAGTATGTGCTGAAAGTCGTCGCTCATAACAATGGTGCTTGTCGCCGTTTTCCTTAGTGATGGAACAGCCTGACGCCGGTGAAGGCCATGGCTATGCCGTACTTGTCGCAAGTCATGATGACGTGGTCGTCGCGCACCGAGCCGCCGGCCTGTGCTATAAACTCCACGCCGCTCTTGTGGGCCCGCTCGATGTTGTCGCCGAAGGGGAAGAAGGCATCGCTGCCCAGGCTGACACCGCGGTTCTGTGCTATCCACTCGAGCTTCTCCTGACGGGTGAGCACCTCGGGCTGACGGGTGAAGAAGAGCTGCCACTGTCCGTCGCGCAGCACGTCGTCGTGCTCGTCCTCGGAGATGTAGACGTCGATGGTGTTGTCGCGGTCGGCACGGCGTATGCCCTCCTTGAAGGGCAGCCCCATCACCTTCGGGTGCTGGCGCAGCCACCAGATGTCGGCTTTCTGTCCGGCCAGGCGGGTGCAGTGTATGCGGCTCTGCTGACCGGCACCGATGCCGATAGCCTGTCCGTCCTTGACGTAGCACACAGAGTTGGACTGGGTGTACTTCAGCGTGATGAGCGCTATCATCAGGTCGCGGCGGGCCTCGGGGGTGAAGGTCTTCTGCTGCGTGGGCACGTTTGCAAAGAGGGCAGGGTCGTCCAGCCGTATCTCATTGCGCCCCTGCTCAAAGGTCACACCGAACACCTGCTTGCGCTCCACAGGGTCGGGACGATAGTCGGGGCTGATGCGTATGACATTGTAGGTGCCCTTGCGCTTCTCCCGCAGTATCTGCAGGGCCTCGTCGGTGAAGGCGGGGGCGATGACGCCGTCGCTTACCTCGCGCTTGAGCAGCAGGGCCGTGGTCTTGTCGCAGGTGGTGCTCAGCGCCACGAAGTCGCCATACGACGACATGCGGTCGGCACCGCGAGCACGGGCATAGGCCTGGGCCACGGGCGAGTCGTCGAGCCCCTCCACATCGTCGACGAAGTAGATCTTCTTCAGCGTGTCGCTCAGGGGCAGGGCCACGGCGGCGCCGGCGGGACTCACGTGCTTGAACGACGCGGCGGCGGCCAGGCCGGTAGCTTGCTGCAGCTCGCGCACCAGCTGCCACGCGTTCAGAGCGTCAAGGAAGTTGATGTAGCCGGGACGGCCGTTGAGCACCTCGATAGGCAGTTCGCTGCCGTCGTGCATGAAGATGCGCGAGGGCTTCTGGTTGGGATTGCATCCGTACTTCAGTTCCAGTTCTTTCATAGGTCGTTGTCTTACTTGGGATTTTTGCTGCAAAGGTAATGAAAAAAAACGAAACGGCCGCACTAAAGCCCAAAAATCATCAGGGCCGCGCAGGAGAAACACATCTGGAGCAGCCGCCAAACACTAACAATCCTAAAAAATGCCCGCATTCCTTTGGAGTGCGGGCTTTTTTGCGTACCTTTGCAGGCTGTTAGAAGCATGTTTCGCATCAAGAAGTTAGACATATTCGTTGCCAAGCAGTTCATGCTGCTCTTCGTGGGCACGTTCTTCATCTGCCAGTTTGTGCTGATGATGCAGTTTCTGTGGCGCTATGTCGACGAGCTCATAGGCAAGGGACTGTCCATCGACGTGCTGGCACAGTTCTTCTGGTACATGGGCCTGATGCTCATGCCGCAGGCCTTCCCGCTGGCCATCCTGCTCAGCTCGCTCATCACCTTCGGCAACCTGGGCGAGAGCTCAGAGCTCACTGCCATCAAGGCAGCGGGCATCTCGCTGATGCAGGCCATGCGCTCGCTCATCGTCATCGTGGCACTCATCAGCGGCCTGTCTTTCTTCTTCCAGAACGTGGTGGGGCCCAGCGCCAACCGATCGTTCATGCAGCTGCTCCTCTCTATGAAGCAGAAAAGCCCAGAGCTGGAGATACCCGAGGGCATCTTCTACGACGGCATACCGCAGTCCAACCTCTACGTAGAGAAGAAGGACCTCAAGACCGGCAAGCTCTACGGCATCATGATTTACCGGCAGACCAACTCCTTCGAAGACCAGGCCATCATCCTGGCCGACTCCGGCATGCTGCAGAGCACGGCGGAGAAGAAGCACCTGCTGCTCACGCTGTGGAGCGGCGAGTGGTTTGAGAACATGCAGCAGCAGGACATGGCCGGCTCGGCCGAGGTGCCCTACCGCCGCGAGACCTTCGCCCACAAGCAGATACTGCTCGACTTCGACGGCGGCTTCAACCTGGCCGACGTGGCCGAGATATCGACCAGCGCACAGGGTAAGGACATCCGTGGGCTGCGCCACGGGCTCGACTCGCTCCGACAGCTCATCGACAGCACAGGGCACGCCTACTACGCACAGGCACAGATGGGGCCCTTCTACATGCCACAGCTCTCGCCCGAAGACTCCGTCAGAGCCGACAAGGAGGCAGCCCAGGACGCCTCGCACATAGACAGCGTGGAAGCGCGTCTCACCGGCGAGCAGCGACTGCAGGCCGTCAAAGCAGCCGTGGGACAGGCCAAGATGGCACAGAACGACCTGCAGTTCAAGACCGACTGGGCCAACTACCAGAACCGGCAGGCACGACTGCACGAGATAGAAATCATCAACAAGTTCACACTCGCACTGCAGTGCCTCATCTTCTTCTTCATAGGAGCACCCCTCGGAGCCATCATACGCAAGGGAGGACTGGGCGTGCCGGTCATCATCTCTGTCGTCGTCTTCATCGTCTACTACATCTTCGACAATACCGGCATGCGCATGGCACGAGAAGACGAGTGGGCCGTGTGGTTCGGCAAGTGGATATCGGTCATCGTACTCACCCCCGTGGCCGTCTTCTTCACCTACAAGGCCAACCAGGACTCTACCGTCTTCAACATCGATGCCTACAAGGCCGTCGTGCGCCGCATGCTCGGGCTCAGGCAGAAGCGCAACCTCACGAAGAAGGAGGTCATCATCGACGACCCGCACTACGCTGCCGACGCCGACAGACTGCGCGACATCAGCAGCGCCATCCGCACCTACAGCGAAGACCACAAGCTGCTCAGGTGGCCCAACCCCGTCAAGGTATTCTTCCGACCGGGCGACGACCACGAGACGGAGCGCATCAACACCATGCTCGAGGAGACCATCGACGACCTGTCATACTCACGCAACCAGCACGTCATCAGGCTGCTCAACCGCTACCCCGTCATCGCCGTGAGGGCTCACACCCGACCATTCCAGCGCAAATGGCTCAACATCGCCGTCGGACTCTTCCTGCCCACCGGCCTGTTCTTCTATCTGCGCATGCTGCGCTACCGCTTCAGGCTCTACAAAGACATGCAGAACATTCTTACCACAAATACGAAGCTCATAAACATCATTGACACTACATGCAATCCTTCCAACTGAACACCATAGACGAGGCGCTCGACGACTTCCGTGAGGGCCGCTTCGTCATCGTCGTCGACGACGAAGACCGCGAGAATGAGGGCGACCTGATATGCGCCGCAGAGAAAATCACGCCCGAGATGGTCAACTTCATGCTGAAATATGCGCGCGGCGTGCTCTGCGCCCCCATCACCATCGGCCGCAGCGAAGAGCTCGACCTGCCCCGTCAGGTCTCTGAAAACACATCGGTGCTGGGCACACCCTTCACCATCACCGTCGACAAGCTCGAGGGGTGCACCACCGGTGTGTCGGCCCACGACCGCGCCGCCACCATACGCGCGCTGGCCGACCCCGCCTCTACACCGCAGACCTTCGGGCGTCCGGGACACATCAATCCCCTCTACGCCCAGGAGCACGGCGTGCTGCGGCGCTCGGGACACACCGAGGCCGCCGTAGACCTCTGCCGCCTGGCCGGGCTCTATCCCGCAGGAGCACTCATGGAGATAATGAACGACGACGGCACCATGGCACGCATGCCCGAGCTGCAGGCCTTCGCTCACGAGCACCAGCTGAAAATCATCACCATCAAGGACCTCATCAGCTACCGCCTGCAGCAGGAGTCGCTCATCGAGGTGGGCGAGGAGGTCGACATGCCTACGGCCTACGGACACTTCCGCCTCATACCCTTCAGGCAGAAGAGCAACGGACTGGAGCACATGGCCCTCATCAAGGGTACATGGCACGACGACGAGCCCCTGCTCGTGCGTGTGCACTCCAGCTGCATGACCGGCGACATACTCGGCTCTGAGCGATGCGACTGCGGCGAACAGCTGCACCGGGCCATGCAGATGGTGGAGAAAGAGGGCAAGGGCGTCATTGTCTATATGCAGCAGGAAGGCCGCGGCATCGGGCTGATGAACAAGATACGGGCCTACAAGCTGCAGGAGCAGGGCTACGATACCGTCGACGCCAACGTCCATCTGGGCTTCAAGCCCGACGAGCGCGACTATGGCTGCGGCGCACAGATGCTGCGACAGCTTGGCGTGCACAAGATGCGGCTGATGACCAACAACCCCGTGAAGCGCGTAGGTCTCGAGGCCTACGGACTGGAGATTGTGGAGAACGTGCCCATCGAGGTGACGCCCAATCCCTACAACCTGCGCTACCTGCAGACCAAGAAGCAGCGCATGGGGCACACCCTGCACCTGTGACGTGAGGAGTCTTGCCACGCCTTTGCCATGCCTTGTCCTGCATAGTCTGCATACGCCTATATAGGAAATCGGGTGCTCTATTTGTTGTACCCACATGTCACCACAAACAGCATTCCGGCAACTGTAGGGACGGGCTTTATGCCTGTCCGAACAGCAAGCAGGAAACGCAACAGCCCCCGCGCCTGCGGACAGGCATAAAGCCCGTCCCTACCGTGTTCCGACATCATGCAAAAGCTGGGTACAACAAATCGAACAATCTATATAGTAAATCGGGCCCCCGAGTCAACGTCTGATGAAACGTTGCACTCGGAGGCCCGACCTCCTATTGATGAGATTTTATTGGCTGAATTTACTCGGCTGCAGGAGCATCAGTAGCGGGAGCTTCGGCTGCGGGAGCTGCTTCGGCATCCTTGGCTGCGGCTTCCTGCGGAGCAGCGCCCTTGGCCTTGTTCTCGGCGTCGATGGCCTTGATCTTCTCCTTGACAAGCTGCATGTCGTCCTTGAGCTTCTGTATCTTGCGGTTCATCTCCTCGATGAGCGAGTTGCCCTTCTTAGACGAGGCGCTGAGGAACCCGAGGTTGTTCTCGTAGGTCTGCACCTCACTGCGTATGATGTCGTACTGCCGCAGGAGCCTGGAGCGCTCGCTGTCGAGTGCCTGCTCGCCGCGCTCGGCCACCTGGCGGAGACTCTGCTTGAAGTTGTTCAGGCGGCGGCGTGCCACCGACACGTTGAGCTCCTTGTAGAGCTTGTCGAGCACGGCATGATACTCCTCGTAGAGCTTGTCTTTCTCACGGTAGGGCACATGTCCCACCTGCTGATACTCGCTGACGAGCTGCTGCACCTTCTCCTGCAGCCCGTCGCCGGCCTCTTCGGCGAGCGCCTTGAGCTGTGCGACGATGCTGCGCTTCTTCTCGAGGTTGTCGTGCTCTTCGTTGCGCTGTCCGGCCGTCTGCTGGTTGCGTGCCTCAAAGAACTTGTTGCATGCTCCGAGGAACTCCTCCCAGAGCTGGTCGCCGAGCTTCTTGGGCACCATGCCTATGGTCTTCCACTCCTTCTGCAGTGCGATGAGCTTGTCGCTGGTCGAGCGCCACTCGGTGCTGTCCTGCAGGGCTTTGGCTTTCTCGATGAGAGCGCGCTTCTTCTCGGCGTTCTCCTTGAAGGTGTCTTTCAACGTGCGGAAATATTCAGCCTTGCGGGCAAAGAAGTCGTCGCATGCAGCGCGGAAGCGCTCGAAAATCTTCACGTTCATCTTCTGCGGAGCAAAGCCGATGGTCTTCCACTCCTGCTGCAGGGCTATGATTTCCTGTGTGTGGCGCTCCCAGTCGGCGCTGCCTTTGTTCTCCTCGGCACAGACGGCCTCCACCTTCTCGCAGAGTGCGGTCTTCTTGGCAAGGTTTTCCTCTTCGCGTGCCCGCAGCTCCTCGAAGTGCTGCTGGTGGCGCTTGTTGATGACGGTGCTGGCAGCCTTGAAGCGTTGCCATATCTCCTCGCGCAGCTCTTTGCTCACGGGGCCTGTCTCACGGTATTCCTGATGGAGCTTCTGCAGCTGGTGGAAGGCGCTGATGACGTCGGTCTCGTCGGCAAGCTTCTCGGCGGCTTCGCAGAGCTTGGTCTTGGCCTCGAGGTTCTTCTTGAAGTCGTACTCGCGAGCCTCTATGTTGAGCTTGAGCAGGTCGTAGAACTGCTCCACATAGTGCTGGTAGTTGCGCCAGAGCTCGTTGGCTTTCTCAGCGGGCACGCTCTTGATTTCTTTCCACTCGTTCTGCAGGTTCTTGAATTCGGGGAAGGCTTTGTTGGCCTCCTCGGGTGTGGTGGCCATGGCCTTGATGCGCTCGATGATGTCGAGCTTCTTCTTGAGGTTTTCCTCTTTCTCGGCTTCCTGCTCTCTGAACAGCTGCTGCCTGCGCTCCTTGATGATGACCATCTCGGCCTTGAATGCCTCTTCGTCTTCGTCGGGCACCACCTGGTAGGTCTCGGGGTCGCCTCCTGCTTCGAGATATGCCTTCTGCTGCTCCTCGCGCTCGGCGATGTGCATGCGGTAGAACACGCTCTTGAGGTATTCCACCTCGTCCTTCTTGGGTGTCTCTTCGCCGTGGGCTATTTCCTTCACGCGCTCAAGTACCTCCTGCTTGGTCTGGTAGACCTTGCGTTCTTCCTCGGGCGCAGGCTCTTCGCCATCGGCGGCCATCATCTCTTCTTCAGCGGGCGCTGCCTCCTGCAGGGGAGCTTCAGCGGCTGGTTCTGTCACTTGCAGGGTTTCCTCTGCCTTCACCTCTTCCTGTTTGACCATCTCTTCCTGTGGCTGCTCGTTGGCGCCGGTGAGGATGGTGTTGTCTTGAGAGTCCATCATTTAACTTTGTTTAGTTACTGATTCGTTAGTATCTATTCACAATTTGGGGCCAAAATTACGAAAAAGTTGGGAGTTAGGCTCAGAAAAAGGGAAAGAAAAACGGTGTGCGCCCCTATGATTTATGCTTAATTAACACTTTAGGCACGTTTTACCCTCTAAACTCCCGTTTGCTGCGTCAGCATCATACGAGTTTCTGCCTGTGCAGCAGCCACCAGGCGCATGCCGAGACAGCGACCGAGAGGACCAGTGCGAAGGCGAATCCCAGTGGATTGTTCTCCATGCCGTTGATGAGGTTCATGCCGAAGAGCGAGGCGATGAGTGTGGGAAACATCATGAGAATGGACACGGAGGTGAGCGTCTTCATCACCGTGTTCATGTTGTTGTTGATGATGCTGGAGTAGGTGTCCATGGTCGACTCGAGTATATTGCTGTATATGGCCGTGGTCTCCCGTGCCTGCGTCATCTCGATGTTGACGTCTTCGATGAGGTCGGCGTCGAGCTCGTCTATCTGCAGCTTGAACTTCAGTTTGGAGAGTAGTGTCTCGTTGCCTCGTATGGATGTCTGGAAGTAGGTGAGTGAGTCCTGCAGCCGTGACAGTCCGATGAGGCTCTCGTTGTTGACGTCACGGTCGAGGTTGCGCTTGGCCTTGTCGATGAGCGAGCTGATCTGCTTGAGTCGCTTGAGGTACCATACAGCCGAGGAGAGGAAGAGTCGGAAGACCATGTCGACGTAGTCGGTGAATCCTTCGGCACGCTTCTGCTGGAAGCTGACGAAGTCTATCATCATGTTGGTCTCGTAGTAGCACACGGTGATGGTGACGTCGCGCTTGTGTATGATGCCCAGTGGCACGGTGGTGTAGGGTGTGCGTGAGCGCACCTCCTTGACGTAGGGTATGCGCAGGATGATGAGCATCCATCCGTCGTCGTACTCATAGCGTGCTCTCTCGTCGGTATCGCTGATGTCGGTGATGAAATAGTCGGGTATGCCGAATCGCTCTTCCAGCTCTCGCTGGTCGTCTTCGGTGGGGCACGTCACTTGTGTCCAGCAGTTGGGCTGCCACTCTGCGAGCTGGGTCAGTCCGCCTTGGGTGTTCCAGTAGGTTTTCATTGGTTGCTAATCCGTTGTGATGATGTGGTTCATACTCTGCCATGATGCATCGCTGTGCACCATGGCGTAATAAAACAGTTGCCGGCAAGAGGATTAGCAGTCTTGCCGCTGCCTGGTTCCTCCTGCCCTAGGGTTTGAATGTTTCCGCCGGGTAGTCGTCCATAATTTTTATTGTTGTTTAGAATGTGGGTGCAAAGTTACGAAAAAAGGTTGTAACAAACGAGGAATTTTGGAAGATTAACGCAGAATGACGGTAAATAAAAGGCAAGACGGAGAAGAATGGGGAAGTCCGGTTTAGGCGATTAAGCAATCTGGTGAGGATTACAGCAGGAGTTAGGTTTCCAAATCGTTACCCTGCATGAGGTTTATAATGCGGAGTAAATTCCCCACAGAGCTTGCTCTTTATAGCCAAATGTACTTTCCGTTGTGAGGCATTCACAGTGGAAAGTACATATTAGGCTATGTGGCACTCCACATAAAGGTGCGTAAGAGGTACTGCCCTTCGGCATCGCCCCGCTCGGCCAAAACCCTGATGACCCGAGCTGCCTCACCATCACGCCCCGAGCTGATGAGCGACTTGGCATAGTCTGCCGACTGAGCTTTCACATTAACAGCCGCTACAACCAGCAAGGTAAAAAACAATACTTTTTTCATCGTTTCACTTCTATTCTGTCCTGCTCTTTGCCCCATCGCAAGACTATAATAAACCATAGAGACGAAAAAAGCGGGGCAACTATACCTGTTACTCGTCCCGCTGTTCATGGCTCTCGCATTGCCCATCATCGTAGAACGAGCAACGGAGAAGCCCACGCCGAATGAATACCTTGTCGGACGTGGGCTGTATATATACACCCTAATAGACATCTACCGTTGCTTTGTTCTTTGACGATGATTGAATTTGCGAGATTCAGAACAGCCAAAGACAAAGCGTCAGATAAACGCTTTTCCATCAATATGTGTCCATCGAGTTTCAGTTTCGTTCTTTATGAAGCCGCCTTCAATCGATAGACCATGCATAGATAAAAAATTCAGTAAAGCAATGCGGTTTATGGAAGAAAAATACAAAAAAAGTTGCAAAATTGAGGATTTTACTGTAATTTTGCCAACGAAATAGCTAAAGGAGATACGATTATGGCAACACCAGTAAAGATTATCCCGACATTGCACGGTGAGGCAGCAAGGCTGTTCTTAGAGCGTGCAGAGGCTGTTGAGCGTCGTTCGGAAGAACTTCGTCTGCAAGGTAAGAACCCGCGTCCTGCTCGTATCTATAATGAGCGGGAAGAGCAGGCATATATTAAGATGATGAAAGAATCAGGAATGCCGCTATGACAGATGATGAATTCTTGAGCAAGTATGCTTTCATTGAATTGACAGAAGAGGTGCTCGCAGAGTGCGAGCATTTTTCTTGTGGCGTCGGTGACTTGGATGATTATTTCCAGAAAGATGTTATAGGCTATACGCGCCGGATGGTTAGCCGTTCTTATGTATTCCGCTCTCTTGACAATCCTCGTCAAATAGCATGTGCTTTTTCTGTTTCCAATGACAGTTTGCGCATTACCGACCTTTCCAACCGTAAGCAGGAAACGTTCCGTGAGTATAATGATCTCAGTGAAAAACGTCTGAAACGCTATCCTGGAGTCTTGATAGGCCGCTTAGCTGTCAATAAAGAATTGGCTCATCAAGGCATTGGTTCGGCACTGATGAACTTTATTAAGAGGTGGCTTGGACATGGAGGAAAAGCAGGATGCCGTTTCTTGATAGTTGATGCCCGCAATACTCCTGACACATTAGCCTATTATGAAAAGAATGGATTTGTATATCTGTTCCCTTCTGAAGAAGACGAATCAAAGAACACTCGTAAAGACAAAGCCGTGGTACCTCAATCAACACGACTGATGTACTTCGACTTTATGAGTCTTGTGGAATAATTCTTTGAAATATTCTTGGCTAATTCGGATTTTTGTAATACCTTTGCTCCCGACAATGGGTCACGAATAAGGCTGGTAGCCCAGTACAGGGAGTTCTTGCGTCCCTTTGGTAGCAAGCGCCAGATGCGATGACTTTGAATGCAATTTATAGCAGAATTTGGAATTAAGAACAGTCTCCAAATCGTCGCTCGGCTTTGCCGCTTGCCTAAGCAAGAACCCCAAAATTTCTCAATCCTCGAAACTGCCTTTATACAAAGAAATCCTGCGATTTCTTCCAAAGTTACGAAAAAACGAGAGAAGAACAAAACAAACTCGTTTGTTTTGTTCCGAGTGCTAGTAACTTCGGCGTGCCGAAGCTACTTCTTGTCGTAGGCATGCACGGGATAGTCCACGGTGTAGTGTAGTCCGCGGCTCTCCTTGCGCTCGAGTGCGAATCGTGTGATGAGGTAGCCCACGTTGATCATGTTGCGCAGCTCGCAGATGTCGCGTGTGGCCTTGACGCGCTTGAAGAGGTTCTCTGTCTCCTCGTAGAGTGTGTCCAGTCGCACCCAGGCGCGGTGCAGGCGGAGGTCGCTGCGCACGATGCCCACGTAGTTGGACATGATTTCGCCCACCTCCTTGACCGACTGCGTGATGAGCACCTTCTCCTCATTGGTCATCGTGCCCTCGTCGTTCCATTCAGGCACTTTCTCGTTGAAGTCGTACAGGTCGACGTGCTCTATGGAGTGTCGTGCCGCAGCGTCAGCATAGACCACGGCCTCGATGAGTGAGTTGCTGGCCAGTCGGTTGCCGCCGTGCAGTCCTGTGCATGCGCACTCGCCGATGGCGTAGAGCCGCTCTATGCTCGAGCATCCGTTGAGGTCGACCTTGATGCCTCCGCACATGTAGTGGGCCGCGGGGCGCACGGGTATGTAGTCGGTGGTGATGTCGATGCCCATGGAGAGGCACTTCTGGTAGATGTTTGGGAAGTGGCGTCGTGTCTCGGCGGCATCCTTGTGTGTCACGTCGAGACAGACGTGGTCCAGTCCGTGTATCTTCATCTCCTTGTCTATGGCACGTGCCACGATGTCGCGTGGTGCGAGCGACAGTCGCTCGTCGTACTTCTCCATGAACGACTCTCCGTTGGGCAGCCGCAGTATGCCGCCGTAGCCTCGCATGGCCTCGGTGATGAGGAAGGCCGGGTGTGTCTCTCCGGGCGAGTAGAGGGCTGTGGGGTGGAACTGCACGAACTCCATGTCCTGCACGGTGCCTTTGGCACGATAGACCATGGCCTCGCCGTCGCCTGTGGCGATGATGGGATTGGTGGTGGTCTGATAGACGGCACCGCATCCGCCTGTGCACATGAGCGTGACCTTGGACAAGTAAGTGTCTACCTTCTGCGTCTCGGGGTTGAGCACGTAGGCGCCGTAGCAGTTGATGTAGGGCGTGCGCCGTGTGACCTTTGCTCCCAGGTGGTGCTGGGTGATGATCTCCACTGCGAAGTGGTTCTCCTTGACGACGATGTCGGGGCAGGCCCTGACGGCGGCCATCAGTCCGCGCTGTATCTCGGCTCCGGTGTCGTCGGCATGGTGGAGTATGCGGAACTCGGAGTGTCCGCCCTCGCGGTGCAGGTCGAACTGTCCGTTGTCCTTGCGGTCGAACTCTACGCCCCACTCCACCAGCTCGCGTATCTGTTCGGGTGCTTTGCGCACCACTTGCTCCACGGCCTGGCGGTCGCTGATGTAGTCGCCGGCAATCATCGTGTCTTCGATGTGCTTCTCAAAGTTGTCCACGGCCAGGTTGGTCACGCTGGCCACACCGCCCTGTGCAAACGAGGTGTTGGCCTCGTCGAGGCTGCTCTTGCATATCATGCACACGGAGCCTTTGTGGGCGCGTGCCACCTTCAGGGCATAGCTCATACCGGCCACTCCGGCACCGATGATGAGGAAGTCGTATTGATAGACCATAATCAGTTCTTCGCAATTTTGCTGCAAAAGTACAAAAATATTGCGATATAGCGCACCCTGTGGCGAAGTTTTTTGTCGCCGCCCTCATTTTTCTCCGGCGTGACAGGTCGCTGGCGTGGGAGAGGGAGGGGGCTGATGTGACAGTTGTCAGAGCAGTGGTGAGAGCAGCCTGGCCAGGCTTTCGCCCAGCCTGACGAAGAATTTGGGGTGGGAGAATCCCTTGACATCGCCCAGCCTGACGGCCTGCTGTTCATCGCTGAGGAAGATGTCGCGCATGCGGCATGCGGTGTCGGCGTCGTAGACGAAGGCGTTGGCCTCGAAGTTGTTCTCAAACGAGCGGAAGTCCACGTTGGTGGACCCGCATGTGGCGAGGCTGTCGTCGCACACCATCAGTTTGGAGTGCAGGAATCCGGCTTTGTACAGTCTGACGCTGATGCCCGCCTGTGCCGCCTCGCGCAGATAGGACCTGCTGGCCCACTGTGTGAAGCGTGTGTCGCTGTGGTAGGGCACGAGTATGCGCACGTCGACGCCTGAACGTGCTGCCGCCTTCAGGGCATAGAGCACTGCGTCGGTGGGGAGGAAGTAGGGTGTCTCCACGTAGACGTAGCGCCGGGCAGCCATGATGATGCGCACGTAGCCCTGCATGATGTCGGCATCGGGCGACGTGGGAGCGCTGGTGACCGTCTGCAGCAGGTTGCGGCACTCGGGTGCTGCGGGCAGCTTGGGGTAGTAGCGCCGGTCGCTGAGCAGGGTGCGGTCGACGAAGTACCAGTCGATGAGGAAGGCACGCTGCAGCGAGTAGACTCCCGGTCCCTCGATGCGCATCATGGTGTCGCGCCAGTGCAGGTGGCCGTGCTGCTTGTCGTCGATGCCTTTCACGTAGCGCAGGGCGATGTTCATGCCTCCGATGTAGCCCACGCGTCCATCGACGATGAAGAGCTTGCGGTGGTTGCGGTAGTTGGCCTTGCTCGTAAACGAGGGGAAGCGCACGGGCAGGAATGCCTCGACCTCGATGCCTGCCTCGCGCATGCGCTCATAGAACGCGTTGCTCACGCTCCAGCATCCCACGTCGTCGTAGATGATCCGCACAGCCACGCCCTGTCGGGCCTTCTCGATGAGTGCGTCGGCCACGAGACGTCCCAGGGCGTCGTCCTCGAAGATGTAGACGTCAAGGTGTATGTGGTCGCGGGCCGAGGCGATGTCACGCAGCAGCGAAGGGAAGAACTCGTAGCCGGAGCAGAGCGGTTCCACCTTATTATTATTAAAGGGCAGTGAGAAGCTCTGGTTGACAAAGAGGTCGATGATGTGTTTGTGCTTGTTGGGGATGCAGAGTCCTGTCTGCTCTACGAATCCGAGCATGGAGCGCTTGCTCAGCTGGTCGAGTGAGCGTCGGCTGACGAGTCGCTCGCGCCTGGTGTTGACTCCGAAGAAGAGGTAGGCAATGATGCCAGCCACGGGGACGAAGTAGATGACGAGTGCCCACGCCATGGTCTTTGCCGGCTGCCTGTTGTCCATGACCACGTGGACCACCGCCGCAATGGCGACAATCTGGTTGATGAGCAGGAGCACGTTCATGAGGCTTGGCATAGGCATGTGTGGGCTAAGGTATGCTGATGAGCTTGTGC
>CAJOHP010000029.1 GCA_905234355.1 uncultured Prevotella sp. | reverse complement strand
CATAGCGCAGCAGCTCGGTCTTCGACAGGGAGGCCACGGCACGGTCCCATTCCTCGTCTATCTTTTTCAGCTCGTCGAGGCGCAGCTCGATGGAGTCGCGGTGCGCCTTGGGTGCGTCGGCATACATGTCGAGGAAGTTCTGCAGCACGGCAGGCTCGCCTGAGCTCACGGCATTGTTGTAGGCGCGCAGCTCGTTCTGCTGCATGGTGTTCTGATAGAAGTAGAGGCCGAGGAGCACGACGATGAGAGCTATGACCACCGACACGACGAATGCCGTGTATGTGCGCTTCATCTTGCGCTTGGGCTTTTGCGGCTGTTGGTCGCTGTGACTCCCTGCTGTGGGTGTGCCGGCGGCATCCTGTGCCCCGTCGGCCGGCAGGGTGGGGGAGGCGGGCTCGTCGTGCCGGGGCTCGTAGGGGGCAGCGCCATTGATGGGGCAATGGCAGTTGGGGCACGCCGAGGCGTCCTTCAGTATGATTTCGCCGCAGTCGGGACAGATGGTGATGTTGCCCGCAATGGCCACGCCGCAGTGCGGGCATGTTTTGGCACGGTCGCTCACTTCGTGGCCGCACTCAGGACATTTTATCATTGACATAGTATAAGAGGTGTTATGTGTGACACATGTTTAAGCTTTTTCCTCAGTGGCGATAGCGTATCTCGCGCAGACTGTGTCGCCCCATGAAGCGGCTTTTGTCCACATAGCCGTTGACGCCCACGATGCGCCCCTTGCCTGTGTACTGCCACATGCAGATGTCGCGCTCGTCGGCCAGCACAGGCTCCTCGTCGGTGTACATGGCTATCATCAGCCTGTAGTCGTCGAGCTTGCCCAGCAGGTATTTGTTGTAGAAGTTGCGGCCGGTATAGACCAGAGGCTTCTGGTGGTAGGTCTGTTCCATGAGGTCGAGAAACATGAAGAGCGAGTCGCAGAAAGCCTCGGTGCTCAGTCCGCCTGTGGTCTCGACGTCGAGCATGGGTATGAGGTCTTGCTCGCCGGGCAGGCACTGTGTCTTGAAGTTCTCCAGCTGTCGGCGCAGCGGTGTCTTCGGGCGGAAGAAGTGGTAGCTGCCCACCTTCAGTCCGTAGCGGTGGGCCAGGTCGATGTTGCGCTCGTAGCGTGCGTCGATGCGGTCGCCCCCTTCGGTCGCCTTCAGGTAGACGTAGGCCATCTTGGTGTTTTCGCCCACCGTCTCCCAGAACACCTCACCCTGATAGTGGCTCAGGTCGATGCCGTGCACGTGGCGGCACGTGTCTTCGCACTCCAGGTAGGGATTGCTCTGAGCCATCACGCGGGGGAAAAAAAGGCACAAAAAGGCTATGATTATCGTCGTTCTGTTCATCTGTCGTTAAATTTGGAATGCAAAGTTACTTATTTTCGCGCAAAAAAGCGTAACTTTGCAGCAAATTATTCTTAAAGATGAGACATTTGCTTGTTTTACTGCTTCTCCTGGCTGGCGTGGCATCGTGTTCCGACTATGATGAAGAGCACTACGACGCGCCAGAGCCGCAGCACTACGGACGCGTGGTCGTGGTCTATATGTCGGGCGACAACAATCTGAGCACGTGTGCGCTCAACGACCTTGCCGAGCTCAGGCGTGGCAGCCGTGCGGTGGATGGCTCCGACCGTCTGCTGCTCTTCGTCGACCATCTGCGCGACGCCCGTCCTTACGTCATCGACGTGACCGCCGGTGCTGTCGACACGGTGATGCGCTATCCTTCCGAGGTCTATGCCAGCGACCCCGCCCTCTTCCGCTCCACGCTCGACTCGCTGATGCGCCGCTATCCGGCCGACGACTATGGGCTGGTGCTCTGGGGCCACAGCAGCGGATGGCTCATTGAGCGCGACACCATAGCCGGCACACTCGCTCCTGCCGGCCGCCGTGCCTATGGCTACGACAGCCGCGGCGACCAGGGGGCCACCACCGCACGGTGGATGAACGTCACGCAGATGGCCCGTGCACTCGAGGGGCTGCCCCGCTTCCGCTTCATCATGGGCGACTGCTGCTGCATGCTCTGCGTCGAGACGGCCTACGAGCTGCGCCATGCTGCCGACTATCTCATCGGGTCGCCTGCCGAGATACCGGGCGATGGCGCACCCTACGACGTCATCGTGCCGCTGCTCTTCAGCAGGACCGACAGCTTCTGCCGTGACATCGTCGATGCCTACTATGCCCACTATCAGGCTACCTATCAGACCGGCGAATATGCTCAGGACTTCGACATGGCCTACCTGCAAGGCTACAGCGTGCCCCTGGCCGTGGTAGACCTGCAGCACATGGACGCGCTGGCCGAGGTCACCAGGCGCGTGCTCATGCCGCGCGAGCAGTACAGCGTGGACGGACTCACCTACTACTTCGGACAGCTGTTTGCCTATTCCTTCGTCCCGGTGATGTATGACATGGGCAACGTCATGGCACGCAATCTGCCCTATGCCGACTATGCACAGTGGCGTGTCGCACTGGACAAGGCAGTGCCCTACAGGCTGAACTCTTCCCGCTGGATGACCATCTACAGTGCGCTGCGCAGCAGCATGCGTAGCAGCACCTTCGAGCCCAACGACACGGCCTACGCCGGACTCAGCATGTTTGTCCCGCTCAGTCTCTACGACCGCTATGCCGGATGCGACTACAACGAGACAATAAAAACCACCCAGTGGTATGACGCCATCGGGTGGGGTAGGGAGCCCTAGCTCACACGGCTGTCGGCTTGACAGCCTACCACCGCCATTTACCCCCTAAACGAGCCCCATTTTATGCGATAGCCGACCTTTCGCTACCCGCTAAACGGGGGGGGGCTGTTTTAGCGGGTAAATCGCGGTTAGGGCATCATTTATCATCATTTATCGGCTATTCAGCCTGCCAAAAACGGGTGTGAAAATTTGGCCGTTTCGGCAGAAATGCCTACCTTTGCCGACAGTTGGCAAATGAAAGTACAATCAAGTAGATGATTATGAACAAACGTATATGGTTATACTGCCTGCTCTATGCCCTGATTGCTGCGTGCAGCAGCGATGAGGACGATGGTCAGGGCACCGTCGTGTTCCACGTGGCGGTGGACAGCGTGGCGGCCTACAGCGTGACAGCCACCATCACCCACAACGGGTCCAACCGCGACAGCTACTGCTCATTCGTGGTGGACGGCAGTGTAGGCAATGTGCAAGATGTTATAGATAGTTACATGAGTACATTGTCGGAAGAGGCGGCACGTTACCTTGCTCTTAAGTGGCAACGCAAGAAGATTGTCAGGCTTTCGGGGCTTTTACCTCAGCATACTTATACTTACATAGTCTTCGGCCTTACGGAAGAAGGCCAACAGTATGGCGTCCCTGCAACAGTCACTTTCACTACAGATATCAGCCATATTGAATTGCAAGAATATCCCATGTGGAAGTTGAATTACGAAGGTTTCCGGGAACACCTGTATAATTATTACGCGTGCGTAGGTGTGGAAGACAACGGCCCTGCTAACGAGAACTACTTTGTGGCAGAATACGATGTAGAGACCATCAACCGCTTTGGCAGCGATGCGCACTTTCTCCCGTATATCGTAGAAGATTATAAAAACCGGCTCAAGCAACATTCTTCAGATTCTGCATGGGAAGAAGACCTGTTGCCACGTAGCGGCAGCTCGCATCACTATGCCCATCTTGAAACCGGTAGAACCTATGTGGCATACGCTGTCGGGATTACAGAATCAGGCGATTTTAGCGGGCATTACGCTAAATCAGAGCCATTTACCATTGATGAGTATCCGATGCTTGGAGGTTATGCAGACCTTGTGGAGAGAAATCTGGTGTCCACGTGGCTATTAGACAGCGAAGATGAAATCACCAGTCTTACTGCCACTCTTTATGAAGATGTGCGCAACGAGTCCATACTGATGAGATGGAAGGAATTCAGTATACTCTGGAAGTTCTCTATTATCTATACTGCAAAAGATGCTTCGCTGACCGTCAGACAGCAGTTGATGGATGAAAGCACATACGTCAAGATTGACAGGACAAATGTGCGCGGAAAGTTATACTTGAAAGGATGGTATCTCGACCAGCATGGTGATACTGTCATTTCTTCACAAACCAACATAGCCCATGGCGAACTACAGAGTGATGGCAGCTATCGCTTTGTTCCACTCATGCAGGAGACGGCTACGGGCCTGGCTTTAGTATTGGAAAAAGCCGACTATCAGACAATTATAGTTCCTGGTGCCGTGCTCAACATGCCCTTTATCATGCGTAAGAAATAACAGAACTACAGACATGAAGGTTACTCTGAATAGCATTTTTGTTATCGCGGCGTCACTATTTGGACAAATCGCCCCTGCTTGTGCGCAGGGACTGCAGATAGAGAAACAACAGCTCATCAAACAGCGGATGAGCAAGATAGACCGCTACCACGTAAGTGTTGGACTTGGGGGAGAGTTTAGCAAAAGCCAGCGCTACTACGTCCAGATTTTTACGGGCTATGGCTCCATGCGCAACTTGCTCAATATAGATGTCGGATTAAGGTACATGTCAACGAACCCTATCACCCGAAACGGCTTCGATGATGTGTCACTAGCACATGCGGCTGTTTTTGCAGCTGGCGATATTAATTTTTTCAGAAGCAAGGGCTGGTGTTCCTACGGTGGAGCGGAAATAGCTTGGAATGCTGCTACAAGTGGGAAATACTATTATGAGACCACAAAGAGCACTCACAGCGACCTCAGCCTGGGTAGCAGCTATGGCAGCATGCGACTGCGTCTTGGCGCTAAGATGAGCGAACGATGGCGCATAGAGGTCTATTATGCCTACGATTTTGCTCCGGCTTTCGACCAAAAGTACATTTTCGAGTCAACCCAGTATGATTATGATGCTGTTTACGACCGGATTTATGATCGCGGTCACTTCGGACTCACACTAGCCTATCAACTAAACTTTTGAAACTATGAGGTATTTATTCGTTATGTTTGTAGTCTTATCGCTGGCAGCCTGCAAGAAAGACTTTGATGAGACGGAAGACTCCACGCAACGAAGCGTCACATTTGTTTTTGACAGCGACCAACTCTTTTCTGATTTGTTAAGCAGATTAGGCGATAGCTATTCAAAAGGGAAACCGGCTGACCTGCCGACAGATCGTCAGCTTCGGCTAGCATGCTATTGTTATGACGGAAATAGCGAACTGATAGCACATAAGACCATAATTGCACCTATAAGCAATAGCACGTCTATCACTCTGCGACACTTGCAGAAGGATATTGGCTATCAGTTTGTCCTATTGGCAGATGTGGTCACGGCTAGCAGCATGATAGGCTACGAAGAGCAGTGGTACCAAATGAGTACGCACCGTTATGATACCTTCTATCTGCTGACAAATGGACTCTCTGACGATACCGAAAACAATGTCGTAAGAATAGCATCCTTTCAGGTAAAGCCAGATAACCAGACTATTCAGGTGGAATCCAAGACGATGACTGTCAACGGATTCTTACGTTTCACGAATACAAGTGACATCGTTCTGTTGAGAGCAACTGTCACGCACAGCAATTCTGTCAGTATTGAGCGGCTAGCGACTAAAGGAAAAGATCTTCAACATTTTAGTATAGATTTTCCCGGTGGAATAGATGTCTATTTCCCTGTAACGGCAACCTCGGCAGATACCACCATACTTTCGTCTGTAAGTATTACTACACCGCAGGGTGAGGAGACAACTAATGTCACTATCGACAATATGTTGCAACGACCATTCGTGGCAACCTTCGACTGTGCTACCCAAAAGATTACTAATTGTCAATATTACTAGCATGCTTAAAATCAAAAAATACTGCATATCAACAATTCTTTTGCTTGCATCACCATTGTTGTTTGAGTCATGCACATATAAGTCGGCGCAGGCATTGGTCGATGTCACCGGGCAGGAAAATTATGAGCTTTACGACTATTATGTCGATGAGTATGGCAACGAAGGCATTGTCGCATTTATCCCGAATAAGTACTCGAATCAATACATGATTGTCATCTCTGCCGATGAAGTCCTGTTGCCATGGGGACCGATGGACGATAGAGTTTGTATCCTTGATTCGGTGACACAAGGTATGATTGTCAATCCCTCTTTCGGGCTATCCATGTTACAGACAATGACAGGTCGTGATATCAGCAGGTATCCTGCTATGGCATGGTGCAATACAAAGAACGGCTCAGAGAATCAGCCTAGCGGTAGTAGCTGGCGCTTGCCGTCGCGACGGGAGCTCGCACTCATCTTTGGAAGCATAAAGGAAAGATTAATAACAGCTGATTACGCAATGCAGATGCAATACCTCAATGAAGCATTGAGAGACATCGGGGGGACCGAGATAGATCCTCACCACATCTACTGGACTTGTCAGGAAGACTATGAAGGGCTTTATCCACAAGAGGAAGGCAATTTTGAGGATTTCGACCCAGAGAACCGTGCACTTGCCATGAAGACAGACAACACATTGCTCGAAAACAAAAATCTCTGGATAAAGAAGAGTTATTATTATGTCAGAGCTATTAAATACATCTTTTATGAACGACGCTATTAAGAATAAATATTTGCTTACATTGTTATTGTTTTTCCTGATGTGTGCAATGTCATTACAGGCTCAGACAGACGTGGTAAAGCCATTGAAAGAGACAAAACTGCGTACTGTCAACTACAGCCTTGCCTTATATGCTGGTGGTGGAATGATGAACTGTGGTGAACTATGGAAGATGGGCTACACGTCGGAAGGAATGACATTGGTGAAAGGCTCACCCGGAAAAATGTATGGGTCGTACCTTGATGTTGGCTTAGAAGGCGAGGTGTCTAAATACTCTTGGGCCAGTCTAAATGGAAACATCGGATATCGTCACAATCGCTATGGCTACGACCATGGATTCTTCGATAGGACAGGGATGATCAGTCACTTCCTGGCTACAGATCTGAACGTTGCAGTCATGGATATGTTTGTAGTAGGGATGAAGTCCGACATTTTTCTTGGCAGTCACACCCAAACGTCGGGCAACGTGGCCTACGAGGGACTGAATGATAAATGTTTCAACCCCCTTTCTTTAGCATGGTATGTGGGCTTGTCATACAAAGTGAATGCATGGAAATTAAGGTTATGCTATGGCTTGCATATAAAACATCAGCTGAATGTAGACAAGTTGGCCTACTACAACATGGAGAAGGCTGAATTGAAAGCTGAATTCTTCGAATTGCGTCTTTCCTATCGGTTGTTTACTTCCAAGAGCAAAACTTATATTAATGATTAGCAAACAGTAATGAGATTATTTATCATGCTCCTTGTCATGCTGATGCACTACAATACGGCAACAGCACAACAGCAGAACGACTCCATTCTGCCTGTACTTACTACGGAATACTATGATGGGGTGACCTTTCTTACAAAAAGCTACAACTATGAGTTGCAGAATAAGAAAAAGCAGCTACGCAGGACGGCACGGGATATTGAAATCATGGGGTTGGGGCTTCTCTTCGGAATATCTTATGTAGGAGGAACTGTGACAAGCAATATCGGTTGGTCTGAATGGGTGTCAATACCCTGTCTCACTGTATTTGGGGTCTCTGCATTGGGAGGATTGACCCTCTGGAGCAGCCACCTGCGCAAGAAGGCCGACGCCATACAGGTGGAGACGGCCTATGTGCTGCCCCTCGGAGAACACACCGAGCTGGGGCCTGCCATGTTCCGCAATAGCAACGAACACAGTATGAACGCCATCGGCATAGGACTCAAAACCACATTCTGACCATGACACGACGACTCCTCACACTCACCATAGCTCTGGCCTCCCTCTGTCCCGTCGGGGCACAGACCGTGGCCGACGGGACACGTGGCACTGCCGACCGTGCCCGACTGTTGCAAGACAAGATACGCAGCAGTCAGACCAACCTCATCAGCGACGACCTGAACGCACTGCTCGACCTCTATCGGCAGCAGTACACTGCCGAGAGCGCCCAGTATGCCGATGCCCTGCAGTGGGCTGCCATGGCCTGTGCCGAGGCAGGCGACAACCGGCAGGGGCAGCGACTGCTCGGACAGAGCGACCAGCTCTTCGCCCGCTATGGACACGGCACCTTCCGCGGACGCGACACCGTGCAGCAGATATTCCGTCACGACCTGCGCTCACGACTGCTCTACAACTCGGGCGCCGATTACCGCGCACTGCGGCAGGCCAAACATTCGCTCGAGCTGAAGCGACAGCACTTCGGACCTCACAGCGAGCCTTACCTCAACCAGCTGCTCGACGTCTCCCGGCTCTATGCCGAGCGCATGCAGTACCGCAAGTCAAATTGCTATCACAACGAGGGCTACAACAGCTACGTGGAACTCATCAAGCACGAGTTCTGCACCACCAGCGAGAGTGAGCGCAGCATGTACTGGGACAAGGCCGTGAAGTACATCAACAAGACCATAGAGCTGGCCCACCGGGCGGCCAGCAAGACCCATATAGGCAGCGAGCCGCAGCTCTGCCAGGCGGCCTACAACGCCCTGCTGCTCTCCAAGGGACTGCTACTCAACACCACCATCGACTTCGAGAACTATGTCAGTGCCAGCGGCAACCAGCGGGCCATGGCTGCCCTGCGCGAGAAGAAGGCCGCCACCGCACGCGGCGAGCAGCAGCACGTGCTCGACTCGCTCGACTACGTGATGCTCGGCGCCCTGCACGACGCACGGCAGGACTACCACATCCCCCAGCTGTCCATCACCTGGCGCGACGTGGCCGACAGGCTGCTGCCGGGCGACCTCGCCATCGAGTTCTACAAGACCACCCATGGCGACTATGGCGCGCTGGTGCTAAGGCATGACTGGAAGGCACCCAAGATAGTGAGGCTGAAACACTTCGCCCGCACCGGCAGCGGCTATGAGGAGCTGGCCGCGGCCCTGGCGGCCAACCCCATGGAGCACTACACAGCCCGTGACGCACGGAGACTGTGGGCGCTCAGCCGCGCCGTATGGACCGACGACCTGCTGCGCTACTTCCCCGAACAGGGCGACGGGCGCATCTTCTTCTCGGCCGACGGCATACTGCTCGTCAGCGGCATAGAGTATCTGCCCTTCGTCTGTCCAGACGACGGGACTGCGGGGGATGACAACTATGCCAGCCTCTCCGACCTCTTTCCCGTCTACCGCCTGTCGTCGACCCGAGAGCTGGTCACTCACTCCGCAGGCAGCATCGGCCGCGATGCCACCATCTACGGTGGCCTGGCCTATAGCATGAGCGCCGCTGCCATGCAGCAAGACGCCCAGCGCCTGCAGGGCGAGACCACACGCGGCATTGCCCTGGCCAGCGACAGCCGGGGAGAGCGTGGTGCCAAGCAGCTGATACCCTTCCTGGAAGGCACGCTGGCCGAGGCCGACAGCATCACCGCTACCATCAACACCGCACGCATCAGCGGCCTGAGCGCTACGGCCTACACACAGCAGCAGGGCACCGAGGCCTCGTTTAAGGCGCTGAGCGGAAAGCAGCGACGCGTCATCCACGTCGCCACCCACGGCTTCTTCCGCGAGAGCAATACTGCTGACGCCACCACGCCAGAGAACCCCCTGCTGCGCAGCGGACTCTACTTCGCCGGGGCCGACAACCGCGAGGTGCCCGACGGGGTGGACGACGGCACGCTCACCGCACTCGAGATAGCCGGCATGGACCTGCGGGGGCTCGACCTCGTGGCGCTGAGTGCTTGCGAGACGGCCAAGGGCGACGTGCGCGGCGATGGCGTCTTCGGACTGCAGCGAGGCTTCAAGATGGCCAGCGCAGGAGCCATACTCATGTCGCTATGGCAGGTCGACGACGAGGCCACACGTGTGCTCATGACAGAGTTCTACAGGCAGTGGACCGCAGGCAAGAGCAAGCACGAGGCCCTGCAGATGGCACGTGACGTCGTGCGCCAGAAAAGCAAGAGATGGCAGTCGCCACGCTACTGGGCCGCCTTCGTGCTGCTCGACGGACTGGACTAAGGCAGTCCCGTCTCGTTTTTCTTGTTGTAATGACTATACAGACATCATACACCATGTTATTTATGAAAGGAAACACTATTTTGAAACGCAGTCTTCGCTTCTTCGCCCCCGTGCTGTCGCTTCTTCTGGCAGGCAGTGGCGTGTGCAGTGGCAAGACTGTCGATGAGGCGGCGGCCCGCCGCTCGGCCTGGGAGTATCTGTCGGGCCTGGAGCATCGGGGCCGCTCGCTGGGCGTCCGTGTGTCGTCGCCCGCGTCGCTGGAGTTGGCTCACACCGTACGGGCGGGTGAGCACCCCTTGTACTATGTGTTCAACACGACCGACGGCCGCGGCTTTGTGCTGGCCGCCGCCGCCGACTGTGCCTCGCCCGTGCTGGGCTATTCCGACGGCGGCCCGTTTGTGGCCGACAGCATCCCCTGCGGCCTGAAGGCCCTGATCGAGTGCTATGAGCGGCAGATAGGCCAGGCCGTGGCATCGGGCGCAGGTGCCTATCGGCGGGCAGTGACGACGGACGACCGTCGGGAGGTGTCTCCGCTGATAGCCACCCAGTGGGGGCAGGGTGCACCCTACAATGCCCTCTGCCCGCGCTATCAGGGCAGCGCCACGCTCACGGGATGTGTGGCCACCGCCACGGCACAGCTCATGTACTACCACCAGTGGCCCAGGCAGGGACGCGGCTCCATCAGCTACGACTGGCGTGGCAGGCAGATGAGCTGCGACTTCTCGCAGGCCCTCTTCGAGTGGGAAAAGATGAAACTGAGATACAGCACCACGACGCCCGACCCCGACCATGCCGTGGCCACGCTGATGTATTACTGTGCCATGGCTGCCACGGCCGACTTCGGACCTACGCTGACCTACGGCTATTTCGACACGCAGAAGCTGCACCTCTACTTCGGCTATAAGGACCAGATAGGGTGGCTCGACATGGCCTATTCCACGCCCGAGGAGTTCGACGAGGTGATCTACAGCAACCTGGAGCGCGGTCTGCCAGTGGTCTACAGGGCTGAAGACCCGCAGGTGTGGGCCCACGTGTTCCTCGTCGACGGCTATCGCGCCGACGGCTATTACCACATGAACTTAGGATGGGACGGCGATGCCGACGGCTACTACAAGCTGACGGTGGTCGACACACCCTATGCCCGCATGCGCAGCGGGCAGATGATGATCTACAACATTGAGCCCGAGTCGGTCGAGGACGGCATTGCTCCGTCGGCGCTCTCCTACGTGGCTGCACGTGGCCGCTATGCCTACAGCCTGCAGGGACGCAGGGTGGGGCGTACGGATGCTGGTACGCGTCTGCCCCGGGGCATCTATATCGTAGACGGGAGGAAGATGGTCTGCCGGTAGCCGACCCGTCAGTGGGGGCTCGCTAAGAAAGGACCGGACCTACGCGCAACGACACAGGGCTTCATGGTTTCTCATGTCTTGAGACCACGAAGCCCTGTGTCGTTGCGCGTAGGGACTCGTCTTTTGTCTATGTCCGCTGGCTTTCGCTCGTTTACTTGTTCACCTGGTACTTGGTGTCGCCGTCCCGGAAGAAGGCGTTGATCTGCCGTGCAGCGGCAATGCCGGCGTTGATGTTGGCTTCAGCCGTCTGGGCGCCCATCTTCTTCGGCGTGGAGAAGTAGCGTCCCTCCAGCTTCTGGAAGTCGGCATGCAGGTCGGGCATGATGTCGGTGACGAACTTCAGGTCCTGTCGCTGCTCCATGAGCTTGAGCAGTCCGGGCTCGTCGATGACTTCCTTGCGTGCCGTGTTGACCAGTACTGCGCCTTTCTTCATCTTGCCCACCAGGTCGTAGTTGATGCTCTGCTTGGTCTCCGCCGTAGCGGGTATGTGCAGGCTCACCACGTCGCACTGCTCGAACAGTGCCTCCTGATTGCCTACGGCGTGCACACCGGCCTGCTCGATGACCTCGGCCGGGCAGTAGGCATCGTAGGCATAGACCTCCATGCCGAAGCCCTTGGCTATGCGGGCCACGTTGCGACCCACGTTGCCGAAGGCGAGGATGCCCAGCTTCTTGCCCAGCAACTCGGTGCCTGCCTTGCCGTTGTAGAACTGGCGCACAGCCATTACCAGCAGTCCGAACACCAGTTCGGCCACGGCGTTGGCATTCTGTCCGGGCGTGTTCTCGGCCACGACGCCATGGGCCGTAGCGGCGGCGAGGTCGATGTTGTCGTAGCCGGCACCGGCCCGCACCACAATCTTCAGCTGCTTGGCAGCGTCGAGCACCTCGGCGTCGACCTTGTCAGAGCGGATGATGAGCGCGTCGGCATCCTTTACGGCGTCGAGCAGCTGTGCCTTCTCCGTGTATTTCTCCAGCAGGGCCAGGGTGTGGCCTGCTCCTTCTGTCTCTTTCCTGATGCCTTCCACGGCAGCTGCTGCGAAAGGCTTCTCGGTTGCTACTAATACTTTCATTGCTTGTGCGGGGGATTAGTGTTTTGCCTCAAATTCCTTCATGCAGTCCACGAGTGCCTGGCAGCCCTCGATGGTCTGTGCGTTGTAGCACGAAGCGCGGAAACCGCCCACCGAGCGGTGGCCCTTCACGCCGACCATGCCCTTTGCGGTGGCGAAGTCGAGGAAGTCCTTCTCCAGCTCCTTGTAGTCGTCGGCCATGACGAAGCAGATGTTCATCAGCGAGCGGTCCTCCTCGGACGTGACGGTGCCGCGGAACATCTTGTTGCGGTCTATCTCGCCGTAGACCATCTCTGCACGCTGCTTAGCCAGACGGTCCATAGCCTCCACGCCGCCGTTCCTCTTGATCCAGCGCAGCGTCTCGAGTGCCGAGTAGATGGGCACCACGGGAGGCGTGTTGAACATCGACCCCTTGTCCACGTGGGTGCGATAGTCGAGCATGGTGGGTATCTCGCGGGGGGCACGGCCCAGGGCGTCGTCCTTGACGATGACGATGGTCACGCCGGCCATGGCCAGGTTCTTCTGTGCACCGGCATAGATGGCGTCGTATTTGGCCACGTCGACGGGGCGAGAGAAGATGTCGCTCGACATGTCGGCGATGAGGCGCACGGGCACGTCGAGGTCCTGGCGGATTTCGGTGCCGTATATGGTGTTGTTGCTTGTGATGTGCAGGTAGTCGGCATCAGCAGGCACCGTCCAGCCTTTAGGTATGAAGGTGTAGTTGGCGTCGGCCGAGCTAGCCACCTCGACCACTTCGCCGAAGAGCTTGGCCTCTTTCATGGCTTTCTTCGCCCACACGCCAGTGTTGAGATAGGCAGCCTTCTTGATGAGGAAGTTGTAGGGTATCATGCAGAACTCCAGTGAGGCACCGCCGCCCAGGAAGATGACAGAGTAGCCCTCGGGCACCTGCAGCAGTTCCTTTACCAAAGCTACGGCCTCGTCGACGACGGGCTGGAAGTCTTTGGCACGGTGGCTGATCTCCATGAGTGAGAGACCAGACCCGTTGAAGTCTAAACATTGTTTGGCGGTGGCCTCGATCACTTCGCGCGGAAGCATCGACGGGCCTGCATTAAAGTTGTACTTCTTCATAATTGTTGAATGGTTTATAATGGTTTGTTATGTCTTATCCTGCTGCGGCGAGCAGCCTGCTGCTGTGGAGGCACTCGCTTACGGGCGGCGAAGTTACACTTTTTATTCGAAACGGGCAAATATTTTGGCACTAATTAAGTTTTTATGGTGCTTTTTCTGTCACTTTGCTATCTCTGTATGCCAAATTGCGAACATTTTCTTATTCTACGGGTATCTTGTCGATGCGCTTCTGGTGGCGTCCGCCCTCGAAGTCGGTGCTGAAGTATTCGTCCATAATCTCGCGGGCCGTGGCCTCGCTGATGAAGCGTCCGGGCATCACCAGCACGTTGGCATCGTTGTGCTGGCGGATGAGGTGGGCTATCTCGGGCATCCAGCACAGACCCGCACGGATGCTCTGGTGCTTGTTGAGCGTCATGCAGATGCCCTCGCCGCTGCCGCAGATGGCTATGCCGGGGTAGACCTCGCCGCGCTCTATGCCACGGGCCAGCGCGTGACCGAAGTCGCTGTAGTCGCAGCTCTCCTCGCTGTAGGTGCCGTAGTCCTTGTAGGGCAGGCCTTTCTCTTCCAGGTATTTCTTCACAAATTGTTTCAGGGCGTAGCCTGCATGGTCGCTGGCCAGACCGATTGTCTTTGTCTCCATAGTCTTTTATGTTTTTAATTGATAATCGAATGCAAAGTTACGAAAAAAGTCTGTAACGAAAGACGTATTTTGGAAGATTAACGCAATTCGGCCTGAAATAAGGGAAAGACAGGGAAGAACGGGGAAGGTCAAATTGAGGGAGAAAGCAAATTGGGGAGGATTGGTGAAGGAGTTAGGTTTCTAATTCGTAACCCGAAAGCACCTTGCCGCCTAATAATATTAAGGTCGCACACCATCATTGCGGTATTCCTGTAGCGTTGTCTGCTGACCTTCAGAATCTGCGCCACCTCTTTGTCTGTCAGATAGCGTTCACCATCAAGTAATGGGCGATAGTTGGCTGTCACCTTCTTATATAGGGCCAGCACCTCCTTCATGTTCTCCAGTGCATTCTTCACTCCAATGTTATGTGGCATTATCAATTCGTTCATAGGCACTCCGTTTTGAGGTTATACATCTAAAGTTTCCCACGCTCGATGCGAAATCCTCTGCCAGTTACGTATAAGGCTGAAGCCATCCGATTCTACTATTTAGAATGCCGTCTGTTAATATCTA
>CAJOHP010000028.1 GCA_905234355.1 uncultured Prevotella sp. | reverse complement strand
GTTGCAGCCTTTCTTGAAGCCGGCAATCACTTGGCCGAGCGATGTGGTCTTGCCATGCTTGCTGAGGAGGTCGTCCTGCACGACTGCGATGAAGTGCAGGTGCTCAGGCATGACGACATAGTCTTGGATGGAGACCATCGCATAGTGGGCGTGGATGCTGTGCAGCAGCTCCTGCTCCACCATCAGGCCTATGGGCGACAGGGCCGTATGCGGTGCATCGGCACTGCCGTCGGGGACGGAGGGAGACCCTACGACGGTGCCTAACACCGCCCCCAGGCTGTCGGCCACATGCAGGGTGATGTGGTAGATGCCGGGGCGGGTGTAGTCATGAGCCGCCGAGCGGCGGGTCATGCTGTGCTGTGTGGGTCTCTTCTTCATCTTATTCATTCTTTTTGCCCTGCGGGGAAACCGCAGGGAACACTTATTTCACGAATAGTTTCTTTCTGTTGGCCATATAGATGCCTGGGAGACTGACGGGGGTCTCGACCGTCTGGCCGGACTCAATCACGAAGTCGCGGAGCGTGATGCCGGCCACATTGACGATGCGGACGGCGGTGGGCTCCCGCCTATGCGACACGGCCACGATGCTGCGTCCGCGGACGTAGAACTCGATGGAGCCGTCGAGGACGCTCTCCGGACCTTGTTCGAACTCCTCACCGTTGGCACCGCCGAAGACGATGCGACTCGGCACGTTGCGTCTTGCACCAGCACCCGACACCATGGCGGTGAAGTAAGGACGGAAGGCCGTTAGTGATGGTGTCACGTTGTGCGCCTCGTTGTTTGTAATCTCACTGACACGTGTGTAATACGTGGTTGTCGCATCGGCCCACGACACAGCCTCTGTTGTGCCTTCAGCATCAGTATACAGCGTGCCTGCTGCTGCAAAGGCATCTGCATCGACATATCTGCTACCGGTAGTGTTGTATTTGCCGGTGCCGCTGTCGTCCAGCTTGTGGTAGGCATCACCAGCGGTGTTCATCACGTAGTTGCCGTTCTCCAGCTGCTCGTTCATGTAGCTGGGCTTGAAGATGTAGTCTGTGCCGTTGTAGGTCACTTTCTTGCCCGTCATCTCGTTGTCGCTCACGCCAATGGCGATGCCCTTGCTGGAAGCTAAGGTGATGACCTGCTTGCCAAGCTTGCTGATGCTTACAGCTGTGTTCTCAGCCGTGAAGTTACCGCTGAGATCGAACTCGTAGTAGGTCTGTCCGGGCAGTCCGAGGATATAGGGCGTAGCGGCGGTGAGCATCGGGTATCTGTTGTATGTGCGCGCATCTTTATAATATTGTCTGTACTGCAGGTAGGTGTCGGCATTGGCGTCCTGTTGGTTATGCACAGGCTCGTTCTTGTAGTAGTAGTCCCAGAGGAAGTCGTTGGTGACGGTCTTGGTGGTGACGGGGAAACCGTCACCCGCAATGGGATAGGCGAAGGTGGCCTTGGCCACTTCGGGCTCCCCACTTGCCGTGATGGCGTTGAACTCACGCAGCCAGTATTCGTGACCTATCTTCGTGCCAGTGCCGTTGGCGCTCGATGTACTGCCACTGTAGAAGTGGGTGATCTCACCCTTCTGGTGGGTGGTGACGAGCTCGGCGGTGAAGGGCACGCTAATGCCCTGCCATCCCTTCGTGTGGTCCACATACTCGCTGTTGGCTGGTGTGCGCTGATACCACATCAGGTGGTCGCTGTCGAAGGTGTAGGCCAGCGGTGCATTGAAGTCCTGCTTATCTACGAGCAGATGGTCGTTGGTGGCCGTGAGGCCGCTCTGCACGAGGTGACCGTGAACGCTGGACGCATTAGCTTCGGCAACGAGGCGGTAGCCATCGCTGTTGTCATAGTGGTCAGCATAGACAGGCTCCGTGAAGTAGTCGGTCAGCACGCCCAGCGTCTGTGCGTTGGCATCTGTCGAGGGCGCATAGACCAGGAGGTTCTTGGTCTCGTCGCAGTTCTCGATGCTGGTCAGGCCGTCGTCGTCGAGCAGGGGCGGGTAGAACCAGTTATCGTTCCATCCCATCTGATATGGCTTAGTGATATCGTTATGCCCGGCGAAGTCGATGGCGGTCATATTGGGATGAGCCTCCTTGGTGCCGTCGTAAGACTTCTGTGCCAGATAGGCATCGGGGTTGAAGTGGGCCACGTTCATCGTGCTGTTGCGGTAGTAGGCCGGTGCGCGATAGACGCGGTTGGCATCGTCATCCAGCGACAAGCGTCCGCCGTCGCGTACCACAGCTGTCGGCACCTCCTGATGTGCCTGTGCTGCCCAACCGTAGGTCAGCTTCTGTCCGAAGAAGATGTAGTCGTCGGGCCAGAGGGGAGAGAAGCAATCGGTCTCGACGTCCTTTCCAGTCTCGGGATCGGTGCTTACCTCTATCCAGTAGCGCTCGTCGTCAGTGGACGGGATGGTGCCGTCGGCATAGCGGAAGTCGCCGTCGGCGAAGCGGTCCTCTACATACGTGAGCGTGACAGATTCTGTCGCGCCTTCAGGCTTATAAGTATATCCAGATGAGCAGAGGTCAGCTTTGTCTGCATAGTGCCCCGTCTGCGGGATGAGTTTACCTGTCTCAGGATCAGTCACGCCTGGCAGCAGGTACTTGTATTCATTGCCAGAGCTTACCTTCTTGTCACTATAGCGCTTGTGCAGATAGAAGTTGTTCAGGTCGTAAGCCACCTCACCGTTGTAGAAGGCATCGTCCACCATTTGTGTAGCCGTGCCGCGGGCATTATTATCGGTGTTGTAAAGCGCGGCATTGGCTTGCGAGTAATAGCTATTCACGAGCTGGTAGCCGCTGCCGCTTGAGGGATTACCGAAGACTGGATAGGGCTTGGTATCCAGCGGTGTAGCATTTGTGCTCTTCACCCAGCTGCTCTCTACGTAGCCAGTACCTTTATCCACGACACCGGCGGTGTTGAACGAACCAGTCACGCCGAGGTTATAGACCGAGCCGCAGAGGTTGTAGAACAGCGAGTGGTCGAGACCGCTGATGGTATGGCCATCACCATGGAGCGTACCCTCGAAGCACTGAGCGTCGGTGCCGATAGGTGTCCAAGCGGGAGAACCGCTTGGCACAGTGATGTCGGTGCGCAAGAAGAACTCCAGGTTCTCTCCACCCTTGACGCGGGAGTTGAGGAGGGTGTGGTTCGTCAGTGCTTTGTTGGCCGGTGCTGCGGTGGCTGTAATCTTGCCGTCGGAGAAGGTGTAGCCATCGACGGGTGAACCGTCGAGCACACTGAGGTCGAACAGGTTCTTGAAGTATTCAAGACCGTTCTTGCCGCTGCCGGTGTAGTCATTGATATAGATCTTTGGCTCGCGCTTCACGTTGGCGTTGTCGATATACATGTGGTGCTCCTTGTTCTCATCCGACATCACATCGGCCAGGTCGTGGTAGTTGGCCACCGAGACGGGCACGGCATTCGAGTAGGTGCGGCCCAGATAGCTCTTGGCATAGTAGGCCACGTAGTAGCCATCCTGATACCAGTAGAGCGGATCGAAGTTGGGCGTGAAATCGACACCGTTGCTGTGGCTCTCGGCATCGCGCTGTGTCTCGAAGAGTTCCCATCCGCCACCGGCAATCTCGTAGGCACCTGGTGTCACGGTGGGTTCGCGGAGCGTGATGTAGTTGCCGGGCAGGATGATCTCTGGCTTAGAGATATCCTCCACGGTAGGTACGCCGCTACGGAATGTCAGGTGGATGTTCACCACGTGGCGCTCGCTGATGGGCGTAACGTTGCCCGATCCGTCGGTCTCGTCGTAGTCGTACTGGTAGACCACGGTGATGATCTTCTCCTTCGAGAGGTCGTAGATGTTGCTCTCGCGCGAGACGTAGAGCGTCGAGGTCTCGGTGGGCGAGACACCGTGGATGGTGAAGTGCTTCTGGTCGTTGGGAAGGGCAGCATACTGAGTAGAACTGATGACGGTACCCTGAGCCACACTCTTTGCACCGTCAGTATGGGCAACAGCATTGGTCACCGTGCTGCTGGCGATGGCGTTAACTTCTGTATTGCCTTTGTAGCTCTCGCGGCAATAGTAGATAGTCTGGTCCTCATGAGCTGCAGGGAACTTCAGCTGCGTGATGTAGCCCTTTTCCGTAGACGGCAGACTGGTGTAGGACTCAGCACTGATGGTCTCGCCGACAGCGTATGGCGTGCTGCCCACCTGGAAGGCGGTATGCACGACGTAGTAGGTTTCGACATCATGCTTCACGGCGATGGGTGAGTAGTAGCGCTGCTCGTTAGGCAGACCTTCATACTGGTCGCGCGTCAGCTCGTCGCCGTCCTGCAGCGAGGTGGTCGTGGTCGGCGTTCCACCGCGGTTCACCGTCATCTCAGCTACCGACAGCGTGTGTTTGGCATCGTTGTACGATGCGGTGTAGTCCACGCTCTGCTGAACGGAGTAGCCGGCCTTGTTGCCTGTGTCAGCATCGCGTACGGCAGCCTCGCTGTCGTAGTCGCCGTCGTACTGGTATTTCTGTCCTTCCGAGTAGGCTCCGCTCTTGGCTGTTGTGTAATTCGGGTCGATGAGCAGGTCGAGAGCATCGTAGTTGAAGATGAACTTGTCGTGGTCGGCGGCAGTGAGCGAGCTCCATGCTTCCAGACCGCGGTAGTTCTGATTCTTCTCATAGTAGTTGCCGCCATAGAGACCGCCGTCGGCCGACGCACAGTAGTAAGCGGGCACGATATTGTTGGTCAGGTCGTCGCGCAGGGTGGCCAGCTCGGTGAGCTGTTTCTTCTGGGCGGCGGTCAGCGTTCCGGAGGCATTGATGGCATCGATGGTCATCGTGCCGGCTCCGCTGCTGACAGTCTCCATCTTGCCCTTCACGTCGTCGATATAGCTGGTCCGCTCAGTGGCTGTCAGCTTCGTGTCTTTATAGATGACCTCTTCCTTCGACACCTGGATGGACTTGGTGCAGAGGTAGGCAGCCTCGGTGCTGCTGCTATGTGCGTCTGCAAATGCCTTGGAGACGGCCACACCCTCGTTATAGTGGGTCTCCCTGCCCGTTGACGGGTTGGTGACGGTAATCTTCTCGGTGACGAGATAAGCCGGCACAAATTCGGCCTGACCGCTGGGGATGGCACTGGCATGTGACGTCTTGACAGCCTGATAGGTGGTGTAGATGTCTTCTGCGATGAGCTCGCCTTCCTTGTAGGTGCGCTGTCCGAGCAGGATGCCATCGCCCGTCACCTTCGTCTCATCAAGGCGATAGGTGGGACCATCGTAATAGGTAGCCTTGGTGACTGCATCCATTTTTTGATACTCTGCCTGGGTTTTCTTGGCCTTATATTCACCACTCTTAAGCGTGTACCAGTTGTCCCACTGACTGGGGTTGTTCAGCTCGTAGGTGAGCAGGTAGCCGGTGTCGTGGCTGACATTGTTCGACAGTCGGAAGATGTAGTCATCGTCGGCAGCACTGTTGTCTGCTTTCTTGATGTCTTCGTCATCGGCATTTTTATATACATGACCGGCAGACTTGAAGGCATCGAACTCGGCCTGGCTCATAATGACCGAACCGGCCTCATGCTCCTCGCCGTTGAGCTTATAAGTCACGCAGTTCGTATAAGTCTTCGGCACGAACAGGTCTTTCTCCGACTTACTCAGCAGGAACCAGTCCCAGTAGCTGATGGGGTCGTTCAGGTAGTACGACTTGCCGTTGATGAGAATGCGCTTGCCGCTCTCTAACTTCACGCCAGGGGTAGCATAGTAGGCATAGAGGTTGGGCTGCACGTTGAGCAGCTTCATGCGGCCATGCGAGGCGGCTGTAAGGGTGAGCGGAATGTCCACGGTCTCGCTGAAGGCATTGGTGGTGCCGGTGTAGGCCGAGATGTACTGGTCGTAGACGTAGGTCGAGCCCTTGATGTACCAGAAGTGGGCAGGCATCTTGCCAGTGCCCATATACCTATTACTTATATTATAGCAGTCGTCGATGATGGTCTGCGTGCTGTGTACGAAGTTGCCGCTGGTCTCCCATTCCATCTGATGCTCGCTGTCCTCGGTGGTATTGTAGTTGTAGTCCCACTGCGTGACGGCATCTTTGTTGAGTGCTGTCAGCGTGGTATTCGAGTGTCCCGACGCGGTGCTCACACCATGCTGGTTCTTGGCATAGACGAAGCCGCCGCCGATGCCGGTGGATACGTTGATGAGGTCGAGCTCGATAATTCCCGTGATGGGTCCCCATACCTTCTCATAGAGGCCGTCGCCGGTACTCTCCTCTGTGGTCAGTTCCAGATAGACGCCGGAGGCCAGAGCCACCTTATTGTGACTGCTGCCGTTGTTGCGGCGACGGTCGTTGTGGAAGGCCTTCTTCCAGTCGTAGTAGGTAGCTGTTTCGTAAGCCTTGCCGCCAGCAGCGCACTTATGGGTGTCTTCGTTGTTGCTCTCGGTTTTGCGCACATCGGTGAAGCGCACGTCGCTGGTCAGTGCGCCGAGGTAGTTCACAATGTTGTAGATGCCAAAGTAGTTGCCGTGGATGGCTTTCTCCTTGTCGACATAGTCGTCGGCATCCTGGTCTTCCACTTTGGCTGCTTTTACCTTTCCTGGCTTAAGTGTCAGGTCGGATTCAATCTTCGAGTGCATCTGGTTGAGCGACACCTCACGTACACGGTTGATGGTGTAGTTGGTGTAGTTGGCCTCCTCGGGCACACGGTCCTTGGCCCCCTGCATCACCATGCGGCTTCCGAATACACCGCAGAAGTCGGCACGCTGAATGGAGTTCATCAGTCGACCGGCATAGACGGGCAGCACACCGCTCTCCTTCCAGTAGTTGGCGCCTTCAGCTGTGTTCGGCACCCATTCGCCCTCTGCGGCATCCCAGACGAGAATATCAGTGCTGCCATCCTTGACAGAGACCTTCTTGCCATCCTTTTCCTCTACGAACAGGTTCTGCATCTCGTCGGCAGTGATGGTCGAGGCCTTGATGGTGATGCCGTCGTCGCCCGTGGTCTCTTTCTTGTAGTGCGTGCCGTCCTTGTCCTGACAGTCCTTGATGCACGTATAGCGCAGCTCGTAGTAGTCGGCCTCGCGTTTGGGCAGTTTCTTATAATCACCAATGCTGATCTCCTTGGCGATACTGTAGTAGTCGGTGCCGTAGTTGGTGATGTTCAGCTCGCGATAGCCATCGACCAACGTCAGGTTGCCGTCGCCATAGAGACCACCAGTATGACGGGTGCCCAGGGTAATCATATCGCGGTGGTAGATGTCATGAACGGAGGCGGTGGCATTGCCGAAGACGGAGGCCGTGTTGGCACTGGTGGCCAGCGCGCCCGAAGGCATATTACCGCCCGCGAACACGGCGTTGTGGATGATGATGCCCGAAGCATCCAGACAAGCCCAGGTGTCGGCATCGGTCACCTTGTTCTTCAGGGTGTTCAGGTCGTCGATGGGCACATAGTCGCCAATCGCATATCTGTGACCGTTGATGGTGACAGGCGAGGTGACCTTCAAGTTAGGCTCTACAACGACCTTGCAGTCCTCAGTGAAGATGTTCTCTTTGCCGTCCATGATGAAGCCGCTGCCTTCGCCAGTGTCGGCCCAGGAGTGTTTGAAGTAATAGCCCTGGTGTGCATCGGCATAGCGCTGGCCAATCTTCACGCCTTTATAGAAGGTGCCGTCATCGGCCTCAAGGGCACTATATACATGTCCCACGTCGCCGCCGCCAAAGACGTTGCCGTCGCCGTCGGCCACACCAGCCATGGTACCTATCTCGCCGCCATGGATGTGTACCTCGGTCTGTCCGAACACGAAGCCGGAGCTGTGGAGTGAGCCCACCTCGTTGAGGTTGTTGTAGCCGCGTCCGCCGCCATAGACATTCTGATAGACATGACCACCGAACATCTCAATCAGCGTCTTGCCCGGACGGTAGATGCCCTTCAGCTCATAGTCGCTGCCGCCGGCCTTGGCCTTCATGTCACCGCGACCGATGGCTGCCACCTCGCCGCCACCGAAGGCACTGTTGCGTACGTGGCCGCCAAAGATGTTGACTACGGTCTTGTCTACATAGCTATTGTCGGTGTAACCGCCGCCAAACAAGCAGCCAGCCTCGCTAAGCCAGGTATTGGGCATGGTCTTGGTCTCGTCCTCTATCTTCTCTTCATAGCGCTCGTCGAAGTCGGTGGTCTCAGAATCGTCGGTGCCCTCGGCATTGTAGGCGTAGCCTATGTAGCCATTGTTGAGCGTCAGGTGCGTGGTACCGAAGATCATACCGCCATCGGATGCCTCACCCTCACCGCCACCATAGGCATTACGCTGTATGGCGGGTATGCCATTGGTGAAACTGGTGCCACCGATGTCGCCTATGACGACATGCGTCTCTCCGGGGATATCATTGGTGGGTGCTATAGTGATGTCGTTGGTCGTGGTGTGCGTGGAGGGGTCGATATGAGCGCCCACATCGCCTTTCCAGCCGCCGCCATAGACGTTGCGACAGGTGCCGCCCTTGACGTAGGCATTGGCAGTGGCGGTGAAGCCGGTAGTGTTGGTGCTGGCGTTATAGGCTCCCACATCGAAGACATCGTCGACGGAGCCACTGGTGCAGGCGGCATAGATGTCCTTATTGACGGTGCCGCCAAGCAGGGCAATATAGGTAGAGCCGTAGATGTCGCCGCTCAGGTGTACGCTGGCATCACCCAGACCGCCACCGTAGGCATAGTTCACCACAGTGGCTCCCTCGTTGATGAGCACGTTGGTGTTATATCTGTATTGCCGCTTGGCTTTCTCTTCTGTGGTATAGCCGCTGTAGTCGCGGTCGTCCATGCCGGCCGTTTTCACCAGTACAGTATTGGTAAGGTTCGTGACAGCGTTGCCGACGTAGTTGGAGAAGTCTGCATTAGGCTCATAGTAGTCGCCGAACGTCCAGGCATCCTTCCAGTCAGAGGCCCATTTGTCAGCGTATGCCGCTTTTATCGTGCCGGTGCCTACAGCACCATCCCACCTTTCGGCCTTGCTCCACAAGGGGTCTTGGGCAGAAATCTGTGCGGAGGGTTTGCTCTTGTAGAGGTCCATATACTTCTGCACACTCTCGGCGTTGAGCACGTGTCCCATCTCGCCACCGCCATAGACCTCATAGACCTTAGCGCCCTTGTTCAGGTTCACCTCGGTGTATTCCGACCACGTGTCGATACCCTTGCCGGCACCATAGACTCGGGCCAGATAGCCTTTCTCCTTGTTCGACCATACGGGCGAGGAGATGTTCACCTGGGTGTAGAGCGTGCGGCGCTCGCTGTCGTTGCCACCGTAGATGTTGCCGGTGACACGAGCATTCTCGCTGGTGTTGTTGTAGTTGACGTGGCTCTCATAGACATCGCAAGAGGGCAGGATCTGCGTACCGTAGGCACCACCGAAGATGTTTCCTATCTTGATGGTCGATAGAGCGGGCACGTTGATTACCGTACGGCGCGTGTTGCCTTCGTTGAAGCTGCCGCCGTAGGCATTGCCCACCTGTCCGTGGAGCAGGTCGATAATGGCTGAAGCCTGGTCGAGCTTGAAGGCCTCGGCTGTTGTCTCGGCCTTGGTATAGCGCATGCCAAGACCGTTGTAGGCACCGGCTCCGAAGACCTCGGTGGCTGCAAACTTAGTCATGCCGTCGGGGATGTCGATGAGCACGTAGCTGCGGTCCTGCGACTTGTCGCCCTCGCGCTCCTTAGGATAGCCCGTTCCACCACCGAAGACACCCTTGAGGGCATTCTGGTCGTGGGTCTTCGGACGTATGTTGACGAAGGAGCTGGCCTGATAGGGCATCGAAGCACCTTCATACTTATCAAGCGTGTAGTTATAGCAGCCGTAGCCGCCACCGAAGATGGTATCGACACGACCTTGCAGATACGCTACGTACGACGATGACTGCAGCAGACCGGGTGCTCCGTTGGTCGGTGTGCCGTGCAGCGATGTCTTGTCGGTGGCGTAGTTGCGCAGTCGGGCCTCGAAGTTGTAGTCGTCCTCGTAGGCGCCATGGATGGTGCCGCCGAAGTCGTTGCCGCCATACACGATATCACGCACCCAGGGGAAGCCGTCCTTATAGCCGCCGCTGCCGTTGGGCTGCCTGCCGATATAGACCTCGGTATGACCGAGGATGTCGGCATCGCTGGCACCACCGAAGGCATCGTAGATGCGACCGTTGCCCAGGTTGACGTAGGTGTTGCCACACACATCGCCCTCACTGCCACCGCCATAGATATACTCGGTTTCGGCCAGGTTCTCGGCAACATCGGTGCTGGAGTAGACGGGGGTGGTTCCGTTGAGGTTCACGATGGCGCTGTAGCGCGGGTCGTACTCATAGACGAAGTGCTCGTCCTCGTCGAGCACGGGGTCGCCGTTGACATCGAACTTCTTACGGCCCACGATGCCCTCTTCGCCGCCACCGAATATCTGGAAGGTATAGCCGTTGTTCAGGTTCACGGTGGAGCTGCCCCATATCTCAGTGCCCTCACCGCAGCCGCCACCGAAGACCGACAGGGCTACGGCCATCTCATCGTCGCGCTGGTCTTTAAGCTCTACGCCGGAGGCTACCTTGCCATAGCGGCTCGGTCCGGTGCCGAAGATCTCGCTGCGCTGCATCACGTCTTCGTTGATGTTGATGACTACGTTGCCGTTCACGTGGCCGCTGTTGTAGCAGCCGCCATAGACGTTGCCTTCCAACAGGCGGATGTCGTGGTCGGACGGATCGCGGGCGACGGCTACGAAGTCTTCGCCCTTTTCATAGGTTGAAGCATCTGCTTTTTGATCTGCCGTAGCCGTGAACTCACCGTCTCCGGTTTCCGAGGTGTAGTAAGTCTCGCCAGCCGTCAGGGTGGTACCCTTCTCTACAGCAGTATAGACTGTCTGCCACTTGTTGGTGTTCCAGATAAGATACTGCTTCGTCAGAGGGTTGTTCCAACGCAGCGGGGTGATGGTCAGGTTCTCGAGGTTGATTTCCAGACGGTCTTTGACGTTGTTGTCACCGTCGGTATAGGTGGGACGCTCACTGGCACTGCCCAGTACACCACCGTCGTAGATGGCATTCAACTTTGTGCCGTCTTCAGCAAACTGTTCTGCTACATAGGCATTGTTGCAGCCTCCCACGAACTTATCGAAAATGTTCAGCTTGTGGCTGATGCTATAGGTGTTCTTGCCGGGGATCGACATGCTGCCCACATTACCGCCACAGAAGAAGCTGCCCACATAGCTCGAGTATTCCTCGTAGTTGGCGGGGTCGCCATTAGCCGTCTGGTCGAAAGTGATGCGAGGCTGCAGGTTCATTGCCACACCCTCCATATAGTCGGCAAAATCCGTCTTACTCGTCATGTTAATCGTAGTGAAGCCTGCGGTGGCATACTGCTTTAGAATGGTGGGGTCAACCATCTCTGCGCCATTGTTGCCCAGGAATACCTGGTCGGCAATGACGTGTGAGCCTATCTTGAGTTCCAGCAGTGGGTTGGGTTTCTTTGTGGCGATAGAGGCACAGTTGCCGCCACAATAGATGGCTCCCCTGACGATGGTAGGATGCATGGCATCGGTGCCGGCCAGTCGGATAGACACCTGCTCGGCATTCGGACGGAAGGCATTGAGCGCGCGCGGTGAGTAGCCGTCGGATTCAAGTGAGTAGTAGAGGTCGCCGAAGGTGGCATCGTTCTTGAAACCATCGCCGTCGGTATAGGGATAGGCACCGTTGCCGCCACCATAGACGTTGCCGCGTACCGAGGCATAGATACCCACGGCGTTACCGCCATAGACGGTACCCGTCACATCGTTACCGCCATACACATTGTTGACATCGCCACCGCGTACGAGCACACGGGCTGCCAGTTCATTGGGGAAATAGTAGCCGGGCAGGTTGGTGACGGGTATGTATTCGCCGTTCACCAGCGGCTTCACGTCGGCCATTCGGCATCCGCCGAAGATGTTGTCGGCCACCAGGGTCGAGATGGCAGGAATCTCCAAGAGCAGCCCCTTCGGAGAGGTCATCATGCCGCGGTTGCCACCACTGTAGAGGTCGCGTATTTTGCCACCCAGCAGGTTCCACGAAGGCATAATGTCCATCGTGGCCAGATTGTTGCCGCCGAAGAAGCGGCCTATCTGGAACTCGCCGCTACTGGGCTTAGAGAAGGTGGTGTTGATGCCCATCTCCAAGAAGCGCTCGTTGGTCAGCAGGTCGGTGTAGCCTTCGTGCGATGTCTCTGTAGCTGTGGTGCTTTCAACGCCATCTTCATCCACATAGATATGGTTCACCACCGCGCTCGGATTGTCGACGTGGATGAGTGTATGCTCCTTCACCGTAGCATTGTTGCCGCCACCGTAGGCATAGACGATGGAGCCGCCCACCACCTCAAGGTAGGTGCTGTCTATCTCGGGCACTTGGAAGCCCACCTTGCCTTCGTCAGTGACGATTGTCTCTACCAGTGTTCCGCCTTCTGCGGGATCCTTGCTATAGATATAGTGGGTGGTCTTGCCGTTGGCTGTCGACTGTTCGTAATAGTAGTCGCCGTTGCCACCGCCGAAGAGCTGACCGATATACACCTTCTTGGCATCGGCAGCAGGTACAGCGGCTGTCTTCACGTGGTTGACGGTCTTGCCCCAAGCGGGACTATTGGTCGCTGCGGCGGCTATCTCTTCAGCAGTATAGTAGACGGCTGGCGTCCCTACCTTGGTGCTCACGCGCACATAGCTGTTGAAGGTGCTGTCGACAGCATTCTTCTTCGGGTCATCATCAGCGGGGTCGGTCTTGACGGCAGTCAGTTCTGTGGGTACTGTCTCTCTCACGTCGGAGGCAGTGCCTATGTGTCCGGCGATGTCGTTGCCGCCATACACCTGGTTGACTACGATATAGTCGGTGGCGTTCTCACCGTCGATGTGTACGAAGGTGTTGCCGCCCACGTTGGCCATGCGTGCGCCGCCGAACACCCTTCCCCTTGGGTCTTCTAACGGTCGCTTTGCATCAGGGTCGATGACAGCACCTATGTCACCGGCCTTCACCGTCACCTTTGTACTGCCTTTCACCTCGGCGTGGTTGCCGCCGCCATAGACGTTGCCGCCTATCTTGATCTGCGCCACGCTAAAAGATAAATGGAAAATGATAAATGAAAAAGTCAGCAACAGGCGCTCCATAGGCCCCATGAGTCCCATAGGCCTCATAGACCCTATGAGGCTCATGAGCACCTTCCGGCTCACTGCTCTTCTTACTATGATAAATTTCTTTTTCAATTCTTTCTTATATTTCTTGTCCCTTGCCCCTCAGTAGGGTGGGGTGATTCTTTAGTCTATCGTCACTGTGGGATTGTTCAGGTCGGGCTCCGAAAGCACGTAGAGATATGTTGGCTTGATGGTCATGTTTATCGTGTATCGGCAGCCGCGGCGCGTGGTCGTCTGCTCCGTGAGCAGGTCTCTCAGCGCCATCGTGTTGGTGGCCTTGCAGTCCTGGCGTAGCAGGTTGCCCTTCTTGTCGTAGACGTCGTAGACGCTGGTCAGGACGAGTGTGGTGATGTCTTGCGGCATGAAGTGGCCTGTGAAGGTGCTGTAGCTGGTGGTCAGCGTGTCGCCGGCGGCCGACGACCAGAACTCCAGCGGCTCGCTGATGGCCTCTCCGTTCGGGGTGTAGGTGATGCTCTGTATGGGGTCTGTGCCGTCGGTAGCCTTCAGGTCTATGACGATGTCGGTCTTCGTGGCGCTCGTCGTCTCGCCGGCCTCTATCTTCAGGCTCAGCGACTTCAGCTTGATGGTGCGCAGGGCATCATAGTCGCCATGCACCCTCATCTTGATGCGCAGCGCGGCATAGAGGTGGTCGAAGAGCAGGAAGACGTAGTTGCCGCCGTCAGTGTTGCTACTGATGGCCTTGGCGTTATAGGCGAAGTCGCCCTTGCGCAGTCCTGTCACGGTCTCGGCGTCGGTGCCGTCTTTAGCGCCTATCACCACGCATAGGTTGTTGGGCATGACGGCCGGCACATTCTGCAAGGATACGCGCGCCCCACTGCTGTAGTGGGCATTGGTACCGTCGCGGTCGGTCACGCTGAAAGCGATGCCGGGATTGTTGGGTATATAGCCATAGAGGAAGTAGTTGCCGGCTTCGATTTCGTCTATGTTGGTGCGCCACTTGCCAGAGCTCTTGAAGAAGTGGCCCGTCTGTGGCTCCACGTCATCCTGCGTGAAGGCGATGCTGATGGGCATGTCGCCATCCTCGTAGGCGGTGTAGCCGGAGGGTGGGGCCCATGCCCTCGTGGGGCTGCCGGACAGGATGGTCTCGTCGTAATAGGGCGTGTAGCCCCTCACCTCACCAATCACGGCCTCGGCCGGCCTGGTGGCCTCAACGGCCAGGTCGTCGTGGTCAGTGCAGCTGCCGATGAGGCCTATAAGGCCGATGAGGGCCATGAGCCTTATAGGACTCATAAGGCTCATGGGGCTTATGCGCCTTGTTCGTCTTGCTATGGTTTCTTTCTTCTTCAATGTTCTGTTCTTTTTTACCAGTTATACACAGTCCAGTCGGCCTCCATGTCCACCCAAGGTGTCGCTGCATATTCTACTCCTCCTATCTCCACACCGCCCTCGTCGGTGACCTTGAAGATGTAGGTGTAGCTGTAGCCTGGCAGCCATTGCATGTATTCTGCCGGCACGGAAGCAATCTTGGTCTCGCCGTTCACCTTCACCTGCAGCGTGTAAGTCTCTGCGTTGTCGGGGTTGGGCAGCACCATGTACCATCCGTGGTCGGTTTCGGTATATGTCTTGCCGTCATCCTCTGGGTCGAAGTCCTCGGCAAATTCGTCTATTGGCTTGGCATCGCCGGCGTCTGGCACCGACGCAAAGCGCTCGTGCGTCTCTGTCCCAGTCAGGGGGTATATCACGCTGACCGTGCCTTTGCGGGCTATCTTCTTTGAGCTGTCAGTGGGCCTGAAACTTTTTCCTTCCAGTTCGATACCCTCGCGCGGGTACGCATATTTAAATAGGAATCGCACGCGTGTGAAGGGCTTCACAAACTCCAGCAGCACAGGTCTTCCGAACAGCTTGTCGGGGAATGCCACGGGGTCGCCGGTCGAGAACCACAGGTGGGTGTAGTAGGGTGTGGCCGTGATGGCGTCGTCCGATGAGGCGTCGGCAGCAAGGGTCACTGTTATCGTCTGGGGCTCCTGAGCCGACGGGGTGGCCCACTGGGGGGTGTGGGCTGCGTGCTGCTCGGCGGTCTCCTTGGTGCTGTCGTAGGCGTGGCTCTCGGCCGTGGCGAAGAAGCGGTAGGCCGTGGCGCTCCAGTCCCAGTACTTGACGGTCTGGTCGGCGGCCTGCCCCACATACTCCCAGTCGTGGGTGTTGGTCGTGGTGGTGTGGGCGGTGTTCTCCACCCAGTTCACGACGAAGGCGGGCATCACCGTCTGCAGTCCGTCGTAGGTGGCGGTGGCAGGGTCGTAGGTGGTGTTCTTGTAGCCGTAGACGGTGAAGGAGTGTGTCGTTGCCTCGAGTGGCTGCGTTGTGGCGCGCGTCACGGCCTCGGCGGCGCCGAGCGAGCCGCTGAAGGCGATGGGGGTGTCGTCCTGGGGCTCCTGTGACTCCTGGGAGGATGGGGTCTCTGAGCCCTCTGAGCAGGCGAGCAGGAGGGGCAGGAAGAGGCGCTTCATGGGCTAAAAACTTAAAGTATAATGC
>CAJOHP010000027.1 GCA_905234355.1 uncultured Prevotella sp. | reverse complement strand
AAGAGCTCGACAAACTGGAGAAACGCGAGACCGACACCACCATCTACAGCGACTACGACGAGCAGTTCCAGGCCGTGGCACTCGTGGCCTTGCTGCTCCTGCTGCTCGAGATGTGCATCCTCGAGATAAAGAACCCACTACTGAAGAATATCAAACTGTTCAAGAAGAGATGAAGACGCAACGACTCACGGCCGTCATGCTCCTTTCGGCCATCGTGCTCCTGCCCCTGACGGCCCATGCCCAGGAAGCCGGCAACGGGCTTGCCCGGCACCATGTGAAGCAAGGCAACAAGAAGTTCCGCAGCAACGACTACAGTGCTGCCGAGGTGGACTTCCGCAAAGCGCTGGAGAAGAACGGGCAGAACGCTCAGGCGCTGTTCAATCTCGGCGTGGCGCTCCAGGCCCAGCAGCAGGACACCACCGCCATCAAGTATTATGAGCAGGCAGCCAAGGCAGAGACCAACCCCCTGCGCCGTTCGCAGTGCTTCCACAACCTGGGCACCATCCTGCAGGGACGCAAAATGTTCGGCGAGGCCATAGAGCAGTACAAGCAGGCCCTGCGCCTCAATCCTGCCGACAACGACGCCCGCTACAACCTCGCACTATGCAAGAAGCAGCTGAAGAACGACCCCAGCCAGCAGGACCAGCAGAACAAGCAGAACAAGAAAGACGACAAGCAGCAACAGCAGAAAGACCAGCAAGACAAGCAGGACAAGCAGGACGACAAGCAGCAGCAACAACAGCAGCAGCCCCAGATGAGCAAGGAGAATGCCGAGCAGCTGCTCAACGCAGCCATGCAGGAGGAGAAGCGCACACAGCAACGCATGAAGGAGGCCGAGCGCAGGCCGCAGCGCCGCAATACGGAGAAGAACTGGTAGTGTGTGCAGCGCGCCCTGTCCTGTTGCGTGAAACAAGACAATATCAGCATAAATAGAAACGAACAACGCATGACCAAAGACACCATACTCATACTTAGCGGAGGCATGGACAGCACCACCCTGCTCTACGACTACCGGGACCGCATAGCCCTGGCCCTCTCATTCGACTACGGCAGCAACCACAACGCCCGTGAGCTGCCCTTTGCCCAGTGGCACTGCCGGCAGCTCGGCATAGAGCACATCATCATCCCCCTCGACTTCATGCCTCGCTACTTCAGCAGTTCGCTGCTCAGCGGAGCCGCCGACATACCCGAAGGCCACTATGCCGACGACAACATGCGCTCCACCGTCGTGCCCTTCCGCAACGGCATTATGCTCAGCATTGCCGTGGGACTGGCCGAGAGCCGCCAGCTGGCCCATGTGATGATGGCCAACCATGGCGGCGACCACGCCGTCTATCCCGACTGCCGTCCCGAGTTTGTCAGTGCCTTCAGCGAGGCGGCTCGCACCGGCACCTATCCCGGCATCACACTGCTCGCACCCTATACCCACCTGACGAAGGCACAGATAGCACAGCGAGGCAAGCAGCTCGGCATAGACTATGCCAAGACGTGGTCATGCTACAAGGGCGGCGACTGCCACTGCGGCAAGTGCGGCACCTGTGTGGAACGGCGCGAGGCCATGGCACAGGCCGGCATTGCCGACACCACACGCTATGCGTGCGACGAGGAGTGAACACAAGCATGACACCAAAGACGAGAGACCTATGCACATCAACACCAACCACCAAGGCCGGGGCGACTACGATCACTACGCCGTGACTGCCAGCCAGCCGCTGCTCCAGTTTCTGCTGGCCAACGTGCCGCAGAGCCGCAGCAAGATAAAAGCCACCCTGCAGGGTAGGGGCGTGAGAGTCGACGGCAAGACCATCACACAGTTCGACTATCCGCTGCAGCCCGGAATGAAAGTGGCCGTGTCGAAGACCAAGCGTAACCAGCAGACGTTCAAGAGCCGGTGGCTGAAGATAGTCTATGAGGACCGGTGGCTCATCGTGGTCGAGAAGCAGCCGGGCATCCTCTCCATGCCGGCAGGACACTCCTCGCTGCATGTGAAGGGCGTGCTCGACGACTACTTCCACCGCTCAAAGCAGAAGTGCACAGCCCATGTCGTGCACCGCCTCGACCGCGACACCAGCGGACTGATGGTCTATGCCAAGGACATCGACACCGAGCAGATGCTCGAGCACAACTGGCACCAGCTGGTCTACGACCGACGCTACGTGGCCGTGCTCAGCGGCGAGATGGAGAGCGACGAGGGCACCATAGCCAACTGGCTGAAGGACAACCAGGCCTATGTGACCTACTCGTCGCCAGTGGACAACGGCGGGAAATATGCCGTCACCCACTATCATGTCATGCAGCGCACCACCGACCACTCGCTCGTGGAGTTCAAGCTCGAGACCGGACGCAAGAACCAGATACGCGTGCATGCCGCCGACATGGGGCACCCCGTCTGCGGCGACACCAAGTATGGCAACGGCGACGACCCCCTGCACCGGCTCTGTCTGCATGCCTTCCTGCTCTGCTTCACCCATCCGGTAACCAACAAGCCCATGGAGTTTGAGACATCCGTGCCCACGCCCTTCCGGCTATTATTCAAGTAGACTGCCAATGAACTATAGCTATCTCTTTCTCATTCTGGTCATTATAGCTGCTGTCTATATCATAAAGAAAGTGGCCAGCTGCCTGTTGCGCACCGTGCTCATCGTCATTGTCCTGGCCTTTGCCGCCGCTATCTATTACTTCGGCTTGCCATAGCCGCCAGCGTCTTTTTCGTGCTGGACGACAGATTTTCTGGTGTTCTTTTGAGCGTTGTTTGCCATTTATTTCGTACCTTTGCACCCGATTTTCAAAAGCAAGCAGCATGACAACCGAATTGAAAGCAGCCCTTTTCGACCTCGACGGCGTAGTGTTCGACACCGAACCGCAGTACACCGTGTTCTGGGGCAGCCAGTGTCGCCTCTATCATCCCGAGCACCCCGGCCTGGAATATGAGATCAAGGGGCAGACCCTCGACCAGATTTTCGCTCGCTGGTGGGCCGGGCCCTTAGCGGCTGAACGCCCCGTTGTCACCCAGCGGCTCAATGACTATGAGGCCGGCATGGACTACAGCTACATCCGTGGCTTCGAGGCCTTCATCGCCAGTCTGCGCCGTCACGGCGTGCTCACCGCCGTCGTGACGAGCTCCAATCTGCCCAAGATGCACAGCGTCTATCGGGCACAGCCACGGTTCACATCCCTCTTCGATGCCGTACTGACCAGCGAGGACTTTGCCGAGAGCAAACCCTCGCCCGACTGCTATCTGCGTGCCGCAGCCCGTCTGGGCGTGCAGCCCGAAGCCTGCGTGGTGCTCGAAGACAGCTTCAACGGGCTGCGCTCAGGGCGCGCCGCAGGTATGATGGTCGTAGGACTCGCCACCACCAACAGCCGTGACGACATCGCCCTCCTGTCCGACGCGCAGATAGCCGACTATCAGGACATGGACTACGAGCGGCTCTGCCGTCTTTTCACCCGAAAAAACACTCTATAAATTCTTAATAAACAAACTAAGCAACAATGGCAGGATATTTAGTCAACGATGAACGAAAGGTGACCACCCATCGTTTCATCGAAATGAAGCGCAAAGGTGAGAAAATCTCCATACTCACCTCCTACGACTACACCACTGCCGGCATCGTAGACCGTGCCGGCATCGACGGCATACTCATCGGCGACTCGGCCTCGAACGTGATGGTGGGCAACTCCACCACGCTGCCCATGACCGTCGACCAGATGATCTATCATGCCCGCTCGGTGGTCAAGGCCGTGAAGCGTGCCCTCGTGGTGTGCGACATGCCCTTCGGCTCCTATCAGACGGGCGTCCACGACGGTGTGGTCAACGCCATACGCATCATGAAGGAAAGTGGCTGCGACGCCCTGAAGATGGAAGGCGGCGTAGAGATCATCGACACGGTGAAAGCCATTCTCGACGCCGGCATACCGGTGATGGGCCACCTGGGCCTCACCCCGCAGTCCATCAATAAGTTCGGCACCTATGCCGTGCGTGCCAAGGAGGAGAAGGAGGCCGCCAAGCTCATCAGCGACGCCAGGGCACTGGCCGAGGTGGGATGCTTTGCCGTCACGCTGGAGAAGGTGCCGGCCGCGCTCGCTGCACAGGTCACGGCCGAGATCAGCGTGCCCACCATCGGCATAGGCGCCGGCGCTGCGTGCGACGGCCAGGTGCTCGTCGTGGCCGACATGCTGGGCATGACCCAGGGCTTCTCGCCCCGGTTTCTGCGACGCTATGCCGACCTCAACAGCGTGATGACCGATGCCATAGGCCGCTACGTCGCCGATGTGAAGAGCGGCGACTTCCCCAACGAAAGCGAGTCATACTAAGCCCCCCCGCCCTGAATGAACACACAGAACACAGCTGTTCATATACGTCTGTGGAACAGAGCCTTCTGGCAGATGGCTATAGCCAATATGCTACTCTGTATGGCGGTCACGATGCTCATTCCCACACTGCCTCGCTGGCTCATGCTCTCTTGCGGCCTGACCGAGGCTGAGACGGGGTGGGTCATGGGCGCCTTTGCCTTCGGGCTCTTCCTCCCCGGGCCGCTGTGCTCCTACCTCGTGCAGCAGTACAGGCGCAACGTGGTGTGTATGGCCGCTGTCGTCGTGCTCGCCCTGAGCCTGCTTGCCATGGTCTATGTGCCGCCGCGCCACCTCCTGCCAGCCCTTGCCCTCCGCATGCTGCAGGGGGCAGCCTTCGGACTGGCACAGATGGTGCTCGCCTCCACGCTCATCATCGACACCGCCGAGGCCTATCACCGCACCGAGGCCAACCATGCAGCCACCTGGTTCGGGCGCTTCGCCCTCAGCATCGGGCCGCTCGCGGCGCTGCTCATCACTGCCCACAGCGGCTTCAGCCATGTGCTCTTTGCCGGCACGGCCTGCTGCGGGGGCGTCGTGTTGCTCATTGCCAGCGTCAGGTTTCCCTTCCGCGTGCCCACCGACAAGCCCCGTCCCTTCAGCACCGACCGCTTCTTCCTCACCGCCGGATGGCCCCTGTGGCTCCTGCTGCTCACAGCCATGATGTCGGTGGGACTCATGCTGTCGCTGCCCCTCGACACCACGTTCTATGCCATGCTCATGGTAGGCTTTCTGCTGGCCCTGCTGGCACAGCGCTTCGTCTTTGCCGATGCCGAGCTCAAGAGCGAGGTGGTGAGCGGCCTGCTGCTCATGGCCATGGCGCAGATCATCCTTTTCTCCGGACAGACGTCGGTGCTCTGCTCCCCCATGGCGGGGCTGGGCATGGGCATCGTGGGCGCCCGCTTCCTGCTCTTCTTCATCAAGCTGAGCCACCACTGCCAGAGGGGCACGGCACAGAGCACCTTCATGCTCGGGTGGGAGAGTGGCATTGCTCTGGGCCTGGGCCTGGGTTACCTCTGCTTCCACGGCGACACCAAAGCCACGCTCAGCGTGGCCCTCGTGCTCTGTGCCGTGGCCCTCGCCGTCTATGTGGGCTACGGCCACCGCTGGTTTGTGGAGCACAAGAACCGATGATACATTCCCCTCCAGAAATACAAGACTACTACCACTTCCAAACACATGAGACAACGCATCATCTCACTCATGCTCATGGTCTTTGCCGCCATGACGCTGACGGCTCAGGACGCCGTCTACACCCGACAGTATCAGGACAAGGCAATGCAGAAGAAGGCCCGGAAATGGCTGAAGAAGCAGCAGTGGCGCCAGGGCTTCACGACCGCATGGCCCCATGAGTCGGTCAACGTGACAGAGTTCTATGAACAGTATGAGAAGAATCCCACCCAGTGGACGGCCCTCTTCCGCTGGCTGTCGTCCACCGACTTGCTTGCCATCCCCGCAGGCCGCCACCCCATTGAGGGCACCACGCTCGTGGTTAGCGTGGAAGATTCGCAGAACGGCCCGCTGGAGAAGCGCACCAGCGAGAGTCACTACCATCACATAGACTTCCAGTATGTTGTGAAGGGCGTGGAGCGCTTCGGCATCATCGACCACGTGACGAGCACACCCAAGGACAAGTGGCGCGACGACGTGATACACTACCACTACGACGCCGCCCGGGCTCGGTTCTACGACTCCGCCACAGATCAGTTCTTCATCTTCTTTCCCAACGACTGGCACATCGCAAAAATCAATAACGACAGCGACGACCAGGACATACGCGTCATCGTCATCAAGGTAGACTACGTGGAGTAGCCAAACAGTTGTGCGAAAGCGAAACATGAATAAAAAATCTTAAAACCGAGCGATTATCCCGGGCGGAGTGGCAGAAATGTCAAACCTTATTCGTATCTTTGCAGGGATAAGACTAAAACCACCTAAAAACAAGACAATCTGATGAAACAGTTCAACGACAAGAATTTCGTGCTTGAGACCGAAGTGGCTCAGGACCTCTATCACAACCATGCGGCCAAGATGCCTATCATCGACTATCACTGCCACCTCATCCCCGAGATGGTGGCGAGCGACCACAAGTTCCGCAGCATCACCGAGCTGTGGCTCGGCGGCGACCACTACAAGTGGCGTGCCATGCGCACCAACGGCGTAGACGAGCGCTACTGCACAGGGCAGGACACCACCGACTGGGAGAAGTTTGAGAAGTGGGCCGAGACCGTGCCCTACACCTTCCGCAACCCCCTCTACCACTGGACCCACCTGGAACTGAAGACCGCCTTCGGCATAGAGAAGCTGCTCTCGCCCAAGACCGCACGCGAGATCTTCGACGAGTGCAACGACAAGCTGCAGAACGACCCCAACTACACCGCCCGCGGACTGATGCGCCACTACAACGTGGAGTGTGTCTGCACCACCGACGACCCCGTCGACGACCTGCACAACCACGTGAAGTATGCCGCCGAGAAGGGTGAGAAAGACCCGCTGATGATTCCCGCATGGCGTCCCGACAAGGCCATGAACATCGAGAAGCCCGAGTTTGCAGCCTATGTGAAGCAGCTCAGCGAGGTCAGCGGCGTGGACATCGTGAAGTTCAGCGACATGGTCGACGCCCTCAAGAAGCGTCACGACTTCTTCCAGGAGCACGGATGCAAGCTCAGCGACCACGGCATCGAGGAGTTCTACGACGAGGACTACACCGACTCGCAGATAGAGACCATCTTCGAGCGTGCCATGCGCGGACAGCAGCTCTCCCGCATGGAGACACGCCAGTACAAGAACTGCTTCCTCACGCTCATGGCCGAGATGGATGCCGACGCCGACTGGACGCAGCAGTTCCACTACGGCGCCATACGCGACAACAACACCGTGATGTACGACAAGCTCGGTCCCGACACCGGCTTCGATAGCATAGGCGAGTTCAGCACGGCCAAGGCCATGTCCTCCTTCCTCAACAAGCTCAACAGCAAGGGCAAGCTCACACGCACCATCCTCTACACGCTCAACCCCTGTGCCAACGAGGTCATCGCCACCATGCTCGGCAACTTCCAGGGAGGTGAGCCCGGCAAGATACAGTTCGGCTCCGGCTGGTGGTTCAACGACCAGATGGACGGCATGATACGCCAGATGAACGCGCTCTCCGTGCTCGGACTGCTCAGCCGCTTCGTCGGCATGCTCACCGACTCGCGTTCCTTCCTCAGCTACCCCCGCCATGAGTACTTCCGCCGCATACTCTGCAACCTGCTGGGCAACGACGTCGAGCGCGGACTGCTGCCCGATGACCGCGAGACACTCGCACGCATGGTCGAGGACATCAGCTACAATAACGCACGACGCTACTTCAAGTTCTACTAAGCCAGCTTGGCAGACGCAGGGCCTGAGCTAGACACAAGAAAAAGACTCTTGTGACTTTGCGACTATTTTTCACTTTATGCAGACAATAATGGGAAGCCGGTGTACCAGCACCGGCTTCCCATTGTATGTGTAGTTGGCTATATGCCTGTCCGCCATTGTCCTTCTACGTGTATGTGCCACAGTAGGTACGGGCTTTATGCCTGTCTGAAACCCATGTGCGGTGTTTTCACAGTAGGTACGGGCTTATGGGATATTAACCTTTTGCCATCTTTCTGCCTCTTTTGCCTCTATTTTGTAAGTCTCATCAGAATCCCGAGCTACGCTCGCCTACCCGAAGCCTTTCGTGTAGCCCGCTACACTCCTTCTTCCACTTACAAAATGGGAACCAAAATAGCTCAGAAATCTGCCAAAGCTAATTCTTCAAAATGGCGCTATATGCCGGTGGGGACAAGGTGTCGTAGCATCCACTCGTAGCATCGGTCCTGACTCAGCGGGAAGCGCCAATGGGCGCTGGAGGGTGTGATGTGGCACTCCTTCGGTGCGGTGATGGCGTTCCACGCAGCCCAGACGGAGGTGGGGGAGCAGGTGTTGTCGCTGTAGCCCCAGCTCATGAAGACAGGCACGTGCAGTAGGCGGGCAAAGCATACCACGTCGAAATACCGGAGTGTGCTGACAGCCTGCTCCTGCGTTGTGCCGATGCGGCTGACCGGATAGGACGCGGTGAAGAACTTGGGCCAGCCACCTGCCCTGTGGTGGAGGAAGGCGGTGAGGTCGCATAGGGCGGGGTAGAACGGTGCGCACATGGTGACCCGCTCGTGTAGGGCAGCGGTCACGATGGTGAGTGCCCCGCCCTGTGAGCCACCGGTGACGATGACGTTTTGTCCGTCCCATCCAGGCAGCGAACAAAGGAAGTCGACAGCGCGTGCACAGCCCACATAGACGTCTTTATAATAATAGGTGTCGGGCCGCTCTATGCCACGGTGGGTGTAGCCCTCGCAGCGCTGCTTGCTCACGATGTCGTAGAGGCTGTCGGGCTGCAGGGGGTCGTTGTCGTGAATCTCTATCTTCAGGTAGATCATGCCTCTGCGGGCGAAATAGTCGCTGGGGTGGATCTTCTGGCTGCCGGCACCTGGCGGACAGAGCACCACGGGGTGCTTCTTGCCGTCGCGTGGCTGTGTGAGATAGCCCCTCATCCATTTGTCGGGGCCTACACGGAGTCGCACGAGGTGTGTCTCTACCAGGCTGTCGGTGGCATCGGTCACGGGGGTATAGGCAGGCTGTAGCGGCACGCGCCGTGCGACGGCGAGGGCGTGCCGCCAGAACTGTGTGAAGTCGTGCGGCGTGGCGGTAAAGCTCTGTATCTGCTCGGGGGCAAAGGCCAGCTTGATGAGGTCGCTGTGCTTCTTGCCGTCGGACGTCAGGAACTCATAGTGGCAGGCGAGAAAGCCCGGCTCGCTCAGAGTGCCCATAGGCAGCCGGGCCTCGCCGTCTATAAAGGTAGCGCTATCGGGCGTCTCGGGCAGAAACATCTCAGCCCCGGCCTTGTAATAGACCTTGACGCCGTGGAGCGGAGCGCCGCCCTCACGTGCCACCAGGCGCAGCTCAGCCTGCTCACCGGGGAGGTAGCGGCTGTCGGCATGGCTGGGCAGGGCAACGACCTCGGCAAAAGGCTTGCGGGCATTGCCAAACTCCTGCTGGAACTGCTGCGCCACGGCAGGCTGCAGCAGTCCCAGCAGGAGCAGAAGCGACGGGAGCGTGCGTCTCATCAGTCTACGGGCTGGAGCTTGATGCCGAAGAGGTTGCGCGTGTCGGCCTTCGTCAGCTCGTAGTTGCCGGGGGCAAGCTGCTCGCTGTAGGTGCTGGTCGACGATGTCTTCTTCACGCCGTTGATCTTGATGCTGGCAGTCTCGGTATCGCCGAAGTAGAGGGTGAGGAGCATGGGTTTGTCGGTGACGAACTTGATGCTGGTTTCCTTCTCCATCTTCAGACAGGTGTTGTACTGCTGCCCGTCGATGGTAGCTATCCCCTTGCTGTTGGAGCCATTTCCGCTGACGGTAAAGAAGGTGCTGCTGGGCGTGCCACTCTTGTCGAAGGTGCAGAGGATGGTGCCCTCTACGGGCTCTGGCGTCACCTCGCCTCCCTGCTCGCCGCCCTGGCCTCCCTGCTCGCCGCTTCCGGCGTCAATATCGCCGTAGATGCTCACGAGCGATGTCTTGTAGCCGTCGATGAGGGCCGCGAGACGGGTGTTGATGTCGTAGTCGGTATCGTCGGTCGCATTGTCGAACAGATACTGGCAGTCTCCGTGGCCGAGTCGTCCGGCGCCGTAGTAGCCTGTGACGATGGCAGGCACATCGGCTGCGGCATCGGGGGTATAGTCGTAGATGAGGGCGGGGTCGGTGTCGAAGTTGTTGTAGGTGTGTCCTCCCACAAGGGTCTTCACGGTGGCAGGCACCTGCTCCTGTCGTGTGGCGGCGTCGTAGCAGTCGAAGCTGTTGCTGTTCTGCTGCCAGGTGACGGGCACGTAGTAGCTGCTGCCTGCCGTCTCGGCATAGACGTTGCCATAGGCCTTGATGATGCCCCCGTCCTCGCCGGAGAAGGTACCGTCGCCCTTGGCGTCTGTGCCTTGCAGGGAGGAGAGCAGTGGGTCATGGGCATGGCGGAAGTAGTTGTTCTCGGCAAAACAGCAGGCGCCGGTGGTGACGCCCACACCGTATTTGGCATTGCCGTCGTAGTAGTTGTTGAAGACGTGCACGCTCATGGTGCGGATGCGTGGATGTCGTGAGTCGCTGTGGTCGAACCAGTTGTGGTGGTAGCTCAGGTAGTTGGGTCCGCTCTCGCTCTTCATGCCGTAGAGGTTGCTCTTGCCTGTATCCCAGAAGTGGCAGTAGGCCATGGTGACGTACTGCGAGTTGCCCTTGATGTCGATGGCGCCGTCGCCCTTGGCCTTGTCGCCAGAGCCCTGCTTTCCGTAGTAGAGGTCGAGATGGTGCATCCAGAGGTGGCTGTTGTCGGTGTCGACAGAGATGCCGTCGTCCATGCAGCGCATGATGGCGAAGTTGCGGAACTCCAGGCTGCGTGTGTTGCGGCAGAGGAATCCGAAGCCGTAGATGGTGGCATCGCGTCCGATTCCCTCGACGGTGATGTGCAGGTCGGAGTGTGCCTTGCGCCCCTTGATCTGTATGCCCTCGGCCGAGCTCTCAAAGGCGTCCATGTCGGCCGTCCTGATGGTGCCAATGATGCGTACAGCGAGTGGTGTGGTCTCGTTGCCTTTCTCGTAGGCGGCGAGTATGGCCTGCAAGCCGGTGACCTCGCCGCTGCTGAGCCGTGCCTTGACGGTCTTGGCATTGGCCGCGCTGACGTAGATGACCTGTGCGCCCTGCTTGAGCGTGCCGTCGTCGTTGTAGGCGCCTACGCCCTTGGTATAGTTGAAGTGTGCATAGCCGGTACGGTCGTAGGCCTTCACCTCGATGCCTTCGGCCTGTGCCGCCTTGTCGGCGAGCTCTGTGCCGTCGGCCACAGGCACTACCCTGACGGCATAGTCGGCAGCGGGCTTCAGTCCCACGACGTCGGCACGGGCGTAGGTGCCGTAGCTACGCACGAGCTGCTGGTCTATCAGGGTGAAGTCGGCATACTGTCCGCCCCTTACATAGACGTTGTATGAGCTGGCGCCGTCCATAAGCGGCCACTCGGCATAGAGCGACTCGAGCCATCCCTTGGCCTCGTTGAGCTGCAGGGCGCCGACTGTTTTCTTTGCGAAGGTGATGGCAGCGACGTTGCCTGGATAGACGTCGACGTCTTGTGTCTTGGTGACGACCCTGACGGTGGTGCCCTCGACGTCGATGGCCGACAGGTCTTCGGTGTTGTAGTATCTGGATTGCTTGTCGTCGAGCGACAGGCATGCCTGGCTGCTGGCAGTGCTGCGTGCCACGTCGTGGGTGGCTGTCTGTGCGCCGGCTGTTGCTGCCAGGATGAGTGACAGCATGGTGAGTATGGTGGTCTTTTTCATTGCAGTGTGGTCTTTGGTGGTTATCGCTTCACGAATTTCACAATCGTCTTGCCTGCCTTCAGCAGGTAGACGCCGCTCTTGAGTGTCTTTGCCGAGAGCATCATGCGTGTCTCTTCGGCCCTGGCGGTGAGCACCTGCCGTCCGGAGGCATCGAGCACGGCGACGTTGGTGCCAGGCAGCAGTCCGCTGATGTCGAGACGGTCGGTCACGACATCGCGCAGACAGTGCACGCCGGTGGCCGTGCCGGGTATGAACTTGAGCTCGACGTCGTCCATGTCGGCGGTCTGAGTGCCCTGGCCGGTGAAGTGTAGCACGACGTTGTCGCCTTCGAAGGTGATGCGGTCCACAGTCTGCGTCACCAGCTCGCCATTGACCATGAGCTCCTGGGTCTTGTCGGCCCAGACGATGCCTGTCCCCAGAAGCATGAGGGCAGTAAGGGATGCGAGGATACGTTTTTTCATTTGCTTGGTAGATGAGTTTGTTTTTTGTGTGTGAGAGTAGTATCTTCTGTCAGCGTGAGGCATGGAAGCCTTCGAGATTTTCATATTTGCGCTCCATCATGCGCTCGTAGATATTGCGTAGCCACCAGGGGTGAGTGAGGGTGAAGATGAGCCCTATGGCCGCTATGCCGATGTAGGCCACGGTCTCGCTGAAGAGCAGCAGTAGTACGGCCACGAGGAGTATAGGTGCAAACATAGCGACCAGCTCGACGATGAGCTGCAATCCGTTCTCCACATTGTTCTTTCCCGTGATTTTCTGGTTCAGCGGCAAGGTCTGCTTGTTGTAGACGCCGAGCTGGAACATGACGAAATAGAGCACTCCCGAGGTGAGCAGGGTGTAGGCCACGACCATAAGTACCGGAAACTTGCCTGCCACGACTGCGGGCACGGTGAGCACGAGGGGCACCAGGAGCACAGCCACGTGGAAATAGTACTTGGCCCTGAGCAGCGAGAGGATGTTCTCGCGGTGGGTCATGAGCAGGTCGATGTAGTTGCCCTCGGCGCCCATCACCTTGACAAGTGCCGTCAGTCCGTAGATGCTGAAGCAGTAGTAGCACCAGAAGTTGAGCATGAGGAATCCGTCGTACATGTGGGTGAAGGTGATGATGGCCACAAGCATGACGACGAGGGCGAGGCTCATCACCACACGTGCACGTATGGCCTTGTTGCGCATGATGGATTTCATCTCGAGTTTCAGGTATTCGCCGGCCTGTCCGTAACGCTCGAGGAAGGACAGCTCTGTGACGTGCTTCATGGCGCCTTCGCGTTTTTCCTCGCGTGCTATTTCCTCGAAGACGAAGCGGAACTGCATGTGGCGGTTGATGGCGAGCATGCCCGCCAGGAGCAGTGCAGCCACCAAGAGTAAGATGCCAGCAGGCAGGTCGTCGGCCACGACATCGGCCATACGGCTGAAGAGTGAAAGCTTGTCGTCGAGCAGCATGGGCACGAGATAGGCTGCATAGAGTGCAGCAGGCAGGAGCCACCATAGCAGTGAGCGTGCGACCATGGTGCGCACGAAGAGATACCACTGACTGTTGCACATAACCATGAGCATGCCCCCTGCGCCCACTGCGAGCACCGATGCCACGGGCAAGCCGCCAGCCAGTGCGATGACGGCATAGGGCACAAAGAGGCACAGCCACAGCATGTTCCACCCGCTCAGCGTGGCCGAGAGCAGAAACGTCTCTATCACGCTGTGTCGCGGCAGCGGCAGGAGCATATAAGGCTTCGCGAGCATGGCGGGCGTCTGCTGGATGCCGAAGCGTGCTCCGAAGTCGAAGAGCAGCAGCAGCGGCAGGATGAGCACGATGACGTTGGCAGAGTCGGCCTCATGGGCCATCGCGCCAAACATCACGCCGAAGAAGATGAGATAGATGGCGGCAAAGGCGGCCCCCAGCCCCATCAGCACCTTGGCTATCATGTTCTGCTCAAAGGCGGGCGAACGGCGTATGCTCAGCTGATTGTTGCGACGCAAGAGGCGAAAGAGTAGCAGGCGGTTCATTGTATCGCTGTGTTAAGTATTATCTCATAGGTGGCGCTCGCTACCGCAGGTCGATGACCTCTGCCGTGGGGAAATCCTTGGAGTTGAAACGGAAGGCAGCATCGGCCAGGCTCACCTTCCTGAGGTTGCTGATGGTGAAGGTGGTCCACTTGGTGCCTTGCAGCAACTTCACCTCGGAGGGCTGATAGCTCTTCTTGTCGACGGTGATGAAGAGCTCCTTCAGCCGTGCGCCCTGTTTCTCGGCCGTGAGGTGCACGGTGTAGGCCGTGGCACTGGTGGTCATGGTCTGCTTGTATCCTTTCTTGTAGATATTGATGAAGTTATAGGGGTTGAATGCCTGCAGCTGGGTCTCGGTGGGGGTGGTCACGCTTACCTCGTCGTTTTTCTTCATATAGGTCCACTGCGTGGTGCCGTCGAACCACATCGAGGCCATCGGTGTGGAGGCATGAAACTTGCGTCCCTTGATGGCAATGGTGCCGCTGGCCGAGCCATACTGGGCACTCGTCATAGAGAAGTCGGCCTGAAGTCCCTCTGGTGCGTTGAGTGTCTGTGCGCACTTGTCGAGCACCTGGCGTGCCGACAGGGCATATCCTGCCGACAGCTGGCATACAGCCAGCAAAAGCAATGCAATCAGTTTTTTCATATTCTTAGAACCTTTCTTTTTTTATACTGTTCACAGCCGCAAAGATAGGCAATTTCCTCGGTTGCGACAAATATTTTCAGTAAATTAACTGTTTCGCTCACATCATGACAGGCCGCCTCTCACCTGATAATCGTCACCTCGCCGTCCTGTCGCAGCCTGATGATGCCCGACGGTGCGTGGGGTTTGTGCTCCTGCCTGCGGGAGAAGCACACATAGTCGACGAGGTCGATCAGCCTGGGGTCTATGTCGCAGTAGTTCTGTGCCGGCGGTAGTCCGCTGATATTGGCCGAAGTAGAGACGAGTGCTTTCTGGAATCGGTAGCATAGTTCCCTAGAGAACGGCTCCTGGGTGATGCGCAGTGCTATGGAGCCGTCGTCGGCAATGAGGCTGGGGGCCAGGTTGACGGCGCCGTCGAGCACGAGTGTGAGCGGTCGGCTGCCGGTGTCCTTCACGCTGTCTATGAGCTGCCACGCCACGTCGGGCACCTGCCTCACGTAGCGCTGCAGACGGGCATCGCTGTCGACGAGGCAGATGAGTGCCTTGGAGTCGTCGCGCTGCTTGATGTGATACACTCGCCTGACGGCCTCGTCGTTGGTAGCATCGCAACCGATGCCCCACACCGTGTCTGTGGGATAAAGGATTACCCCGCCCTGGCGCAGCACTTCCACTGCTCGCCGAATGTCTTCTTCTCTTGTCATCTTGTCGGTTGAGTAGCCGGGAGTACGGCCCGGCAATGGTTAGGGGTGTGTCGCTCAGAACTCACTGGTAAAGTGGAACTGTATGTGCTCGAAATCCTGCTGTGCCATGCTCAGCACGTAGGCCGAGTCGGCCAGGAAGACATCGCGGCCCTCCTTGTCCTTGGCCATATACTGATACTTGCGCTTCTTGAAGGCATCGAGTTGCACGTCGTCGCCTGAGATCCAGCAGGCTTTGTAGAGGTGGACGGGTTCCCATCGGCAACGGGCGTTATACTCATTCTCAAGCCTGTACTGTATGACTTCAAACTGCAGTTGTCCCACGGTGCCGATAATCTTGCGCCCGTTGAACTGATTGACGAAGAGCTGTGCCACGCCCTCGTCCATGAGCTGGTCGATGCCCTTCTGCAGCTGCTTCGACTTCATCGGGTCGTCGTTCTCTATGTACTTGAACAGCTCGGGCGAGAACGAGGGCAGTCCCCTGAAGTGCAACTGTTCGCCCTCGGTGAGCGTGTCGCCTATTTTGAAGACGCCTCCCGTGTCGGGCAGTCCCACGATGTCGCCTGGCCATGCCTCGTCGATGGTGGACTTGCGCTGCGCCATAAACTGCGTGGGCGATGTGAAG